>JALZBO010000102.1 GCA_030863545.1 Actinomycetota bacterium
ATGCAGCGCAACGATCTCGGCCTCCGACCCCGACAACCCGTCCGAGCCCCCCATCCCCGCGACGCTCACCTATGAAAACAGGGTCTACCGCACCTCGCAGACCTTCCCCTCTTTGCTGTCAGCCCAGTGCAGAGGCGCCGACGGCGAAGTGATCGACGCGGCGTTCGAAGCAGCAAACCTGGTGGAGGTGACGCCGACGCACTCCGAGGTCAGAGACGGCCGGGCTGTCGTCACCGCGGCGAGGGCAACGAAGAGCACGACGTTCAAACCTACCGGCCGAGCAGCGAGCGCCGGAGGAAGCTGCGACACGAAAGCGGCGGTCTGGGAGGCTCAGGTTCGTCCCCTTGCGCAGGATGACGCCCCCCGAGCGGATTAAAGGAAAACGAGTCCGACAGATGCCCGAACAAGGCTGGGACGGACGTTGCTTTTAGGCTAGTATCACGTCCAGCATTTGCTCGCTGACGGATCGTGAGAGGTGGGGATGAGGGCCAACAAGATACTGCTTGCCCTTGCGCTCTGCGCGATCCTGATCTGGGTCATGCTCCCGACCGCGCTAGCTCAGGTACAGTCTGAGACTGAGGGAGACATCGACGCTCAAACCGGGAACACCGGCGACGCTGGCGACAGTGGCGACGGCGGCGCAGGAGGCTCGAGCGGCCGCGCCGGGAGTGGAGGCTCCGGTGGATCGAGCGGCAACACCTTCGGAGGCGACGGTGACGGCGGGCCGGGCGGAGACGGTCACGCCGGTGACGGCGGGAGCGGAGGAGGAAACGCCGGAGGCGGTGGAGGCGGTGGCTCGGCCGGCGGGAGCGGTGACTTTTCGGGCGCGACCATCAACGATTCACCTAGAGGTGCCAAGGTAGCAGCAACGGGACCTTCGGTTGCCCACGGCTCCGGTTCCGGCGCATCGTTCGGAGCGGGCAGCTCCGCCGGCCCCTCGGCTGACGCAGGCGGCGGCGGGGGCGCAACGGCGGCAAAGTCGTTCGGCGCCGGCTTCCCCTTCGACTTCGGGGTCTAGCCGCCAGACCACACGCGCTTTACTGAACTTTCTTGGCGCGGCCTCAAATTCGCGCTAAACGGAGCCGCCTTTTCTGCCGATATATAGGCGAACAAACGTCGTTTTGGTCTGACTTTCGAGAAGAGTCCCCCTTTCCTCGATCGGTGACCCCCTGCAGAAAGGAAGGCATCCAGTGAGCGCAGACGTGAGATGCCCATCTTGCCCAAGCCATAGCACGCCAGAGACGGAGATGAGCTACGAGATCGTGGGTAAGCACCGCGGGCAGCCAACCTACCTCTGCCCCCAGTGCGGAACCGAGTTTTACCTTTCAGGGAAGGGCAAGTACCGGACGGTGCCTCCTCTGGTCGAGAGGGTGACCATCGAGCGCAACTCCCGGGCTAAGCAGGCCAAGCCAAAGCAGGCTTCGGAAAAGATTCCGACGACGGAAGCCGAGGTGCTCGATCTCTTCAAGGCCGTCGGCTGGGTGTACCCGCGAGAGCCGGCGAAGTTCGAGTGGGAGCCTCCTGAGCCGGACCCCGAAGAGGAGCACTTGCCACAGTGGCGGCAAAACTTGAGACATAGACGGAATATGTGGAAGTACTTTCGCGTCGTGAACGATCCGGCCGACCCACGCCCGGTTCGGCCCCCCAACACCTTGAAGCAGCGCCGGTCGCCGGACTCGGATCTGCGAGAGCTCAAACCGACGGAGCCGGACGCAATCTGAAACGCCTCGTTGGTTAGACTCTGGAGCCTTTGACGCCTGGGCTTCGTCGGAGCACTGGAGCGAGGTTGCGGCAAACGAACAAGGAGCTTGTGGATCTAATCCGCCGGCTTGGCTACGAACGGCGACAGCAGCCATTCCAACTTTCGTCCGGCGAGTGGAGCCACGACTACATCGATGGAAAACGCGCGCTCGCCTCGGGAGAGAGCCTCAAGCACGTTGCGGAGGCGGTTATTCAGGAGGCCGCGCGAGCGGGCGTCTCCTTCGACGCGATCGGTGGTCCCACCATGGGCGCCGACCCGACGGCTCATGCGGTAGCGGTCTTGACCGGCACTAAGTGGTTCTCGGTTCGTAGTAAGGCGAAAGCACACGGGAAGCAAAAGTTGATCGAAGGCGCCGAGCTAAAGCCCGGTATGAAGGTCCTCCTAGTCGAGGACGTGGTGACCACGGGGAAGTCGATCCTCGACGCTCTAGATGCGGTGGCGGGAACCGGCGTAGAGGTGGTGCTGGCGCTCGCCATCGTCGACCGGGGGGAGTCGGCGCGCAAGCTGTTCGAGGAGAAGGGCGTCGAGTACCGGGCGCTGTCCACCTACGAAGACTTCGACATCGAGCCGGTGGCGGCCGGCCGATAATGTCCGAGCGCGTCGGGTCGAGTCTTCATTAGGTAGGATCGTTCGGATGGCTCCTCCCAAGAAGCGCCCATCTCAACGCAAGCGACCCCAACAAGGAAAGCGGCCTGCCCAGGGCAAGAGTGCCGGGCAGGCCAAGGCTTCGAGCCAGACGAAGACGTCCGCCCAGGACAAGAGCTCGAATCCAGGCACCGAGACCTCTTCGGGCAAGAGCACCCGCGGCGTCTCCTCTTCCCCAAGCCCGTCCGCAGAGCAGAAAGAATCCAGCCAATCGAGGGCCCGAGCCGGAGCAGCCACGGCGGAGTCCGCTCGCGAGTCCACCAAGGCGGCGGAGGAACGAAGGATCAAGCGGGAGGCGTCGAGGCAGGAGAGGCTCAACGCCGCCAAGCGGAGGCAGCAGCAAAAGCGGCGGAAGCAAATCCTCATCGCCGGAGTCGTTCTCGTAGCTTTGTTGGCGATCACCGCGTTCGTAGTTCAGCGCAACACTTCCCGCCGTCAACAAGCCGCGCAAGCGGCTCGAGCAGCGGGATGCGGCCCGGTCCAAACTTTCGCTTTGGAGGGCAGAGATCACCTCCCCAACCAGAACGCGACGTTCAACGACTACAAGACGAATCCACCCACTTCGGGCTCGCATCATCCACAAGCTGCCCCGTGGGGCTCTTACCAAGAGTCCGTTCCGAAGGAGACGCTGGTCCACAACCTCGAGCACGGAGGGATCGTGATCCACCATAAGGGTCTCCCCCCGGCTCAAGTCGACGAGCTCAACGACCTGGTGGACTCTTACCGCGACGGCGTCGTCTCGAACCCGAACGACACTATCGACAGGCCGATAGTGATCGCGTCGTGGACGCGCATGCAGAAGTGCGACCGCTTCTCGGAGGCGGCCATCGAGGCCTACATCGCGGAGTGGTGCAACAAGGGGCCGGAGAAGCTCACCACGTGCCGCAAATGACGGATGGCCGAAAGCTGACGACCAGCTAGTCCGGCTGATTCGAGGGAAGGGGTGCCGAGGGCAGGCGGACGACGAAGGTCGAGCCGTGTCCTAGCTCGCTCGTGACCTCCACGACTCCCCCGTGGCTCTCTGCAACGTGCCGCACGATCGAAAGGCCCAAGCCCGTGCCCCCGGTGTCCCGGCTCCTCGCCTTGTCGACTCGGTAGAAGCGTTCGAAGATCCGGTCGAGGTCCACGGTGGGAATGCCCACCCCCGTATCGGAGATGGTCAGCTGCACCCACTCCCCCACACTCGACAGCGACACCTCGATCCTTCCTTGCGCTGTATACCCCACGGCGTTTTCGAGGAGGTTGCGCGCCAAGAGCGCGAGATCCTCCTCAATCCCCAGAGTCGCGCATTCGTCGTCGAGTCGAGACTCCAACTGCAGTCCCTTTGACTGGGCCCGCTCCCTCACCTCGTCGATTTGCTTGCCGACTATGGGGGCAAGCTGGACGTGCTCGGGGCGTCCCCTTCCCTGCTCCAACCTTGCAAGGTCGAGAAGGTCCTGAACCAGCCGGCCTAGCCGCCTCACCTCCTCCACGAGGTTTCGGGCAAACCGGCGCGCCGACTTTGGGTCTTCCCTGATCGCCTGCTCCAGGGTCTCCGCGGTCACGAGAATCCCCGCTACGGGCGTCTTCAGCTCATGGGATGCGTTTGCGACGAAGTCCGTTCTGATCGCCTCCGTCCGCTTTCGCGCCGTCTCGTCCTGTATGACGATGAGGCTTCGCCCGTCCTTCAACTTGACGGACGTCGAACGCAGCTCCCTCCGGACGGGGTGATACACGGTGAGCTCCCGCTCGCCCTCTCCGTCGAGCTGGGGAGGCAGCTGGTCGATAGATTCCCGTCCGAACATCTCCGCCGCTGCTCGGTTCGCATAGATCAGCCCTGTCGAAGGATCGCTCAGGATTACCCCCTCTCGCATCGACGCTAGGATCTGCTCGCGGAGGGCCGTCTCCGACCTGAGCTGATCGATCACCCCGGCGAGCTCCTTGGCCATGTCGTTGATGGCTTCAGAGAGCTCCCGGATCTCCCTGGTCATCGGCCGGGCATTCCCCGGAGCAGCGCTTCCCCTGCCGAGGCGGCCAGCCTCGACGGACACCTCCCGAAGCGCCCTCCTCAACGCCCTGACCAGGAAGGCCGAAGTGGCAAGCAGAAGCAGGCCGATGGCGACGGCCCCGATCGCGACCAAGCGCCTCGCCTCCAGTTGCTGGGGGGCGGAAACGTTCCAGCGCTTAAGGGTGAGGTCTAGCAACCATGCTAGCAACGCAAGCCCGGCCAGAGCTGCAGCCAGGTGGGCAAGCAAGATCCGCGAAAAGAGTCCGCGTCCCCTCATCCAGACCTCTGCCTGGGCTGAACACGAAAGCGGTATCCGATTCCGCGGACTGTGGATATATACGTGAAGGACGAACGGCCCTCGACCTTCCGCCTGATGTTCTTGATGTGGGTATCGATCGTGCGCGTATCGGTCATGTTGCCGTAACCCCACACCTTCTCCGCGAGCTCGGCTCGCGAGAACAGCCGCCCCGGCTCTCCTGCCAGCGTCGCTAGGAGGGTGAGCTCCTTTGGGCGTATGGGCACTTCTTCATCTCCCACCCAGCACCGGAAATCCCGCGCATGGATTCTGAGGTCTCCGAACAACAGCTCGGCGGGAGCCTCGGCGCGAAAGGCCGTCGTCCTCGACCTCCGGATGAGCGCCTTGACCCTCGCGATGAGCTCCCCCATCGAGAAGGGTTTGGCGAGGAAGTCGTCTACGCCCGCGCCGAAGCCTTGCAGGCGGATCCTCTCCTCGCCCCGGGCGGTGAGCATCAGGATGGGGAGCTCCGGGCGCCGCTGCCTGATCTCCCTCGTGACGTGAAAACCGTCGAGTCCTGGGAGCATAAGGTCGAGGACCAGCAAGACGACTTCCGGCGAGCTTCCCTTAACGAGCCCGGCCTCACCGTCGGCCGCTACGTCGACCTCGAAACCCTCCCGCCGCAGGTTGTAAGCGAGCATCTCGGCCATGGTGGGGTCGTCCTCTATGACGAGGATCGTCGTCGTGCGGGTCAAAGTTCAGGCAGAGTTCAGATTGAGAACACCATAACAGCAGCCAAGCTTGTTAGCGTCACGAGAAGAGCAACCAGCAAGATGGAGGGGCACCTGACCCGCCCGCGTCAAGGGAGAGGCACTTGACCCGATGGCATCGCACGTCGAATCGGCGAGGCGCTGCCAATCTCCGTTCCAGAGGCGTATCCCTCGTCGTGATTTCGGTGCTTCTCGCTGCCTGCGGTGGGAACCAAGGTGAGGAGTCGGGCCTCAGGGGGCGTATCGTGGGCGACGGTTCCTCGACTGTCTTCCCGATAACGGAAGCCGTGGCCGAGGAGTTCCAAAGAACGAACCCCGGCGTCAACGTAACGGTGGGGACCTCCGGAACGGGCGGCGGCTTCGAGAAGTTTTGCAACGGCGAGACCGACATCCAGAACGCTTCGCGTCCAATTGAGGACGGCGAAAGGCAGGCTTGCGCTGCCGAGGGCATCGAATACATCGAGCTCTCGGTTGCGCTCGACGGACTCGCGATAGTCGTCAACGAAGACAACGACTTCGCAAGATGCCTGACGACCGCCGAGCTCAGGAGGATCTGGGAGCCCAACTCGAGGGTCAACAACTGGAGGGACATAAGGCCGGGCTTCCCGAACATGCGCTTGAACCTGTTTGGCCCCGGCACGGACTCCGGGACTTTCGACTACTTCACGCAGGTGATCAACGGCGAGGAGGGCGCGAGCCGGACCGATTACACCCCGTCCGAGGATGACAATGTCCTGGTTCAGGGGGTGGAGGGTGACGAGGGCGCCCTCGCCTATTTTGGCTTCGCCTACTACCAGGAGAACAGCGACAGACTCAACCTCGTCGGCGTCGATGCAGGCCAAGGGTGTGTCACCCCGAGCGTCGAGACTGTGCAACGCGGCACCTACACGCCGCTGTCCCGGCCTTTGTTCGTCTACGTCAAGAAGTCCTCGCTCGGACGCCCCGAGATGCAGGCCTTCGTCGACTTCTACCTCGCCAATGTGAGCGGCATTCTTGCAGACGTTGGTTACGTCCCCCTCCCGGAAGAAGCTCTCCGAGCCGAGAAGGACGAGCTCAGTGCCGCAGTTGGCGGCCCGCAGCCAGGAGGGTCGCCATAGCGGATTCACGGCTTGGAGTGACGCGCTCACGGTCCCTGAACCGTCGCGGACGCCCAATGGAGAAGGCCATCCGGTCCCTGCTCGTGCTTTGCGGGCTGATCTCGGTTCTGACGACGGTCGGAATCGTCATGGCGCTCCTCTCCGAGACGATCAACTTCTTCCGGGAGATCAGCCCGCTCGACTACTTCACCGGTACGAGTTGGGCGCCCACGTTCGGCAGAAACGCATCTTTTGGTGTCCTGCCGCTTATCAACGGCACTTTGATGGTAACGGCGATCGCGGTCCTCTTCGCGGTGCCCTTGGGTCTCGCCATCGCCATCTACCTCAGCGAGTATGCACCGGCGGCTGTGCGACGCTGGCTCAAGCCGTTCCTCGAGATCCTGGCGGGAATCCCGACGGTCGTGCTGGGATTCTTCGCCCTCAACTTCGTCACCCCCGTCGTTCTCAGGCGCATCTTTCCGACGATAGACCGCTTCAACGCTTTGTCCGCGGGCCTGGTGGTCGGGCTCATGATCATCCCTACCATCGCCTCCCTGTCGGAGGACGCTCTTCGAGCGGTCCCCTCCTCGCTGAGGGAGGGGGCTTACGCCCTGGGGGCCACTCGCCGTATAACCGCGCTCAGGGTCATCGTCCCCGCCGCCCTCTCCGGCCTGGCCGCATCGGTGATCCTCGCAATGTCCCGAGCAATCGGCGAGACCATGATCGTGGCCATCGCTGCAAACGCAGCTCCCCGCATCTCCTTCAACCCTCTAGAAGGAATGCAGACGATGACCGCGTACATCGTGCAGGTGAGCCTCGGAGACACGCCCACGGGGGCGATCGCTTACAAGACGATCTTTGCCGTCGGGACGACCTTGTTCGTGATGACGCTGATCTTGAACCTCATCAGCATCCGGATCGTCCGGCGTTTCAAGGAGGCTTACGAGTGAGCTCGCGCACCGTCTCCCTCACGGTCTCCCGGGGCGCCTCGAATCTCAGGGAGAAGACGTTTGTCGCCATCTTGCTCTTGGCGGTTCTGGTTGGCGTGGCTTCGCTCGCGGCCCTGCTCGTCGACGTGTTCCGGCTCGGAGTCCCCCGCCTCTCAGTTGAATTCCTGACTTCCCTGCCCTCGAGGTTTGCAGAGCGAGCGGGCGCAAGACCGGCGATTTACGGCACGCTCTGGCTGATCAGCGTCTGCACCCTCTTCTCGGTTCCGATCGGGATGGGAGCGGCAATCTACCTCGAGGAGTTCGCGAAGAAGGGGCGGCTGGCGACGCTCATCGAGCTGAACATCGCCAACCTCGCCGGCGTTCCCTCGATCATCTACGGGCTGTTGGGCCTCGCTGTCTTCGTTCGCTTCTTCCGGATGGGCAGGTCCGTGCTTGCCGGCGGGATGACCTTGGGCCTGCTCGTCTTGCCCGTCATCATCCTCGCAGGCAGGGAGGCGTTGCGCGCGGTGCCCCCCTCGATCCGTGAGGGAGCTCTCGCTTTGGGAGCGACCCAGTGGCAAGCTGTTTCTCGCCAGGTGCTTCCCGCCGCACTACCCGGGTTTTTGACGGGCATCATCTTGGCGCTCTCCAGGGCCATCGGGGAAACGGCGCCTCTGATCACGATGGGGGCGCTCACCTACGTCACTTTCGTGCCGACCTCGCTGATGGACCGCTTCACTGCCTTGCCGATTCAGATCTTCAACTGGACGTCACGGCCCCAGGCCGCCTTTGCCGCAACCGCGGCAGCCGGTATCGTGGTGCTGTTGGTCGTCCTGCTCGTGATGAATGCCGCGGCGATCTTGTTGAGGAACAGGTACCAAAAGAGGCTATGAGCAAGGTTGCGAAGCCCGCTCCCGATATCACCCTCGACATACGGCGCGCCGTCCCCGATAGCTCCCCTCAGTGGGAACCGGACTCCGAGCCCGTCTTCCGGACTCGCGACCTAGGGGTTCGTTACGGCGAGCACGTTGCGATCCACAAGGTGACCGCCGACATCGGCCGAAACCTGATCACCGCGATCATCGGACCGAGCGGATGCGGCAAGAGCACGCTGATCCGGTGTTTCAATCGGATGAACGACCTCATCCCATCGGCCACCGTCATAGGAGAGGTCCTGTACCACGGGGAGGATCTGTACGGCCCGGGGGTCGACCCCGTTGAGGTTCGACGACGAATCGGTATGGTCTTCCAGAAGCCCAACCCCTTCCCCAAGTCCATCTACGACAACATTGCATTCGGCCTCAGGGTCAACGGCCTGACCGACGACACCGACGACCGGGTCGAGCAGGCGCTGAGGGGTGCGGCCCTCTGGGATGAGGTGAAGAACAAGCTGAGGACCAGCGCGCTGGCCCTCAGCGGCGGGCAGCAGCAAAGGCTGTGCATCGCCCGGGCTCTGGCGGTTGAACCCGACGTGATCCTGATGGACGAGCCGGCTTCCGCCCTAGACCCCGTCGCGACCTCCAGAATCGAGGACCTCATGCACAGCCTGAAGGAGGAGTACACGATCGTCATCGTCACCCACAACATGCAGCAGGCCGCTAGGGTCAGCGACATGACCGCCTTCTTGACCGTCGAGGTCTCTGGAGACGGGCACCGCACCGGGATGCTCGTCGAGTACGGACCCACGACCGAGATCTTCACCAAACCCAAAGACGCCAGGACGGAGGCGTACATCACGGGAAGGTTCGGGTGATGGCAACCGAGCGGCCGAAGCGTCGAATGGTGAACGTCAGGAGGCACTTCGACGCCGAGCTTCAGGAGCTGGAGGCCCAGCTGCAAGCAATGAGCGCCGCATCCCAGGAGCAGGTCGCACAGGCGGTCACAGGCCTCGTCGACAACGAGCCGAGCTTGTTCGAGCAAGTCATACTGAGCGACGACGAGGTCGACTATTACTACCTGGACGTCGAGAGACGGGTTCTGGGCCTGTTCGCCCTCCAGACACCGGTCGCCACCGACCTGCGCTTCTTGACCGCCGTCCTCCACATCAACCTCCATCTGGAAAGGGTGGCGGACATGGCGGTCAACATGGCGAAGATAGGGCAGTCGGTTGCCGACCTGCCGAGAAGCCAATCGATCCTGACCAACATCAATGAGATGAGCGGGATTGCTCTCAAGATGATCGCGGCGTCGATGGACGCCTTCGCAAGGCGGGACCTCGAGCTCGCCTACCAGCTGCCCGTGATGGACGATCCCCTCGACCGGCTCAACCGCGGGATGCTGCGCACGATCCTCCCCGTCTCGGAGGACAAGCGCATGCTCCAGTGGGCCATCGGGATGCATACGGTCTCCCGCCAGATAGAGAGGATCGGCGACCACGCAGTCGACATTGCCGAGCAGGTGGCGTTTCTAATCACGGGGGAGTTCCGGGAATTTACGGACGCGTCTCACCCCGAGCTAAGCCCCTAGTCCGCCACCACACGTTTAGCGGGGGGGGCCCGCGGCAAAGATGGGGCGATGGACGCCCCCCAGATCGGCTATCACCTCTCGAGCGAGGAGCACTCCGCGAGCGACCTCGTCCGCTATGCGCGCCGTGCCGAGGAGGCCGGATTCGACTTCGGCGTCATCTCGGACCACTTTCACCCCTGGGTGAGCCAGCAGGGCCACTCCCCGTTCGTCTGGTCGGTTCTCGGCGGCATCGCACACGCGACGGAACGCTTGAAGGTCGGAACCGGCGTGACCGCTCCGATCATCCGCGTTCACCCCGCGATCGTTGCCCACGCGGCAGCGACAGTCGCCACCATGATGCCCGGGCGCTTCTTTCTCGGGATCGGGACCGGCGAAAACCTCAACGAGCACGTCGTCGGACAGGACTGGCCGACGCAGCGCGTCCGCCTCGAGATGCTGATGGAGGCGATCGACGTCCTGAGGGATCTCTGGCGGGGCGACACGACGAGTCACCGCGGGACGTACTTCACGGTCGAGGGTGCCCGCATCTTCGACCTTCCCGAGCAACCGCCTCCCATTGTGGTTGCGGCGTCGGGTGGGGTGACCGCAGGGACGGTGGCCGAGAAAGCCGACGGCCTCATGAGCCCGATTCCCGACCCCGAGATCTCCCGGAGCTTCCAGGAAGCCGGCGGCAAGGGCAAGCCTCGATACATGAAGGTGACTGTTTGCGTCGGCGAGGATGAGGCCGCTTCGCGCCGCTTCGTCCGTCACCAATGGCCGAACGAGGCCGTCCCCGGCCCGCTCATCACCGAGCTTCGCCTCCCCGAGGAGTTCGAGGCGGTGGCCGAGCTCATCACAGAAGAAAGGGTGGCTAGCGACGTCGTGTGCAGTAAAGATCCGGAGCAGCACATTTCAAAGATTCGAGAGGCGATCAACGCCGGGTTCGATCATGTCTGGGTTCACCAGGTTGGGCCGAACCAGGAGCAGATGTTCGACTTGTACGAACGAGAGATCTTGCCCGCGCTCCGTTAGCGCGCCAGCTCCACGAGCCTCGCTTGAGGGTGGCCGTCTTCGATCTCGAGAATCGCTACCGTCGGCACCTTGGCCCAACGGGGGTCGCACGCGCTGCCGGGGTTCAAGAGCAGGAGCGACCCATCGTCCTCGATCATCGGGCGATGGGAGTGGCCGAAGACCACGACACGGTGGCCCCGAAAGGCAGCCGCCAAGCGGGGCCTCCGGCCCTCCTTGGACCCAGAATCGTGAACCATGCCGATTGCAAGGTCCCCCATTCTCACCGTGGTCTTAGGCGGCAAGGTCTTGGCAAGCTCCGGCAGGTCGCAGTTGCCGAGGACGGCGGTGGTCGGGGCGATCCTCTCCAGCTCCTCCAGGACAGAGCTACCGATGACGTCGCCGGCGTGAAGGATGAGGTCGGCGCCCTCGAAGAGCTCGAACACTTGCTGGGGCAGGCGCCTCCCCCGTCCCGGAATGTGAGTGTCGGAGATGACCCCTATCTTCGGCATGCCGACCGTTTGCCTCTCGTTGACGTGAGAACTCTTTACCCACGGCTTCAGGGGAAACCGGGCCCCAGGTTTATCGTTGCCGGTCTCGGGTACGACTCCGCCCGACCGAGGAGGACTTAGAGATGCCAAGGCTCCGGCGCGTTGACTCGACAGGGCCGGGAATAGTTCGTCTTAGAAAAGGCCGGGGCTTCTACTACGTCGATGAGCACGGCGACCGCGTAGAGGATCCGGAGACGCTTGCGCGCATCAGAACGCTCGTCATCCCCCCCGCCTGGAGGGACGTGTGGATTAGCCCCCATCCCATGGGCCACATCCAGGCAGTGGGGACCGACGCCGCAGGACGCAGGCAGTACCTCTATCACGAGCGGTGGAGGACGAAGCGGGACCAGCTCAAATTCGAGCGGATGGTTGAATTTGCTCGCACCTTGCCGGCTCTAAGAACGGTCGTCGCCGAGCACATTCGCCGCCCAGGGCTAGGAAGGGAGCGAGTCCTCGCATGTGCCACCCGCATGCTCGACCGGGGCCTCTTCAGGATCGGGACCGAGCAGTATGCGGCCCAAAACCAGACGTACGGCGTGGCGACGATCCTCAAGCGCCATGTGAAGGTTGGCCCTAAAGGTCAGGTGACCTTCGACTACATCGCAAAGGGCGGAAAACGCGTGATTCAGACCATCGTCGACCCCGAGATAGCCGAGGTCTTAGCCGAACTCAAGAAGCGCAGGCAGGGGAAGGAGCTTCTCGCGTACAAGGTGGGAAGGCTGTGGGTTGACCTCCGCTCCAGTGACATCAACGACTACATAAAGTCGATAACCGGCGGTGACTACACCGCCAAGGATTTCAGGACCTGGAGCGCCACAGTGCTCGCCGCCGTCGCCCTCGGCAGCTCCGACAAGGAGGCGACGTCTGTGACGGCACGAAAGCGAGTGGTGGCCGCGGCAGTAAGGGAGGTCGCCGAACATCTGGGCAATACGCCTGCCGTTGCCCGCAGCTCCTACATCTTTCCCCGGGTGATCGACGAGTACCTCTCGGGCGTCACGATCGCGCCCGCGCTCGAGGGCCTGGACCCGAGCGAACTCGACGACCTTGCTCTTCGAGGCAAGATCGAGGAAGCGGTCCTTGCCCTCATCGAGGGGGAGAGCGTCAGGCCAGACAAGGTTGCTTGAGCACGTCGTCTGTCCCTCGACGTGAGCAGCGATAAGGGGGTGCCCGGCTGGAGAAGCTGCAGGGAAACCTTCTGATAGCGGGAGCGTCCCTTCTCGATCCCAACTTTCGCAGAACCGTCGTGCTCGTCGCCGAGCACACCGACGAGGGGGCGGTCGGCCTCGTTCTCAATCGGCAGGCTCCCCTGTCGGTAGACGAGGCGGCGCCGTCGCTGGCTGGGCTGGTCCCTCCCGGCACTCCTCTTTTCCTTGGAGGTCCCGTTCAGCCGGAGCAGGCCGTGATCGTCGCCGAGTTCGAGCATCCGGGGCAGGCAGGAACGCTCATCATGGGTTCCATCGGCTTTCCGAACAGAGGAGTCGAAGCGGACGATCTCGTCGGCATCCGCAGGGCGAGGGTCTTTGCAGGATACGCGGGGTGGGGTCCCGGCCAGCTGGAGGCAGAGATCGACGAGTCGTCGTGGATTCTGGAGCTCGCCCTGCCGGAAGACGTCTTCGTCGAAGATCCCGAGCGCCTCTGGAGCGCGGTCCTGAGACGGAAGGGTGGAAAGTTCAAGATTCTTTCGACCATGCCCTGGGACCCTTCGACGAACTGAGGGGGCAGTGGCAGGTCGGCGCGCTCCCCGATTCCGCCGTCGTACCGGTCCACCCTGCAGACCGCGCCGTACGGCGGGCTACCGCCGCTAGCGGCGGGCTTCGGGCTACCATCGACTTATGGCCTCCCCCCCTTCTGAGCCCACGCGCGCCGGCTTAGCTACCCGCATCGTGAACACCGCGAAGAGCACGTTTGAGGCCTTGGCCGTGCGCAACTTTCGACTGTTCTTCGTCGGGCAGCTAGTTTCGCAGGTGGGCAACTGGCTAACATCCGTCGCCTTGGTCCTGCTCGTGCTCGATCGGACGGACCGAGGGCTCGCAATTGGCTTGTTGATGGTTTGCCAATTCGGCCCATTGCTCCTGCTCGGCCCGTGGGCCGGCCTGATCGCGGACCGATCCGACAAGCGCAAGCTGCTGATCGGCACCCAGGCGCTTGCAATGTTCCAGTCCCTTGGCCTCGCCGCCCTAGCGTTCATGCACCAGGCGCCCCTTCCGGCCTTTTATCTCACGGCTCTCGCAGGGGGTTTCCTGCTCGCTCTTGACAACCCGGCACGTCGAGCCTTCGTCGCAGAGTTGGTTCCCGAACAAAGGCTGCACAACGCGGTCACGCTCAACAGCGCGCTAATGACGGGGTCTAGGATCCTCGGACCAGCCCTCGCCGGTCTGCTCGTGACGACGGTCGGATTCGGCTGGTGCTTCGTGGTCGACGGCCTTTCTTACCTCCCGGCCCTGGCGTGTCTAGGGATGGTGCGCCCCGGAGAGCTCCGGCGGGCGCCCCCTACGGCGAAAGCGAGAGGCCAGATCAGAGAGGGGCTTCGCTACGTCCGCGCGATTCCCGAGCTCTGGTTAACGCTCGTCATGATGGCTGTCATAGGCGCCCTGACCTTCAACTTTGCGGTCGTACTGCCGCTGTTCGTCAAGAAGACCCTCGGGGGGACGGACGCAACCTACACGCTCGTCTACTCCGTGCTAAGCGCCGGATCTCTCTTCGGCGCCCTTGCGGCCGCCCACCGGCCGATCGTCGGCGTGCCTACGATCGTTAGGGCCGCCCTGGGGTTCGGAGCCTCGATGTTGCTTCTTGCCGCGTCGTATTCGATTGCAATCTCCTTTCCGCTTGCCCTCATCGTGGGCGTTGCGAGCGTCAACTTCATGACGCTGTCAACCGCCCTTCTCCAAATCCGAGCGGATCCGCGATTCAGGGGGCGGGTCTTGGCATTGCAGTCCATGGTCCTGCTCGGTAGCACTCCGATAGGGGGCCCACTTCTCGGCGCGATCTCAGACGCCTTCGGGGCTCGTTCCGGAGTTGCGATCGGTGGGGTGGCTGCAGTGGCTGCAGGTACCTGGGGGTACATGGCGGAACGCAAGCGGATCACGCTTCCAGACGAACGACCGCTGGTGGAAGAGATCGAGCCGGCGGCTTAGGGTTGGCGTGCGGGAAGGGCCGGCCCGGCTGCTCGCCTCGGAGATCGGGCAGACGGAAAAGGCCGCAGACGGAGAAGGAAGGACGCCCGGATGAGCTCGCTCGCCTCGAAGCTAACGGCTAGGCCGTCGCGAAACGAAGCGGCCGCGGCGCCCCCCAGCCTACGTTTCGACTGGGCGGCAACGCTTCTTGGCCTGTGGCTGGTCGGTGGGTTGTACCTGGATGGGTGGGCTCACACGCACGGGAGGGTCGACCAGTCGGTCTTCACGCCGTGGCACGGCGTCCTTTACTCAGGATTTCTTGCGCTCGCGGCGCTTTACGTGCTGACGCTGGCGAGGAACCACTCTGCGGACATGAACTGGAGAAGGGCACTCCCGCCCGGATACGACCTCTCACTCTTAGGGGTTGGAATCTTCGTTGCAGGCGGGGTTGGAGACACGATATGGCACTTGATCTTGGGAATCGAGATGAGCGTCGACGCCCTCTACAGCCCGACCCACTTGGGGTTGGCGTTGGGAGGCGTCCTGATGATCACCGGCCCGATCCGCTCAGCCTTTCTCCGTCAGGATCTGCCGGATCGGTGGTCATCACGTGTGCCCGTGGTGCTTTCCCTGACGCTGGTGCTGTCCGTGTTCACGTTCTTCTCTCAGATCGTGCACCCCTTGGTAAATCCGGAGGCGGACGGAGCTGCGCCGGGAGATGCCCGGCTCACCTTCTTGAATCAGGCGCTTGGAGTGGCGGGAATCATGCTGCAGTCGATCATCCTCGTGGGGATCATCCTGCTCGCGGCGCGAAGGATCCGGTTGCCTTTCGGAAGCTTCATTCTCATCCTCGGCGCGAATGCGGCAGGTTTGAGCGTTCTCAGCCGCACCACGCCAACATCGGTCATCCTGGCCGCCGTGGTCGCCGGTCTAGTAGCCGACCTTCTCCTCCGCTGGCTCGACGTTCACCCGGGCTCCGACGCGAGGTCGCTTCGAGTTTTTGCCTTTGCCGTCCCCTCGGTCTACTACCTTCTCTACTTTCTGGCTTTGCTCATCACGACTGGGGTGTGGTGGTCGGTCCACCTGTGGATGGGGAGCGTCATTCTTGCCGGGATCGTCGCGTGGCTGCTCGCCTACCTCGTCACCGCCCCGACCGCGGACCCCTCCTGAGCACATCGGCAGGAAGTTGTGACAGGCCGATAGCTGAGAGGTAAGCCCGGACCAGATCAGTCTGGGCATCGATCTACTAGAGAGACGTCCCGCGGCTTCGGCCGGTCCGGTCGGAAAGACCGGTCCTGCCGGCAATAACGGCACCGGCGAACTGCGCTCCGGCGATGAGCAGTGCACCTAACATCCACCATCTGCCCTCGTCGTTTCGGATCGACCACACCAGCAGAACCAAGCCGGCGATGGCGGTGGCAATCAAGGGGCCGATGGCCTGGGGACCGGCCCTCCGCAGGTTGCTTCGCCCATTCCATATGAGACCGCACAGAAGCACCCAGCCGGCCAGGAGAACGACGGTGCCGATGAGATCGGCGAGGGCCGGGCCGTGCTCCTCGGAGAAGGAAAAGATGCGATCGTCCGAGTCGGGCAGCGCGATCAGCAAGACACCCACGATGGTGCAGATGGCCCAGGCGCGCCAAACGTTCACTGCCTCTCCCATCCCCAGATCGAGGTCTCGCAGGTCCGCTTGGGCGTTTCTGGATGCCTACTGCTCCCGATAAGGGTGATTCGCGCCCCGGTCCGTGAGGGAGAGACCTCGTGGGCCAAGACCCAACATGAATCAGGGCAGGCTGCGTCGTTCATCCCGCTCGTTGGCCACGTCGTCCACGATCCGTTGCGCGAGCTCACGGACCTTGATGTTTCCCTGCTGGGATGCAGTCCTCAGCCTCTGAAACGCCTCGTCAGCCGAAATATGTTCCCTCTCCATCAGGATTCCCTTGGCCTGGTCGATGACCGCGCGGGACTGAAGGGCCTCCTCGAGCTGCAGTGAGAGGGCCGTAGCCGCCTCGTATGCTTTCGCATTAACCAACAGCACCGATGCTCTCGCGGCGAGGGCTTCGGCGATGGAGAGGTCAGCCGAAGTGAAGGCTTCCTCACGGGTCGAAAAAAAATTGAGCGCCCCCAGGATCTCGTCCCGCGACCAAAGTGGACAGGCAACGATGCTTTGCACTCCGGCATACAGAGCCTTGTTCGTGAAATCGGGCCACCGGCTCTCGGTAAGCATCGATCCCACCACGTACATCTGGCCACCCTTCATTGCTTCAAGGCACGGCCCTGCGCTGACCGCGTACCGAAGATCGTCTATCCCGACGGCGCCTTGGCTCGTTGCAACGGCCGTAGTCACGTCGCCTTCGCACTTGAGCGAGATCCCGACCCCATCTGCACGCCAGACCGCGGCGAGCGCCAGATCTGCAACAAACTGGAGCGCTTCCTGAAGCTTATGGTCCGAGACAACGTAGAGCGCAAGCTGCTCTAAGACGTCTACAGCTTGCCTTCCCGCGTCCTGCTCGGGCACCAGGTCAACCAATCCGACCTCATATCTGGCTGCGCGGAGCTCTTTTGAGTTGTCACCGGAGGATGAGAAGGGCAACGCTCCCCCGCCCGCCGTTTCGTCGCGGCCTTCACGAAGGTCTCGCACGCGATCTGCCGGTTCTCCCGGCTCGCGCTCTACCCTGTTTACTTCTAAGCGCCGCCGACCTTCAGTAGATGCTACACGGGCGAGCCTGTGGGGACATCGCAAACGCCTTCGTCCAGACGTTTCCTATTCGACGTCTCCCGTCGCTCCCCCCGCGTCGCTGGAGGGCCCTCCCGCGAACTGGCTACTTGTCTTCCTGAGCTGCCTCCTGGGCCAGCTCGGCCTCGCGGGCCCGCGCCTCCTGGCCGCGTGCCTCGGCAAGCGCGTCATCGGCCTTTTCCGCTGACTCCGCTTTCTCCTCCTGCGCCAGCCCCTCCTGGCGCAGCTCGGGGCTCTCGGCCATATCACCCGC
>JALZBO010000033.1 GCA_030863545.1 Actinomycetota bacterium
CTCTGTGAAGTAAGTCCCCTGACGAGGCAGTAGCCTGCAGCCATAGACGACAGGCCGAGGAGAGCGTATGGCCGCGCTTCCTGCGCGAAGTGCACGCTGAGGGGAGAGACGGCGAGCAGGAGGGCGCTGAGAAAGCCTGCCATCTCACCATAAAGGCGACGCGCGAGCCCATAGGCCAATGGGATGGTTAGGCAACTAGCAATTACGGATAGGAGGCGTATCCAAAAGACCGAGTCGGTGGTGCTTAACCGAAGCCATAGGTGGAGGATTGCAAAGTACAGAGGGGGGTGAACATCCCCCTTGCTCACCGACGCCAACATCTGGGGGATGTTCTCCCTCTGCGCGTGCCATAGACTGATCCCCTCGTCTAGCCAGAGGCTCTGCGAGTCAAGGCCATAGAGACGGAGCGCGGCGCCCAGAAGCGTCAGCGCAATGACCCCCACCCACGCGGTGGAACGCCTTAACGAACTTCCGTCCATCTCGGGCGGGAGACGGTTAGAAGCATCGATAGCTGTCGGCACAGGAGTTGCCTTCGAGTTGCGCGGGGGCAGCAGATCCCCGTGGACAAGCCCTTTGCCGTCCCGGGAGGTTGTTATCCACTGCTGCTCACGTCTCGACTCACGTAGCCAAGCAACGAGAGTCGTGATGTTTCGAACGACAGCTATCGCGGGGTTTACAAGCATGTAGGCAAAGGCGTCTGGCCAATGCCGCTGCCCCCCCACCAACCTCTCGTGTCGGTGAGCGACGAGGAGCGTCACACACCCGCTGAGCAGGGTCAGAATCGTAGTCGCTGTCATATATCGGTCCCAGTGCCATCCCGCCCCGAACCTCACTTGCACGGCGACTAAGACCAGGAGGATCGGTAGGGCCTGCAGGGACATAGCGACGAAGACTTCTCGCCAAGGCAACATGTAGGTCCAGTACAGCTTTTGCCAGGGGTTTAGCGCCCCAGATTCGACGAGAGCGTCGCTATGCTTCCTCGTGACCTGGTACCAACCTTGAGCCCACCGCAGGCGTTGGTAGAACCAGCTGGTAAATGTAGTTGGCGCGAGCTCCGTTGAGATGATGCTCCTGTCGTGCACTATGCGGTACCCCGCCAAGAGAGCGCGCACAGTGAGGTCGATGTCTTCGGTCAGCATCGTGGAATCTAGCCTCAGAATGCGGAGCGCTTCCGTCCGCCAATAACCGTTCGATCCTCCGAATAACGCCGTGTCTGCCCCTAGCGAGCGGGCCGTGTGGAAGACCGAGTACATGGTCGAGAACTCCAGCCGAATCATCCGCGTCAGCCAGTTCTTGCCGCCGTTTCGGATTCGGCATCTTCCCTGCACGGCGTCGTATCCGAGCGAAAACCACCGCATTGCCTTTAGGAAGCAGCGGGGCTCCGGACGATGGTCTGCATCGAAGAGAGCCGTTATCTCCCCCGCGATGAGGGGGAGGGCGGCATTGATGTTCTCGGCCTTCGTGACGCTTCCCTCCACCTTGAGCAGCTCGAGGCGGCGATCGGTCGCAGCGAGCCGCGCTAGTTCCTGCTCGACGGGCAGAGAAGTCGGCGTGTTATAGGCCAAGATGACCTGCAGCTTCGACTGCGCGATTGCCATGCTATGCAGCAGGTGCCGCAGGGCCGGGAGGATCACGTTCCGCTCGTTGGGAAGATAGGCCACGACCAGGGCCGTCACCTTCGGCAATTCCTTTTCGTCTAAGGAAGACCAAGCAGGAGCAGCGGCTTGTCGCCTAGGCAAGGCGATCATGGCTTCACTCAACAGGGCAACGCTCGTGATTGCGTAGCCGGTGGCAATGACCTTCAACCATCGGGCAAGCGCTAAGGGTGAGACGAGAGCGACAGCCAGGTAAACAGCACAGGGGAACGCAAGCGAGAACAGCGTTACGAGCCCGAGATCCCGCCAAGGCAGACGCAGCCGAGCGGAGTAACTGTCGCGGGGGGTAGGCGGTTGCGCGGCAGTTCGCGTTCCTACCTGGGTTCGCGGGAGGCCGAGGCCCATCTGTTCTAAGAGCGGGAAAACAGAGGATTACGGAGGCGGTCGAACTTCGCCTTACGGCAAGAGCTTCATCTTTCTGCGCCAGTAGTAGTTCCCGCCCATCACCCCCGCGACGCCCTGCCTTAGGGGACAATCCTACTGCTACTGGAAAAAGTTGGAGGCCAACCCGAAGGCGGTCGCCCTTTGGCCAGGTCCCCTAGGAGATGAGATCTCTGCCGATCTACCTCTAGAAGCGCGTGACGGCGCACGAGCCCGGTCAAAAGACGCGATTGCGCCTAAAAAATGAGCGGGATTAGGCGTAAGCACAGCTTGCGGGCCGCTGTAGGCGTCGTTTTCGCCAGGGCGCATTGCATTCAATGCAGGGTCGGGGTTCGAATCCCCTCGGCTCCAGTCTGTGAATAAGAAAAGGCCCTCACACGAGGGCCTTTTCTGACCGGTGCTAGCCACCTTACGGAGTAGGTAACTCGGGAACGCCAGGCAGACCAGCGTCCACGTCGACGTCGGTCTCGCAGTCGTTCTCCTGCTCGGCGTTGCCAAGGATCGCAGCGTTGACAGCGTTCACGCATGCCGCCGCTGACGCCTGAGCAGGGAACAGGAAGGTGGTCGGCAGCGCTGCGAGAATCGTGACCAGGAACCTCTTCAGCCTCAAGCTCACTCTTTCACCTCCTTTCGAATCGCCGACTTCAAGGGAGCGGGAATCCCAACGGATTGAGTTGAACGAGCCCTCGCAAGGAGACGAGGTCTTACGACCTTAGGAAGGGCCGCTGAGACTCCGGTGAGACGACACCGAAATTTGGCTGAGATCTAGAAGGGAGGCGAAGAATCGTCACAAGACGAGTCTCGACAGGCCAAACGCCAGATGTGGAAGCCCTGAGCGAGCTCGTGCGCGACTTTGACGGAGGGTAAACGCAAGGAGACGACCAGCCTGAGAAAGCTGGTTTGCCTCTTAAGTAGGGCCGAACTGCTACGCCTTTTGACCGAACAAGGCGGTCCCACTTTGTCCGTCGAATTCAAGGCTGCTGCTAACGGTCCTGTCACCTCCTGTTGCGTCACGATGGCACCGGGGAGTAAGTAAGACCCGAGACGCTTACCGGATGGCCGTACTGGCATGGAGGACACCCGCGGCGTGTGAGCCTCGCGGCGGCGCCGGGGACCGCTCGAGATCTAATTACATTGATGTAGTTTCGCCCGTCCCCGCCTCTCCTCCTGTGAACACGCGTCGGGGCGGCCTTGGGCAAGCCCCTTTAGTCTCACTTTCCCTTCCGATCGGGCTCCGGCTCCTGGCCGACACGTACCTTTCGCACCCTTCGTCTCGCACTCCGATCGGCGTCCGGCCCTCGCGCGCATCGTTTCCCAGTTGGCGGGAAGGGAATACAAACCGATAGCAATCGACAAAGGAGGGAGCGGTGTCCTACGAACGACGTCCTCGGAGAACGATCATCGAGGAGCGTAGTCCTGTCGGGATATTGCTGGCGCTCCTGGCGATCCTCATCGTGCTGCTTCTTGTGTGGCTCTTCTTCTTCAGGGGGGACCTCGACGAGGCGGACCGCACGGGTGAAACCGGGACGAACGTCGAGCAGCAGCAGGATCGACCCGACGTGGACGCGGAGGTGGACGTGAACGTACCCGGGGGCGACCAGCCGGCCGGGGGCGACCAGCCGGCCGGGGGCGAGCAGCCGGCAGACGCCGACCAGCCCACGATCGATCTTCCAGGAGGCGAAGAGCAGCAGACCGGCGACGCCGGCCAGACCTCGACACCTGGAGGGTAGGAGCAGCGCCGGCTTGGGTTACCTATAAAGCCGACGGGTTCCCCTGGGTGAGGGTTGAAGTCGGAGCCTCGGAATTTTCTGGAGCGCCGTTCATTCTTGCCTTCGGCGTGGTCGCACTTCCCTTGCCTGAGTTCTAGTCCACTAACAGCCCCGTCTGCCTTTCACCCTCCATTGCCGAACTATTCGCCGTTGCTCGTTCAGCTTTGTAAGAACGTTTGCGAGACGAGCACGCTACCCCGCAAGTGGCTTGACAAAGCCATCAAGGGCGGCTCGAGCCAGAAAGCTGAAGAGAAGTGGGTCTCGATAGGTCAGACCATGCAACACTCGTGCTTTGGGCCGCAGCGTGCGCAGAGCACGTGCTCCCCTACTTCGAGCAGGAGTACCCGCAAGACGAACGACCTCGCAAAGCTGTCGAGGCAGGGCGCGCCTGGGTGCGGGGTGAGATCGGAGTGAGCGAGGCTCGCGCCGCCGCGTCTGCTGCCCACGCTGCCGCCCGTGAGGCGAACGAGGGTGCGGCCCGCGCCGCCGCCCGTGCGGCCGGTCATGCCGCCGCAGCCACCCACGTTCCCAAGCATGCGCGACACGCGGCAAGGTACGCGGTCAGCGCCGCGACCTTCGCCGCTCTGCCCGCCGATGCAGCCGCCGCCACCGCGAAGGAACGTGTTTGGCAAAACCGCTACCTTCCCAAGCAACTTCGGCCGATCGCGTTTCCTCGTCGAGGTAGATAACCGCTCGTTGGATCCGCGAGGCGTTGAACGGGCGGCAAGTACGCGACGAGGCGGGCGGCCTTAACTGTTTGCGCTTCGGGACGATCCAACCCCTCCCCTGTGAACTACGCTGGCCTTACCTTCACAATCCAATCGGACAGGACGGGTGAGCCCAAGCGGTGATTCTTGCGGACGAGTTTGATGCGTTCTTGATAGACCTCGACGGCGTGATCTACGTCGGCGACACGGCGCTACCGGGAGTGCGGGAGGCTCTCCAGGAGCTGCGGCAGCGGGGTAAGCGGCTGCTCTTCCTTACCAATGATCCTCGTTCGAGCCGCAGATACTACTGCGAAAAGCTGCGGGGCTTGCGTATACCGGCCGCCGAGCACGAGATCCTCACTTCGGGCGCCGCTACCGCTCAATACATATCTCAGCATGAAAAGACGGAGGGCAGGACCGCGTTCGTCGTCGGCACGGCCGCTCTCAAGAACGAAATCGAACAAACGGGTCTGAAGGTCGTCGAAGGGGAGCCGGGGCGATATGCGGAGTTTGTGGTTGTCGGAGGACACGAGGACTTCCATTACAGGGAGCTGCGTGTAGCAGCACTCGCGGTGCGTGGCGGAGCGCGCTTTTACGCCACCAACAGGGATCCCACTTTTCCGATGCCGGACGGACCCTGGCCGGCAGTGGGGGCGATCCTTTCGGCGGTAGAGGTCGCCGCGGGCAGGACCGCCAAGGTCATAGGCAAACCCGAGCCCTACATGTTCGAAGCGGCCTCATCGCTTCTGGGGACCTGTCATCGCATCGCCGTCATCGGTGACTCGCCTCAAACCGACATCGAAGGGGGGCGCCGGGCGGGGATGAGCACGATTCTGGTCGGTGCTTGGGATGAGCAGCTGCCGGAGTCGGAGCGCCCCGACTTCGTGGTGCGCTCCCTTCCGGAGCTGTTAGATGCGAACGCTACAGATCCGCGCTCGGGTGGCCTTCGCGAAGGTTTGCCGTAGGTTCAGGGCCGTAAGCGGTCCCAGTGGAAGCGCCCGTGGTGAATGATCTCGTGACCACCGTGGCCTTCGAGGATGTCGGCAACGTTGTTTGCGATCTCCTCCTCCTTAGCGGGCACGGAGATTGCGAGACCGCCGGCCGCCATATGGTCTGCGGCTCGTGCAACCTCCTCGCTTAGCCCTCCCATCTGCTCGACAAACCTGTAGATCCTTCCGCGAAGGCCATGGTGCCGCCCCGAGACGTCGATTCGTTCCGCCCCTTTCTGGCCCGAGAGGACGAAGATCTCGTCCCGGTCGATCCCTGCTTGCGTCAGCTCCTCCACCGCCGCTGCCACCCCGTCGGGGCTATCCATGAGGGCCGTAACCCTGTTCACAGGAGCAGTGATGAAGTCGCCAGGGGGCTCTTTGAAGCCCCTCTCGTCCCCGACGTCGCTCACTGTGGCTGTCCTCCTCCCAGGCCTAGGCCTCGATGGCGTAACGCCCGTTTTCGGGCGCTTAGTCTACTTCAGGCCAACATTCGATCCGTGCGAGGAGCTCTCCATCTCACCGTCGCGCCCGACTCTGCGTCGGCGGGATCGCCCGGTTAGTCAAAGTCGAAGACGGCCGAATCTCGGTTAGTCAAAGTCGAAGACGGCCCAATCGTCGGTTAGTCAAGGTCGAAGACGATCGCCGGCCCCTGGTCCCGCGCCTCGATCTGGGTGTCTACCCGAGCTAGGCCGGCCCGAACGGTCTGGCTGTATGCGTCTATGCCGAGTCCGCGGCTGAGCTCGCTGCCCAAGTCTGCGTGCAGTCTCGCCTTCTCGAAAACGCCCATCCTTCGATAGTCGTCGGCGAGGTTGAGGTGCAATGAGGGCAGAAACGCGCGGACGGCGGGCGTCGAGGGATAGGATTCGGCAACGTCGTCGGTGAGTTCGTTCGCAACCTCGAGCGCTCGCAAGTCCCACTCGAGCTCGCCACTCGGATCGTCCTCGCTGTCCGCCAGATAGTGCGCCACGACAGTGCGGTGAAAGATGTCTCCTTCCGGCCCCAGCTCCTCCCAGATAGCAAACAGCTGAGCTCGGCCCTCAACTCGCTCTCCGCGGCAAAACGTGCGGAACGCATTGCGAATGCGCTCCAAGGTGTCTTGCTCCTGATTCATCAGACCTTCCCAGTTGCTCTTTACGTCGGTTCCGGTAATCCGATGGTTCACCAGAACCAAGGGTATCGCTAGAGACAAAAAGATCGCGGGCGTCGCCCCTTCTTACCCCTCTGCTCCAGCTCTACGGCTCCGCGTTCGACGTTTAGCGGTAGATGGTTGCGGGTACAACTAACTGGAATAGGAGATCTGGAGGTAGGGATGCTTGCCAAAGAGCAAAAAGAGATCTTGAAGAAGCCCAACATTGCCCATATTGCAACGGTCGACCCCGACGGCACTCCGCACGTCACTCCCGTTTGGGTCGATGTAAGCGATGAGGAGGACGTCATCCTCGTCAACACCGCGGAGGGTCGGAAGAAGGTGCGCAACATACGTCGGAATCCTCATGTAGCGCTTGACGTCGTGGACCAAGAGAATCCATACGAGATGCTCTCCCTGCAGGGTGAGGTCATCGAGATGACCGCTGAGGGAGCCGACGAGCACATCAACTCACTGGCGAAGAAGTATCTAGGTCAGGACGAGTACCCCTTCCGTCAGCCCGGCGAGAAGCGTCTCCTGCTCAAGATCCGGCCGGAAAAGGTCGCAGCTTAACTAGCCGGCCCACTTCAACACGAAGGCGCCCCCGTGGGGCGCCTTCCTTTGTTCGCGCTCGCTAGCCTTCCGAGCCCTCGGATTCGACCGTCGTCTTCGACACCGGTTCGGAGACGCTTGGTCCGGCGATTGTCGTCTTTGCCTCGGTCTCACCGGTATCGGAGTCGACCTCGCTCTCCACTACGGTCTGCGACTCGACGTTCTCGGTTCCAGGCGCTGCGTCCTCGGTCATCGCGGTCCTCCTCGGTGTTTGAAGGCGTTTGGTTACCCTACCCGGAGGGATTTCCACGAAACCCGCCGGCAGTATTTTCCCGGCGAGCGCTAACGGGAGGCGGCCGGCGGGAGCTCGGGCTTCGGGGTACGTGAGGCCCCCGTGGGACGATCCGGAAGTTCGAGAATCATTGGCCGGCGAGGCCGCCACGCCTTCGCCACTGCGGCCACGACTCCCAGCCCCATAAAGCCGCCCACGATCGTGTCGCTTAGGTAATGCTTTCCCGCTCTGAGAAGCGACCAGTGCCCCACCAACGCCATAGCGCTCAGGGGCACGAACGCCGACGGCGCCTCCTGAGCGGCGCCGAACACGTACGCGACTTCGGCGGCGTTGTGACCGGATGGGAACGAACCTCTAACCACTTGCGGCTTCTTTGCTCTTCGCTGCCGCGGCTGAGGCCTGCCGAACAGCGGCTTGGGAAGATTCCCGACGGCTGCTCCGATGAGGTAACAGGTCGATCCTCTAAGAGCCGCCCGGCGGCCCTTTTGCCCTCCCAATGCGGCCAAGACGGCGGTGACGCCCGCCCAAACCGCCGGCTGCCTCGTCACTACGCCCACTCTCCCCAGTGTTTGGGCGAACGCAGGCTCTCTTCGCTTCAGTTTCCGCTTCTTGTCCCCTTTTCCACCGAAAAGGGTTTTGTCCATCTTCGCCAAACTCTTTGCTCCAGAATCTCGAATCCTTGATCGAGGGCGCCGTCGCCTGCCCTCCAGCCTACAATTCCAGCACGTACCCGAGGACAGACGAGCCGGGAGCGTACTCCACGTCGAGAGCGGGGAGTCGGCGAAATCCAATCCGTTCGTACATGCTCCTCGCCGCATCCATGAAGGACGTGGTGTGAAGCCCGACCCTTTTTGCCCCCGCTTGCCGCGCACGAAACACGCACTCCATCGTCAGTGCTCGCCCTATGCCGGCCGCCCTCGCACACGGCCGCACCGCGAGCAAGCGGATCGCGGGCCAATCGGGCGGCCACCCGGAAGCGTAACGGCTCCCGTTGCGATAGAAGCTGACCGATCCGACCAACTCTCCATTGCGCACCGCAACGATGAGGTCCAGGTCTTCCGGCACCTCCCGAAGATTGGCAAGGTCCGTCGAATGCCCCTCGGCGACCTGAGCAGCGACCGCAGGACCGTACTCCTCATAAGAGTCCTTTAGGACGCCTGCGATCTCGTCGAGCTCCTCGAACGTCGCATCACGTACCAAAAATGGCTGGTCTTTGTCATCGTCCACTGCAGCTGGACGAGCCATGGCTGGCCGGTCCTCTGTAGAGCTTTCGAGCGTCATCGCTCAGGGGTAGGTTTCGGTCACGATGTAGTCCACCACGTCTTCCATCCGCTCCCGCTTGGCGAAGGCCGCGCGCTGCCGTGCCGATCCCGTACCCCTCGCAAGGACGCCTTCCACAAGCTCGCGAACCTCCGTCCACTCGCCGTGCTCGACCAAGTCAGGTTCCAGAAAGCGGAGCATTTTGGCCACCAGGTCACGCGCCGGGATCGAGGCTCCCGCTTCGAGATCGATGAGATCGGACTCGATCCCGTACCGGGCTGCTCGCCAGGTCGCGGACTTGATCAGCTCGGGTCTGGGCCGCACCCCTTCCTCCCCTCGCTCAACCATTCGGTGACAAGTTCTCCCGAGCGCCCTGAACAGAGCCGCAACCATGACTGCCTCATCAACGGTCAAGCAAACATCGGTCACCCGGAACTCGAGTGTGCTGAACGCCGCCGAGGGACGCACGTCCCAGTAGATCCTCGCGGGGGCGTCGATGCTCCCCGTATCGAGGAGCGTCTGGACGAGAGCGTCGTATTCGGACCGAGATGAGAAGTAGTGAGCGGTGCCGGCGGTCGGCCAACGGCGCCAGATCTCGCTCCGGAAGCTGCCGTAGCCGGTGTCTATTCCCAACCAGAACGGGGAGTTGACGGACAAAGCGAGAACCGGCGAAAGCCAGGGGTGGACGCGGTTCATCACGTCGATCGCTTCTTCCCGATTCTTTAGCCCGACGTGGACATGACAGCCGCAGATGATCTGCTCGCGCGCAAGCTGCTGATAGTCACGCTCCAGCCTCTGGTAGGCCTCCGTCGGCGTTATCTTGCTCGACCGCCAGTCCGAGAAAGGATGGGTTCCGGATGCAGCGATGACCTTGCCCTCCTGCTGTGCCGCACTACTCACCTCCCGCCGGAGGCGGACCAGCTCGTTTCTCACGTCATCGAGGGTCCGGCAGATCGTGGTTCCAGTTTCGATCTGGGACGACTGAAGCTCCGGCGCGACCTGGTCGCCGAGAAGTTCCTTGGCGGGCGGCAGTATGCGGTCGGCTTGGGGAATCAGCCGCCGGCTCTCCGGGTCGACGAGGAGAAACTCCTCCTCGACGCCGATCGTGAACATCTCGACCTCTGTTGCCATCGCCCCTGTTTACCCACCCCCGAGGGCTCGCATACGTTCCGATTTGTTAGCGATGTCAGGCCGGGAGCTAGGCTTGGACGAGCAACGCTAAGAGCCGCTTCGACGACAAAGAACCGACAAGCCAAGAGGAGGCCCAGGCATGCCTAATAGAGTCGTCCACTTCGAGATCCCTGCCGACGACGTGAGTCGAGCGCAGGACTTT
Source organism: Actinomycetota bacterium (assembly GCA_030863545.1). Taxonomy (GTDB): domain Bacteria; phylum Actinomycetota; class CADDZG01; order JAHWKV01; family JAHWKV01; genus JALZBO01. The sequence goes on from JALZBO010000033.1 coordinate 10,065, forward strand.
TACCGGCAGACTTTCGGGTGGGACATCAACGAGATGCAAGGGGCAGGCTACACGTTGTTGGGAACGGCTCCCTCAGACGAGGGAGGAACGCCGGCAGAGCCGGGCGCCATCAACGGAGGAATGTTGAAGCGACAGGGGCCTATCACGAACCCCGTTATCACTGTCGAGGTCCCCGACATCGACGAAGCACTCGAGACGATCGAGCGCTGTGGAGGGCAGGTCGCCCTCGGGAAGTTCTCCGTCGGAGACATCGGGTTCAGCGCCTATTTCATCGACAGTGAGGGCAACACCTTGGGTCTCTGGCAGCCCAGGGCTTAGCCGCCCAGGAGAGATGGCTCTTGCAGCCTAGTCCTGCTTGCGGGCGATCGCCTTGCCGAGCTCCATCTTGGTCATCTTCGACCGTCCCTTGATGTTCAGCTTCCTGGCTCGCTCCAGGAGCTCCTGCTTCGTGTGACCCATCACGTCGACTCCACCTGCGGTCTCCCGGTTCGTTCCCCGGCCGCCTTCAGCTTGGGGATCGGACGGGCCCTTCTTGTCCTTGGGCTCCCAGTGGTCTCCGACCTTCTCAAAGGAGTGCTTGAGGGCGGCGTAAGCCGTTCGATGAGCCCTCTCCTCATCGTCGTACTGTTCGTGAGCGGACTCGAGCGTCTTCGCGTACGTCCGCTGTGCCTTTTTTGGCGATCGCTGGATGGTACCCGGCAAATCCTCCTTGGCGTCCTTTGGCATACCCCCCTCCTTCATTGCGACTCCGAGGATCCGCGCGAGGTTTTCCCTCATGTGCCCGAACACCAAACGCGCTACGTTCGCGCACTCCTTGCAAGCCACCTAGGAAACAGATAGGGCCCCATCGGGGGCCCTATCTGTGGTGGTAGGCAGTCCTAGGAGCTACGCATGCAGCCGGCGGTGATGGTTCCCGGACCGTTAGGAGGACCCGCCGTTTTCTCCATTCTCGCTCCCGGGTCCCTTACCCTTACCGTTTTCACTGCCTTGCCCGGAGTTGCGGCGTTCGGCAGCAGGGGTGTTGCCGGAGTTTCCGGGGCTCTTGTTCTCGGTTTCGCCACCCGCTTGGCCGGTGACGCAGCGGCCCTCAGAGGCAACCGCACAGACCGCCTTGCCGCGTGCCGGACCCGGGGGTACGACCTCCTTGACGGCGTGGATGGCAGCGCTCTTGCTGTTGCCGCCAAGCTTGACGTCGCCCACCTTCCCATCCTTGGCCTTGGGCAGCTCTACTTCGTCGGCCACCTCGCCCGCGTCGGGCAGGGTCGCGTCGGTGTCGAGGTCGGTCTTCACGCCTTCCTCATCAGCCTTGACCTCGGCGTCCACCTTTGGCAACTCGGCGTCGGCGTCCTTCAAGCCGATGCTCTCGGCGACGTCCGAGATGGCCTCCTTGACGTCCTTGACGTCGAGTTGGTCGGTCGCGACGGCTCCGGTCGTTGCGAGGGCGGCCGCCCCGAAGACGGCAGTCAAAATCTTCATGACCATGCTCGCGAAAATCCCTTGCATCACCAATCTCCTCCTTCGTTTCGGTAGCCCGGACACCTGCCCTGCAGGTCGAGCGGCTTTGCTTGCCGGCCTTGCGGCCGGTTTGCCTTTTTCGACGAGGAGCTGAGACGTCTGCACCACGGCGGCCAAGTGCTGCTGCTGAGTCGGAAGATCTAGTGGCATGGCCGAAGCCTTCTTGACCTCGGCTACGAACACGGCCACGTCCTCGAGCTCCTCGTTGCCGGCAGGCGCCATACCGGCCAGCAGACGCTCGGCCTCGTGATCGGAAATCTCAGTGAGGCGTCTCATCTCACTGAAGTAACCGTCGGGACGGGTCATAGGGAAACCACCTGGCGAGAAACTTTTCGTTTGATCGCTGCCAGACCCCGGCGCTGTAAGGCCTTGACCGCGCCGGGCCGCTTGCCCACGGCTTTCGCGACCTCCTCGACAGTTAGGCCTCCGACGATTCGGAGCAGGAGGACGTCCTGCTGATCGGGCGACAGCTCGGCCAACACCCTCCGCACGGTATCGCTGGAGAGGCTGTCCAGGGCCTCTTCTTCGACGCTGCCTTCCCCGGCGTGGACGATCAGCGCGTCCGACGAGACTGGATCGCACGGCTTGCGGCTCCGGGCGCGCCTCTCATCGACTAGACGGTGGTGGGCAATCATGAAGACCCAGGACCGAAACCGCGACTCGTCCCCTTCGAACCCATGAAGTCCCCGAACTACATGGAGGAAGACCTCTCCGGTAAGGTCTTGCGGCTCCGCCGCCCCGTGCAGCGCGAGATAACCGTGAACGGCAGGAGCAAGATCGCGGTATATCGCCGTCCACGCCCAATCAGCACCGAGTCGAGCCGCCTGCAAGACGGCGGGAAAGCTTTCGCCAATAGGCAATGTCGCTCGGGATCCTTTCCCCACACAAAGGCCGCAGGCTCGCGGCCACAAAGGTCGTTTCTCTATACATCGGCACAAAAACCGAAATCGTTAAGTGCTTTTTTCGCCGCCAGGAATGCCGTTCCCCGACTGGTTGCCTTCGTTCGACCTCCCGCTGCGAAGCGTGGCGACGGCAACGGACGCCACGAGCATGCAAGCTGCGAGATAGCCGAACGCGGCCCGGGGAGAAATCGACGACCATACGATTCCCGCCACCCCGCTCGCGGCTAGGTTCCCGACGCTCTGGATCGCTGCGAGAAGGCCGAAGGCTGACGCCCGGACCCTTTCCGGTGCGAGCGTGGCGACCGCGGCATGTTCGGCAGTCTCCACGCACCCGATGCCGAAACCCGCCGCAACAAACCACAGAGCCAGTGCAGGAATCGCGCCTCCGGCGGCGAAGCCGATGTAGGAGACGGCGAAAGAGGCGGTGCCGGCCAACAAGACCGTCTTCATCCCGATGCGATCGCCCGCTCGCCCCGCCGGCACGCTCACCAAGGAGGCTGCGAGGTTGTAGGCAACGTAGAGCCCTATCGCTATCTGTGTCGCCTCCCTCTCGCCATAGCCAGGCTCAAGAAGGCGGTTGGCTCGAAGGATCAACATCGTCGCCGCAACGTTCCCCAGCTCGAAGGCCGTGATCGCCAACATCATCCGTCCCAGCGGGCCCTTGAGGACCGGCCGTACTTGGATTTTGAGCGGGCGCCGCTCGAACCGGTGCTGCCCCGGACTCCGGCGGATCGCGTAGACGATCGCAACGGCAGCCAGCAACCCGGGTATCACCGACACCGCAATTGAGGTGCGGACTCCCACGAGCCCGACGAGGGCGAGTGCCGCCAGAGGCCCCACGATGGCGCCGAAGTTGTCCATCGCTCTTTCGAAACCGTACGCCCGTCCATAAGCCGAGGCCGGAGCGATGTCGGCAAGGATGGCGTTGCGAGCCGGCACCCGAAGGCCCCTTGCGCCCCAGGCGACCGCTCGGAGGAGGCCCACTTGCCACGCAGCCGTCGCCACGCTGATGAGGCTCGAAAAGATCGGCGTTGTGGAGTACCCGCCGACGGCCAGCGCCTTGCGGCGGCCGGGATCGTCCGCGAGGGCTCCTCCGACCAGCCTTGCCCCTCCAGCCAGTCCGTCGGAGATCCCCTCTATCAGCCCCAGGGCGGCCGCCGGCGCTCCGAGCGTCGACGCCAGGAAGTTCGGGAGGAGGGAGGTCACGATCTCGTGCCCGGAGTCGGAGAAGAAGCTAGCTGCTCCAATGCCGGCAACGCCCCGCGACATCCAGCGCGACTCTGCCCGTCGAACCTTTTGCTCTTCTTCGGTCATCTCGCTCCGAACGAGGTGCCCGGCACCGACGACGGCGAGGTCGAGTCTAAGGTGGGGGGCCGGCCCTGCCCACTAGGCCGCCATTCTGTAGTGGTCCATTCCGGGCCTCGGCTATCGACCTAAAGCGTCCTTGGTCTTGCTCCTACTCAAAGGTCTTCCTCCTGCTCAAATCCATCCGCAGCGGTAGGGACCGCACTGAAAGATCCCGTACCACATGAGGTTGAGCCACCTCTCGTAGGGGATGGGGATCGCGGTCAGCACCGGATAGAACAGCAGGAGCATGCCGCCCACCCCCAGGACAAGGTAGAGCGTCACCACCCGGTGGGCCACCCGTCCGTTTCTACGCCACGCCGAGAGGGCCGCAGCAAGTCCGATCATCATGAACGGAACCACCGGGGTCATGTAGAAGAAGAACAGCGGCCGCGAGACGAGGAGCCAGGGAAGATACTGCGCGGCCCACGCCGCAACCACCACCCTCTGGGGCTCCCACCTCCTTCGGCCGGTGACCAGCAGCCACGCCGCGGCCAGAAGGGCGCCATACCAGACGGCGATGTTGCCGATCGCGATGATCTCGGACGCCTCGTCGTTCGGTTGCCTTTCGTGAGTGAAGTAGTAGGAGACCGGGCGAAGCACAAGCGGCCACGTCCACGCCTTGGACTGGTACGAGTGCTTGGCGTCGAGCGTGAAATGGTACTCGGTCATGCGTTCGTGCAGGTCGGCGAAGCTGAGGGCCGCACCCTGAGCTCCCCGGACGCACTCGCCTTCCCCCAACCCCAGGAAGCCCTCCCCGAACAGCCGCTCGGCGGCTCGTTCGGGAACCTCGAAGGCGCAGGGTTGATCGAGCCTTTCGGCGACATAGGGCGCGTAGGAGGCGACGTAGAAAAGTCCCGGGACGACGATCAGAGCAAACGCGACCCGCGCGACGGGCGGGGCGAGACTTGCTTTCTTCGCCCCTCGGGCCCGCCAGATTCCGACCTCCCATGCAAGTGCGAGGCCGATCGCCGCGAGTAGCGCGAAGATGGCCGACCACTTCGTGGCAAGGGCAAGGCCCATGCAAGCCCCGCATGCGTTCAAGAGGAACGTTCCTTCCGGTGATTCGCGCCCGGATCCCTCCGGCTGCGGGGACCGCCTCATCCGTAGCAGGACGCTTCTGTTCAACGCCAGGAACAGGAAGCCGAGTACGACGAAGAACGCGAGGAATATGTCGAGCATCGCGATGCGGCTCTCGACGATCAGTAAGAAGTCGGTCGCGACGAGCAAGCCTGCGGCACCTGCAGTCCACCTGTTTCGGAAGAGCTCGCGCGAAAGCAGGAATACGACCACGATGAGCGCCGTGCCGAAGACTGCGGCCGCAAAACGCCAGCCGAACGAGTTGTAGCCGAATACCTCTACGCCGGCGGCGATCAGCCACTTGCCGAGAGGAGGGTGGACGTAGGACTGCTCCGTCGGCTGATTGAGCCCGCAGAAATCGGGGGAGTATCCCGCATACAGGCACGCATCCTTCGCGTAGTAGGTCTCATCGAACACGAGGGTGTCCGGATGGGACAGCCTGACGAAACGAAGCAGCGCAGCGATCATCACGAGGACGATGATCAGCAGCGTGTCGCGCCGCTCCCAGGCCAAAGCTCGTGCTCCGCCCGCGCCCTCGCCGGCAGCTTGCTCCTCGGCCTTACCCCTGGTCGTGACGGCGGACGTCGATATCGGCTTGATCGCGGAACTCCCAATGGCCAGAAGTAAGGTCAGTATAGAAACCACAAGCCGCCTGAAAGCTGAGGGCAAGCGACGGTGCTCATGTTCGACCCGGAACGGCCCGAGACAGTGGTCGAGGTCATCGAGCCGAAGGGCGTGTTCGGAAGCGTAAAAGGCCTCCTGGGATCCGACGAGGTCGGGGCCGGCAGAGCCATGCTCATAAGGGGCAGGCAGGTGCACACCTTCGGAATGCGCTACGCGATAGACACCGTCTACCTGGATTCGGAGGGGCGAATTCTACGTGTAGGAACCCTGTCCCCCCGCCGGGTCGGCCCGCTCGTGTGGCCAGCCCGCTCGGTGCTAGAGCTCGATGCGGGGGAGGCGGCGCGGCTGGGGCTCCGGGAGGGCGGGAGCCTCGTGGAGAAGCGATAGCGGTGCCGGGTCGCCTCTACCTCTGCGGCACCCCTATCGGCAACCTCGAGGACGTCACACTGAGGCTGCTTCGCGTCCTGGGGGAGGTTGACCTCATCGCGGCCGAAGACACGCGCCGGACTCGCAAGCTCCTCACGCACCACGGCATTCGCGGCAAGCTCGTCGCCTATCACCAGGCCAACGAACGCCGCCAGACCCACTACCTGCTGGAGCTGCTGCGGAAGGGGTCGAGGATCGCGTTGGTAAGCGATGGGGGCATGCCGGGGGTATCGGATCCTGGCTACCGGATCACGAAGGCTTGCATATCGGAGGGCGTTCCCGTCGAGGTAATCCCGGGGCCGTCCGCCATCCTCACCGCCCTGGTGGCGTCGGGTTTACCCACGGCTCGCTTCTGCTTCGAGGGTTTTTTGCCACGCTCCCCGGGCGACAGGGCAAGGAGGCTCGAGTCGATCGCGGCCGATGACCGCACCCTGGTCGTGTTCGAAGCCCCAACGAGGGTTCGCGCAACGCTCGAATCGATGCTTGCAGTGTTCGGGGATCGCCCGGCCGCGCTCGCCAGGGAGCTCACGAAGGTGCACGAGGAGGTTATGCGGGGAACGATCTCCGAGGTGCTCTCCTCGCTCTCGGAGCAGCCGCTCGGAGAGATCGTGATAGTCGTGGAGGGCGCCGGCCAACACGAGAATGAGCTGAATTCGGCAATTGATTTTGCGCGCGCACTGGTCGCTACGGGATCGCCAAAGTCGAAGGCTGCGGCTGAAGCATCCGCCCGCTTCGACGCACCCCGGAGGTCTGTATATGAGGGGCTGCTAGATCAGCCCGGCGAGAAGGGCTCCCAGGAGGACTGACGAGGCCCGACTCCTCCCAAGGCGTCACAGCAGGCCACACAGATCATTCGCTCCTTGAACTCACTGAGGTCAGTCTTTGTGCCGCAGAAGACGCAGGAGTCCTGGCGGGAGGTGAGAATGATCCGGTTGTCCTCAACGGAGATGTCGAGCACGCCTCCTACCTCGAGCGCGAGCGACTTCCGTATTTCCGCAGGGATGACGATACGGCCGAGGTCGTCCAGCTTGCGACTCATGCCGGTGTTCTTCATGCAGGGGGGATAATATCCGCACTCACCTCATCCGCCAAAAGGTCGAGATAGGCACCTCCATGAGTAAGGACACCTTCTACCTCACAACCCCGATCTATTACGTGAACGACGTTCCGCACGTCGGCCACGCATACACGACGGTAGCCGCCGACTTCATCGCGCGCTACCACCGGCTTGCGGGGGAGAAGGTCTTCTTCCTTACAGGGACCGACGAGCACGGCCAGAAGATCGCGCAAGCCGCCGCAGAGCGGGGCCTCGACCCTCAACAGTGGTGCGACCAAATGGTCCCCCGATGGGTCGACGTGTGGGCCCGGTTGGAGATCTCCTACGACGACTTCATAAGAACGACCGAAGACCGGCACACCAAGCCCGTCCAGGAGCTGGTTCAGCGCCTTTACGACCAGGGTGACATCTACCTCGACACGTACGAGGGGTATTACTGCGTCGCCTGCGAGGCCTTCTATCAGCCGAGCGAGTTGGTCAACGGCCTCTGCCCGATCCATGAACGGCCGGTCGAGATTGTGAAGGAGGAGAACTACTTCTTCCGCCTCTCGGCGTACGCCGACCGCCTCCTCGACCTGTACGAGTCCGAGCCGGAGCTCGTTCAGCCGGAGGTCAGACGGAACGAGGTGATCAGCTTCGTGAAGGGCGGGCTCCAGGATCTATCGATCTCTCGCACGTCGTTTACCTGGGGCGTCCCGATACCGTGGGACCCCAAGCACGTAATGTATGTCTGGATCGACGCCCTCCAGAACTACACCACCGCCGTCGGGCAGGGGACCGATCCGGAGCGCTTTCGGCGCCTTTGGCCGGCCGATCTCCACCTCATAGGAAAGGACATCCTGCGCCAGCACGCGGTGATCTGGCCGGCGCTGCTCATGGCGGCCGGCTTCGACATTCCCAGAACCATCTTCGCTCACGGGTACCTGACCGTAGGGGGGAAGAAGATGTCGAAGACAAACCTGACCGGCATCTCCCCGCACGAGCTGATCGACACCTTCGGGGCAGATGGCTACCGATACCACTTTCTGAGGGAGGGAACTTTTGGGCAGGACGGGTCCTTTTCTTGGGAGGCAATGGTCGCTCGCTACAACGCGGACCTCGCGAACGATCTCGGAAATCTCGTAAGCCGCGCCCTGGCGATGACGACGAGCTACTTCGAGGCCGTCGTGCCTGCGCCGGGCGCCCTCAGCCAGCCCGAGCATGACCTGCGAGCTGCCGCATATAAGGCCGGCGAGGAGCTCGACGATCGAGTACGAAGGCTCGATCCCGGAGGAGCGCTCGCAGGGGTGTTCGAGCTAGTGAGGGCCGCAAACCACTACATCGATCATTGGGCTCCATGGAAGCTCGCGAAGCAGCCCGAACAGAAGGAGCAGCTCGCCACGGTCATTCACTCCGTCTGCGAGGCGATCCGCCAAATCTCGATCCTGATCTCACCCGCCATGCCTTCGGCATCCCGGCGAATCCGGGAGCAGCTGGGGCTCGAGCCCGTGGACTCGCGCCCTCTCGCGGCGTCGCTCGAAGCCGGCGACTCGTTGGTCGGGTTCAAGGTGCAGAAGGGGCCGCCTCTGTTTCCTAGGGTGGAGGTCGAGCGATAGCGTTTCGGCGGCCTGACGCCGCCGCGGGTCCGGTCTGGATTGACTCCCACTGCCACCTCGACTCAATCGGGGGCGAGCTGGAGGAAACCCTTCAGAGGGCGAGGTCGGTTGGAGTAAGAGCCGTCATCACGATAGGGACCGACCTCGAGACCAGCCGGGACGCGCTAGCCATCGCCGGCCGGCACGAGGGAGTTTGGGCGGCGGTGGGAGTGCACCCTCACGAGGCCGATGGGTTCGACGACGACGCCGTGCAATCCGTCACGAACCTCGCTCGGGAGTCGAAGGTGGTGGCCGTGGGCGAGGTCGGGCTGGACTTCTACCGAAACCTCTCGTCGCGTCGCAACCAGGAAACGGCGTTTCTCGCCCAGATCGAGGTTGCCAAGAGCGCCGGCAAGCCGTTGGTGATGCACGTCCGGGACGCCTACGAGGAGGTGTTCGAGCTGCTGGAGGAAGTGGGCCCACCCGACCCGATGGTCTTCCACTGCTTTTCGGGTACGGCCTCGGAGGCTCGGCGTGCCCTGGACCTGGGAGGGTTCATCTCGTTCGCGGGCAACGTCTCTTTCCGCAACGCCGAGTCGCTTCGGGAAGCTGCTCGGGTGGTGCCGCCGGACCGCCTCCTTGTCGAGACCGACTCTCCCTACCTCGCCCCCATGCCCCTTCGCGGCAAGCCCAACGAGCCCGCCTACGTCGTCCACGTCGGAAAGGCCGTCGCCGACGCTCGGGGCGAACCGGTGGAGGCAGTTGCCCGGGCTACGAGCGGCAACGCCGCGCGGTTGTTTGGCCTGCCCTTGGAATAAGCCCGGTCGCGATGTTGATTGTGCGGCTAAGCCTGCATTTCCTTAGCCGGTTTCTCTTCGAAGTCGAGGGCGCAGGAGTTTATGCAGTACCGCTTCCCGGTTGGGGCGGGACCGTCGTCGAAGACGTGCCCAAGATGTGACCCGCACCTTGCGCAGACAACCTCTGTCCGGCGCATGAAGAAGCTGTTGTCGGGCCGGAGCTCGACCCTGCCCTCCTCAAGAGGCTGAGTGAAGCTGGGCCATCCCGTCCCCGAGTCAAATTTTGTGTCGGACGAGAACAGCTCCGCCCCGCACGCCCCGCACACGTACATCCCCGTAGCCTTGTTGTAGACGTACTCGCCGGTGAAGGGGCGCTCCGTCCCTTTCTCCCGCAGCACGTGGTACCGCTCGGGGCCCAACTCCCGCCGCCACTCCTCTTCGGTCTTGACCAATTTCTCAGGCATCCAGAAACTCCCGCTCTAAGGCTTAGATTCCAGCTTAAGCTGAACCGCCGCGCATGAGCTTAGGCGTGAGGCGGCTAGAGAAACGGGGCCAGCCGCTCCGGCCGACTGTCGTGGTGGCCGTTTCCCTCAGCTCTTACTCCCGTCCCAACCCGCGCAACACTCCTCCCGCTGCGGCTGCGACCCAGCTGAGAATCCGCGACGAGCTTGACGACGAGAGCCGCGGCCATGCCAATCGCCATCGCTGGAAGGGCCTTCCGTAGCCGGGGCAAAAACGCTGAGCTTGCCGAGCGTTTGAACGGCTTGATGGAAGCCGCGTGGGGAGTGATCTGCCGGTTCGTGACCGGCCGCCGTCGCATCGGCACTCCTCCCGTACTCGAATTAAAGTGTCCCGCGGATGTTAGTAGAAATACTTTGCGGCGTCCGGCTATGTTCGGAATCCTGTGCCGGAGACAACAAATGCGTCGGAGCCCGGTGGGGGGCCGCGCTCCTCCTTCCTATTCCCCTGCTCCTTCAGGTAGCGCTGCAGCCCCCGCCGGCTACTCCCCCTGCTCCTCCAGGTAGCGCTGCAGCCCCCGCCGGCTACTCCCCCTGCTCCTTCAGGTAGCGCCGCAGCCCGCGCCGGCCCCGCAGCATCATCAGCCCGTGATTGAGCTTGAAGAGGGGCCGGGCGATGGGCGCAAGGATCTTCATCAGGCGCTTGTTGACGACCACATCCTCCTCGAACAAGCAGCGCGTTTTGTCGCCACCACCCTCGATCCTCCAGCTCGAGCACCCCTCCAAGTCCCCTTGCAGCCGGGCAATCAAGACGCCCGCCTTTTCGTCCACGAACGCTTGGGACATGGAGATTCTCAATGAGTACGGCAGTGCCGCCCTTATCCGGACCTCCGCCGTGACATCGTCTTTAAGGCTCAACTCCTTCACCTCGGGCCACCAAAAGGGGTAGGTCTCGAGCCGGCGCAGGGTCGAGAAAACCTTGTCTCGACCCGCCGGAACCACCCAAGTGGATTTGAAGGAGTAGTGGTTGAGCCGGCTTAACACGCGCAGGTGCGCCAGCCAGGTCGTGCGGAGCCCGCTTGTCAGTCCGTCATCCCGGCGAGCGCCCGATGCAGGAGGAACTCCTGCTCCCGCTCGTGGATCGAGCTGCTGCCGGTTGCAGGGCTGGCACTCTCCTCGCGGCAGCAGCGCAGCAGGGACGCCTTGAGCTCTTCGTTGAACTTCTGGTGCACGAACCTCCACGCCCCCATGTTCTCCGGCTCCTCCTGCACCCACATGATCTCCGCCTGGTCGAAGCGAGCGATCTCCTCGGCGATCTCGTCGGCCGGGAAGGGATAGAGGCGCTCGACGCGGACGAGGGCGACGCCCTCAGCGTTCAGCTTCTCCCGCGCCGCCTCCAGCTCGTAATAGATCTTGCCGGTGCACATGATCAGCCGCCTCACCCGGTCGGGGTCGGGAGCGGAGGGATCGCTCAGGACGGCGCGAAAGCCTCCCGAAAGGAGATCGAGCACCTTGCTGGACGATCGGGGCAGCCGCAGGAGTGACTTCGGCGTAAGGATGATCAGCGGCCTGCGCAGCGTGCTCCTTCCCTGGCCCCGCAGCAGGTGGAAGTACTGAGCCGGCGTGGAGGGCACCACGACACGAAAGTTGTCCTCGGCGCCGAGCATCAGGAAGCGTTCCAAACGCGCGCTCGAGTGCTCGGGCCCCTGCCCCTCGTAGCCGTGGGGAAGCAGCATTACGAGGTTGCTCGGCTGGCCCCACTTCGCTTCCCCTGCCGAGATGAACTGATCGATGATCACCTGCCCGCCGTTGGCAAAGTCGCCGAACTGAGCCTCCCAGAGCACGAGCGCCCTCGATGCCGCGACCGAGTACCCGTACTCGAAGCCCAGGGCAGCAAACTCCGACAGCAGGCTGTCGTAGATGTACATGCGAGCTCCGTTGCGGGGGACTTGGGCCAGCGGCAGGTATTCGGAACCGTTCTCCTGGTCGATCAGGACCGCATGCCGCTGGCTGAACGTTCCTCGCCTCGTGTCCTGACCTGCAAGCCGTACCGACACACCGTCCGCCAGGAGCGACCCGAAAGCGAGGGACTCGGCAAGCGACCAATCGATGTGGTCCTTGGTGAACGCATTCCTCCGGTCCTCCAGCCACTTCCCCAGCTTCGGATGAACGGCGAAACCCGGCGGGAGACGCGTGGTTGTTTCGAGGATTTGCTTGAGCTTCGCCAGCCCGACGGCGGTTCCCAGATTGAATGCGTCTCCCATCGGCGCCAGCGGCCTGCGCTTTGCCGGCGCTCGTGCGAGCCCCTTACTGGCATCGAACGCCTCCTGCAACCTGGCCCTGTAGTCCTCGAGGGCTCCCTCCGCCTGCTCGATCGTGATATCGCCTCGGTGCAGGAGCAACTCCGTGTAGAGCTTTCGCACGGACCTGCGGGAGGCAATGCGCTGATACATCAGCGGTTGCGTGTAGGCCGGCTCGTCTGCCTCGTTGTGGCCCCACCGCCGGTAGCACCACATGTCGATCACGACGTCCTTGTGGAAATGCTCCCGGTACTCGAATGCCAGGCGGGCCGCTCGGAGGCAGGCTTCGGGATCGTCGCCGTTCACGTGCAGGATCGGCGCCTGGATCATCTTTGCGACGTCGCTGGCGTAGGTGCTCGATCTGGTCTGGCCCGCGCCCGCCGTGAAGCCGAGCTGGTTGTTGATGATTATGTGGATCGTGCCGCCCGTTCGATAGCCCCTCAACTGGGAGAGGTTCAGCGTTTCGGCCACCACCCCCTGGCCTGCAAAGGCGGCGTCCCCGTGAATCAGTATTGGCAAGACCGGCCACAGGTCGAGGCGGTTGAGGCGGTCCTGCTTTGCTCTGACCACTCCCTCGACCACCGGGTCGACCGACTCGAGATGGCTGGGGTTGGAAACTACGGAGACCGGGAGCGATCCGCCTCGGGGACTCAGGTAAGTCCCGGTGGCCCCTATGTGGTACTTCACGTCGCCGGAGCCCTGCACGGTCTCGGGATCTATGTGGCCCTCGAACTCCTTGAAGATCTGGCGGTGGCTCTTGCCGATGATGTTCGCAAGCACGTTGAGCCTGCCGCGATGGGCCATCCCGATTACCGCCTCATCGAGCGAGTTACTCAAGGCCGCATCGAGGATCGCGTCGAGCATCGGAATGAGGCTTATTGCCCCTTCGAGGCTGAACCGCTTGTGACCGACGTACCTCGTATGCAGAAAAGTCTCGAACGACTCCGCCTCGTTGAGCTTCTGCATGATCCGCGCGTGATCCTCCTTTGGAAGGTCCACGCTTACCCCTTCGACCTTCTGCTGGATCCACTCCTTCTCCGAGGGCTCCGAGATGTGCATGTACTCGATGCCCGTCGTGCGGCAGTAGGCATCTCGAAGGATCTTCAGGATCTGGCCCAGCTTCAGCTTTGCGTGTCCGGCGAGGCCGCCCGTGGCGAACGTCCGGTCCAGGTCCCAGATGCTGAAGCGGTAACGCGCCGGATCAAGGTCGGGGTGCATCTTGGGAGGGTTGGTATCGAGCGGATCGAGGTCCGCGATCAGGTGGCCTCGCACCCGGTAGATGTTGATCAGCTGGAAGACGCGGGCCTGCTTCTCCTCGGCCTCGAGGCTGTCGCGGCTCGGGTTCACGTCCTCGTGCCACTCGACCGGCACGTAGGGGACTCCCATGCTGGCGAAGATCTCCTCGTAGAACCCGTCGGCCCCCATCAGCAGCTGGTGAATCTCGCCGAGGAACTCGCCGCTCACGGCGCCCTGGATGACCCGGTGGTCGTAGGTGCTGCTGATGGTGATCACCTTTCCGATGCCGATGTCGGCCAGGACGTGGGGGTCGGCTCCCTGGTACTCGGCCGGATAGTCCATCGCGCCGATGCCCACGATCACTCCCTGCCCGGCCATCAGTCGTGGGATGGACAGGACGGTCCCGACCGTTCCCGGGTTCGTCACTGTGATGGTGGTTCCGGTGACGTCGTCGGGCGTGAGCTTCCCGGCGTGGGCCCTTCGCACCACCTCGTCGTACGCATCGACGAACTCCGAGAAGGTCATGTTCTCGGCCGCCTTGACACTCGGGACGACAAGGGCGCGGCTCCCGTCGCTGCGGCGGATGTCGACCGCGACGCCCAGGTTCACGTGGGAGTGACGGACCAGGTGAGGGTCGCCTTTCACTCGCTGGAAGGAGACGTTCATGTGAGGATGCTTGATGACGGCCTTCACCACGGCCCAGCCGAGGAGGTGAGTGAAGCTGAGTTTCTTCCTCAGCGTTCGCACCTGATGGTTGTTCAGGATGTTGCGGTTGACCTCGAGCAGCTTGGCCGGAATCGTCCTCACCGACGTCGCCGTGGGTATCGAGAGGCTTTCCTCCATCTTGGAGGCGAGGGTCCTGTCTGCGCTCGACATGCGCCTGGTGGGGGCCTTGCCCGCCTCCCCATCCTGATGGGCAGGAGCAGGAGGCCGGAGCGGAGACGACGGAGCCTGCTGAACGGCGCGATCGGGCGGGAGATAATCCTCGAAGAACTCTCTCCACGCTTCGGAAACCGCGTCGGGCTGGTCGAGATACCGCTCATGCATCTCTTGCATGAGCCACAGGTTCGGACCGAACCTCGAATCGTCCAACCGCGCCATGTGGCCTCTCCCGGGCGCCTGCCCTGATCCCAGGATATGCCCTGAGGGGGACAAAGACCCCGGCTTTTGCGCGACTTCACGCCCCCGTTCCAAGCCTCCGGGCTGCCGTACTTGCGGACGGTCGGCCGTACCTTCCCGAGGGTGCTGCAGGGACGTGGGTGAGCGCTAAAGCTCCTCCTGCTCGACGATCTGTCCGCGCCGGAAGCGCACAATCTCCCTCCGCCCGCGGATCCCGCGAACCCGGAGGGTGGAGCCGTCCTCCATCAGTTGGTATGCCCCCCGGGGGGTCTTGATCACGAGCAGGCCGGCGGAGGTTGCGCCGATGCCTACAGGCTCGTCCTCCTTCAGCTCATCGGTAGGCAGGTTTGCCCGCAAACGGGCGAAATCGTTGCGTATCTCCTCCTGGACCTCCGGTGGCAGGGAGTCGAAGGCCGCCGCGTCGCTAAGGGGCGTGCCGTGCCCGTTCGTCATGGAATCGCTCCTC
>JALZBO010000035.1 GCA_030863545.1 Actinomycetota bacterium
TGACGCCCCGCAGTTCGCCGCGGGACCCGAGCAGCTCGACCGGATCGTCGTCCACGACCTCGATGCCCTTCGTCTCGAGGCGGTCACAGAGGGACCTGTCCTCCGTGAGGCGGCACCCGTGGGTCACGACCGTTACGGATGCGGCCCAGTTCAACATCCTCATGGCAAATCCCGCCACGGATTCGTCCCAACCGAAGACGGCGACGTCCTTGCCGCGCCCCTCGTACCCGTCGCACAGGGGACAGTGGAACACCTCGGAGCCGTAGTGCTCGAAGAACCCCTCGACCTCCGGGAACTCGTCGCGTGTGCCGGTCGCGAGGATCACCCGCTTCGCACGGAGAGTTCGATCGCCGGCCTGGAGTTCGAAGGAGTCGCCGTCGATGGAGATCGATTCGACCCTTAGGTTCTCGACCTGTACGTTCGGGTACTGGGCGAGGTCCTTGTGAACCCTCGCCCTCAGCTCGTCCGGGTTGGCCGGATCCTCGCCCAGGTAGCCATGAACGTTCTCCACCCACCGGTTGCGGTACTCCCCGCTGTCGAGGACGAGGGCGCTGCATCGGTACCTTCCCAGCCACGTTGCCGCCGCCAGCCCCGCGGGGCCTCCGCCGACCACGGCGACATCGAACTCTGCGGAAAGATCTCGTTCGTTCATGGCCACAGATCCCTACCCGGCGGACTACAAAGGTAAGCCGACGGTCGCCAGACGGGCCACGCCTCCTTCCAGTACCTAGTCTCTAGACGGGCCACGCTTCCTTCCGGTAACCCATGTCCCAGAACATCCATTCGAACCGGCTCGTGGTCTGGAAATGCTCCATCATTCGCATCTCGTCCGCGGGCCGGAGGTCGGCGCTCACCTCGTCGGTCAAACGTAGAACAGCTTCCACCACCCGGCCGTAGTCCTCCCCCCCGTACGTCTGAATCCACCTCGTGTAGAGAGGGTCGGGCGAACCCTCCTCGAGGAGTGCCTTTCCTACCTCCCAATAGATCCAGTAGCAAGGCAGGACGGCCGCGAGCGCTTCTGGAAAGGAGCCGCCGTACGCGACGCGCAGTAGGTAGCTTGTGTACGCAAGGTTTGTAGGCGCTTGCCTGATGCGAGAAAGCTCCTCCGGCCCGAGGCCAAAGTCCTTGAAGAAGGTCTCGTGCAGCTCGCGCTCCACGGTGATCGCGCCGGCCGCGTGCTCCGAGAACATTTGGAGCGCCCGATCGTTCGGCGACTTCGCTGCGCAGATCGCAAGTGCTCTGGCGAATTCCGTCAGGTAAAGGGCGTCCTGGATCACGTAGAAACGGAAGGCTTCGCGATCCAGGGATCCGGACGTCAGCCCTCGAATGAATGGGTGATCCAGGATGGCGCG
This sequence comes from Actinomycetota bacterium, assembly GCA_030863545.1. Taxonomy (GTDB): domain Bacteria; phylum Actinomycetota; class CADDZG01; order JAHWKV01; family JAHWKV01; genus JALZBO01. Next base: position 1,353 of record JALZBO010000035.1, read on the forward strand.
ATAAGTAGTCTCAATTGACGCCCAAAGGCGGGTCGTCGTGGGGCCGCTGCCCTCGCGAGTTCGGGAGTCGCTCATTTCAACCTGTGCAGGAGGATCGAGCGACAGCTCACCGGTTTCAGCCACCGCTTGTACTCCAACAGCTCGGTCATGCGCCAGCGCCTGCCTTCCTCCCTCGTGGCGAGATCGGCATCAAAACATCCTGCTCCTCTTGCGGCCGGTGCTCCAGCGTTAAGGTAGCCGCAGAAGCTTTAGACAAGCAGATTTGGGCGGGCAGGGGGAGGCTATGGCGCAAGTTTTGATCCTAGGAGGTGGGTTCGGGGGGTTGGCTGCGGCCCACGAGCTGCGCAACGTCTTGGCGAACGATGAGATCACGCTCATTGCGAGCGGCGACCGCTTCTATATGGGGTTTGCGAAGCTTTGGGACCTGGCGGGAGTTCGCCCGCTGAGCGAAGGAACCGCCAAACTTGCGGATCTCTCGAGGCGGGGGATCGTCTTCCGGCAAGCCGAGATCACCGGCATAGATCCGGAGGATCGTCACGTGGAGACGTCGCACGGCGGATTGAATGCCGATGCCATAGTCGTCGCCCTCGGTGCCGATCCATCCCCTACCCACAGCAGCATGTTGGCCGGCGACGGCGCCTTCGACCTCTACGATGGGCGAGATCTGCCGGGCATCAGGGAGGCGCTCGGGCAGATCAAAGACGGCTCGATCCTCATCTCGATCTTGGGCGCTCCTTTCAAGTGCCCCCCCGCACCCTTCGAAGCCGCACTGATCGTCGACGAGCTGCTCCGTCGTAAGGGTGTCAGGGATCACGTTCGGGTCGCGATATCTACGCCTGCTCCCATGACCCTCCCCGCCGCGGGACCCGACGCGAGCCAGTACGTTGCCGGGCACCTTGGAGACCGAGGGATCCAGCTTCTTACCAAGCACAAGGTGACGGGAATCGATGGAGGGCGTCGAGTCGCCCGGTTCGAGAACGGGTCGGAGTTCGAGTTCACGATCTTTCTGGGAGTGCCGGCCAGCGTCGTCCCCGCGGTCGTGCGGGCCAGCGGGCTTGCCGGTCCGTCAGGCTGGATAGAGCCGGATCCGCACACGCTTGGCACCTCTTTCAACCGCGTCTACGCGGTCGGCGATTGTACGGCGATTCCAACCGGCACCGGGCAGCTGCCGAAGGCGGGGGTTTTCGCCGCAGAGGAGGGGAAGGTGGCGGCTCGAAACATCGCCTCCGACCTAGGAAAGGGTGAGCCCTCGACTTTCGATGGGCGCGGATTTTGCTTCCTGGAGCTGCCCGGGCGGAGGGTCGCGTACGTCGAGGGGAACTGGTATGCGGAGGGCGGTCCGGACGTTCACCTCACCGAAGCCGATGAGGAGCAGTTCCGCCGGAAGCAGGAGTACGAACGTTCCCGGCTGGAGGAGTGGTTCGGCGCCTAGCCACTCGACACAGTTTCATGTATCATAACTCGATGTAATCGTCGCTCCTCCGAGCAGGAGGTTCTCCATGGCTGTTCAGGCGCAGGAAATTCCGACCCAATCCCCTCCCGGCCCTCGTGGCGCCCCCCTCATAGGATCGGCGCTCGACCTCAAGAGGGACCCCCTGGGCACCTTTCATCGGGCGATGCTGGAGCACGGGGACGTTGTTCGCTTCGTCCTCGGTCCACCCGGGCCCCTTCGTGCCCAAGTCTTCGCCTTCTTCCATCCGGACGGAGTGCAGCACATCCTTGCAGGCGCATCGGATCGCTACATAAAGGGAGACCCGGTCTACCGAGAGATCAAGTGGCTTCTCGGAGACGGTTTGCTGACCAGCGAAGGGGAGCACTGGCGCCGTCAAAAGCGCCTGATCCAGCCTATCTTCACCCACAAGCGGGTCGCCAACTACGTACCCATGATGGTCGAGGAGGCGTCTCACGCGATTGAGCGGTGGGAGAAGCTGGCGGCCCAGGGTGAGGTCGTCGATCTAAACGACGACATGGCAAGCATCACTCTCAAGGTTGTCGGCCGGGCCCTTTTTGGAAGCGACGTCGGGGGCGCGGTGCCGACGATCAGAAGGACCGTCCCGTTCCTGAGCGAGCACGCAATTCATCGGGGGATGTCGGCATTCCCCGTCCCAAGAACCTGGCCGACGCCCAAGAACCGGCGTACTGCGCAGTTCCAGCAGTCGCTTTACGACGTGGTGGACGAGATCGTCGCCGAGCGCCGAAAGTCCGGGACGGGGGGCGACGACATGCTCGATCTGCTGCTCCGGGCGACCGATCCGGAAGGCGGTGAGGGGCTCGACAACAGCGAGGTCCGTGATCAGGTCCTAGTCTTCCTGCTCGCCGGGCACGAAACCACCGCCACCTCACTGACCTTCACCTTTCACCTGCTCGGCCATCATCCGGAGGTTCAAGACCGGGTTTTCGATGAGGTGACCCAGGTGCTGGGAGACCGGCCTCCGGCTCTCGAGGACATCCGGGCCCTTTCGTACACGACGATGGCAATCAAAGAGGCCATGCGGCTGTACCCCGCCGCTTACGCCATGGGACGGATGGCGACGAGGGACGACACATTCGAGGGGTACGCGATTCCTGCCGGCTCCCCGGCCGTTGTGAGTCCTTGGGCGACGCACCGCCACCCGAGGTTTTGGGATGAGCCCGAGCGCTTCGACCCGTCCAGGTTCACTCCCGAAAGGGAGCGAGCGCGCCACCGGTACGCCTACTTCCCCTTCGGGGGAGGGCCGAGGGCATGCATAGGGCAGTACTTCTCGATGCTCGAGGCCGTCATAGTCACGGCGATGCTCGTGCGTGCCTTCCGCTTGAAGACGCAGGAGCGGCGGGTTCCTCTGTTTACCGGGATAACTCTCAGACCAAGCGGCGCCATGCCGTGCGAGCTGGAGCGGCGCTAAAGCTCGAGAAAGTCCCCCGGGCTAGAGCTCGAGAAGGTCGGCTAGATGTCGATAAGGTCGCCCGCCAGGTAGTCCTCGTACGCCTTCAGGTCGAGGAGCCCATGCCCTGAAAGGCCGAACAGAATCGCCTTCCCCTCGCCGGTCTCCTTGCATGCGAGGGCCTCGTCGATCGTGGCCCTTATCGCATGCGAAGACTCGGGAGCGGGGATGATCCCCTCGGCGCGGGCGAACTGGACGGCCGCTTCGAAGATCTTGGACTGCGGGTACGCCACGGCTTCGATCACCCCGTCCTTCACCAGGCGGCAGAGGCTGGGGGCGTCCCCGTGGTACCGAAGCCCACCCGCGTGGATCGGGGGTGGGATGAAGTCGTGCCCGAGGGTGAACATCTCGATCAACGGGGTCGTCTCGGCAGTGTCCCCAAAGTCGTACTCGAACGATCCCTTGGTCAGGGTGGGACAGGCCGAAGGTTCGGTTGCAATGAAACGAATGTCGCGGCCCCCCCTTAACTTGTCGGGAACGAAGGGATAAGCGAGGCCCGCGTAATTCGAGCCTCCCCCCACGCATCCGATGATGATGTCGGGGTCGTCCTGAGCCTTCTCCATCTGAGCCTTTGCCTCCAGGCCGACCACGGTCTGGTGCAGAAGGACGTGGTTGAGCACGCTGCCGAGGCAGTACTTGGTGTCCTCTCGCTTGGCAGCG
>JALZBO010000062.1 GCA_030863545.1 Actinomycetota bacterium
GCCTCACACACATAGGAGTGGACGAAGTAGAAGTGCCGCCCCCCGAACGGCTCGAACACCGCCGATTCCCGCACGGGCTCGAGCGTGTTCCACCCCATGTGAGGAACCTTCACTTCGCCGGGCAGCTTGCTGACCCTCCCGGGCAGGATTCCCAAACCCTTTGCGTCGCCCTCGTCCGACTCCTCGAAGAAAAGCTGCATTCCCATGCAGATTCCGAGGAGAGGGCGTTCGCTCGCCGCCCAGTTGGCGACGAAGTCCTTGAGCCCGAGACGCTCGAGGTTCGACATCCCCGCGGCAAAGTTTCCGACCCCCGGCAGGACGAGCAGGTCGGCGGAGGCTAGGGTGTCCGCGTCGTCCGAGACCTGGGCTGCCGCTCCGGCTGCTTCGAAGGCCTTCGACGCGCTCGCCAGGTTTCCCATCCGGTAGTCGACGATCCCGACCCTCACAGCATCCCCTTCGTCGAGGGGATCGCCGACGATGCGCGGGAGTCGATCTCGGTGGCGCCGCGCAACGCTTGAGCAACGGCCTTGAAGACCCCCTCGATGATGTGGTGGGAGTTCTTCCCTGCCAGGAGCTTGATGTGCAACGTCATCCCCGCCGCCCTACAGAGCGCCATGAAGAACTCCTCGGTGAGCTCGGGATCGTAGTTGCCGATTGTCTCCGCGGTGACCGGCGCCTCGTAGACGAGGAGCGGCCTTCCCGACAGGTCGAGGGCCGCCCTCACCAGCGCCTCCTCCATCGGCACGATGCTCCACCCATACCGCCTGATCCCCTTTTTGTCTCCCAGGGCTTCTGTCAATGCGCTTCCGAGGCAGATGCCGACGTCCTCGACGGTGTGGTGGGAGTCGACGTGGAGGTCGCCTTTCGCGTCGACGCTCAGATCGACGAGCCAGTGGCGCCCGAGCTGTTCCATCATGTGGTCGAAGAAGCCGACTCCGGTGGAAACGTCCGTCAAGCCGGAGCCGTCGAGGTCCAGCCGGACGCGGATGGAGGTCTCGTTCGTGGTCCTGCTTACTGCCCCCACACGGTTCATCTGGGGAACATGACCTGGGAGAGGGCCTCCAGAAACTTCTCGTCCTGCTCCTGGGTCCCCACCGTCACCCGGAGGCACTCCTCGCACCCAGGGGTATCCGAGAAGTCGCGTACGAGGACCCCGCGGTCGAGCAGCGACCTCCACACCTCCTCGGCCGGCCTCGAGTCGCAGCGGAAGAGGATGAAGTTCGCGTCGCTTCGGAACGCGGCTATGCCCCTGGTCGTAGAAAGCTCGCGGTAGAGGCGGTCGCGTTCGTGCCTGATCGTCTCGATCGTCGCCATCGCGTCCGCCGCGTGGGCGATGGCGGCCAGGGCGGCCGCCTGTGTGAGGGCCGACAGGTGATAAGGAAGCCGGACCTTCTGGATCTCCTCGATCACGTGGGGAGGTGAGATCAGGTAGCCGATCCGCGCGCCGGCCATGCGCCACGCTTTCGAGAACGTCCTCGTGAGGACGAGGTTGTCGTAATCCTCGACCAGCCGCCCGTGGTTCGTTCCCGAGAACTCCACGTAAGCCTCGTCGAGGATGACGAGGCCCGGCGCAGCCGAGCAGATGGCCGAGATCTCCTCGCTGCTGATCGAGTTCCCGGTGGGATTGTTCGGCGAGCACGCAAAGACGACGTCCGGCCCGTGAAGCTGGATCGCCTCGAGCGTCGCCTCGGGGTGCAGGGTGTAGTCGGGGTTGCGGCGCGCCCGAAGCAGGCGCGTTCCCGTCACCCTCGCAATGTGGGCGTGCATCGAGTAGGTAGGCTCGAACGTCATGGCCTTGCGCTCCGCTCCTCCAAACGCGAGGAGGAGCTGCAGGATGATCTCGTTGCTGCCGTTCGCGAGCCACACGCGGTCGGTGAGCGTCCCAAGGTGGGCGGCGAGAGCTTCTCTGACCTCGGGAAAGTCGCGGCTCGGGTAACGGTTTAGAGCCAGCTTGCGGACGCGCTCGACGAGGTCTTGCATGACGCTCTCCGGAGGCGGGTAGGGGCTCTCGTTCGTGTTCAGCTTTACGGGCGCGTCCAGCTGAGGGGCCCGGTAGGGCTGCAGATCCGCGAGGTCGGTCCGGCCCCGGAGGTACAGCTGCAGGTCAGGATCGCTCATCCACCCACTCTACTAGAGGCCTTCGCCCTCCTCTTGAAGTCGCGCTCGGACGGCACGCCCGTGGTTTGGGAGGCCCTCCGCACCCGCGAGCACGTCGATGCGACCAGCCGCCGCCTCCAGTGCCTCCTTCCCGTAGACCACGAACGACGTCGCCCTCTGGAAGTGCGAGGTCCTCAAGCCCGACGCCCACCTTCCCGCCCCGCCTGTGGGAAGGACGTGGTTGGTTCCGGCGAAGTAGTCGCCGAGGCAGACCGGCGACCACGGGCCGACGAAGGTCGCGCCCGCGGTGCGGAATCGTTCTAGCTCATCTTCGGCCCCATCGAAGACGAGCTGCAGGTGCTCCGGCGCAAAGCGGTTTATGCACTCGGCCGCCTGCTCGACACCGTTGACCGCGACACCCAAGCACCCCCGGTCCAGCGCATCCCGCAGCTGGTCGGAGGCTTCGATCTCGCTTAGCACGGCCTCGAGGGCTTGGGCGAAGTAGACGAGGAATTCCTCTTTCCACGTGACCAGGACGAAGGATCCGCTCGGGCCGTGCTCGGCCTGCGCTACGAGGTCGAATGCGGCAACCCGAGGATCCAGCGAACCATCCGTCACGATTGCGATCTCGCTCGGCCCGGCCACCGAATCTATCCCGACCGTACCCGCGACCTCTCGTTTCGCCAACGCCACATAGATGTTGCCGGGTCCGACGATCACGTCGACCTTCCTTATAGAGTCGGTTCCGTACGCCATGGCAGCGATCGCCTGAGCCCCCCCTACGCGGTAGACGTCGGTGACCCCGGCAAGGTGGGCCGCTCCTAGGGTCGCTGCCGGAACGCTCCCGTCCTCTCCCGGCGGCACGAAGAGAACCACCTCCTCGACCCCCGCGACCTCGGCGGGAATGGCGGTCATGAGAACCGTCGAGGGATAGGCCGCGCGGCCCCCCGGCACGTAAAGGCCCGCTCTCGCGACCGGGTGCACCTTCTCACCCAGCAGCCCCCCGCCGATCTCCTCATGCCAGCTTCTGAGCGCCTGCCTCTCCGAGAAGCTTCGGATGCGTTTTGCGGCCTCGTTCAGGGCCTCCTTCAAGTCGAAGGGCAACGCCGAGTGGGCCTTCTCGATCTCCTCGCCAGGTACCTGCAGGCCTTCCAGACGGACACGGTCGAACCGCTCGGTTAGCTCGACCAGCGCGCGATCCCCTTCCGCGCGGACCTTCGCGAGGATCTCGCGAACGGCTTCGATGGGCTCCTGCATTTCGTCGGGGCGGGGGATCTCGAGGTCCGGATCGGCTGCCGCGTCCAGGAATCGCATGATTGGCCAGTCTATTGGCGAACGCGGGGACCGAAGCGTCATTGCCCGCACTCGGTCGGACCTACCGCCCGGGCGGTAGGTCCGAGGCTTTCTCGAAGTCACGGCCGCACTGTTTGCACACGATGGATCCCATGACGGCCACAAGCCGGGTGCTGTGGCAAAAAGGACACCGGTCCGCGGCGGATTGCCATCCCGGATCGCTCTTCTGGCACTCGGGGCAGATGAGGTACTGCTCCCCCCCGATCACAACGCGGGCCCAGGGCGACTTCCCCTTCACGGGATCGGTTTGAACCCTGTTGCACCGGAAGCAGCCCACGACGACCCACCCTAACGCGCTTTTTCGGACGAGACTCCCCAAGTGGCCGCACCTTCGGGAATCGCGGCCTCCTCGATCGAGTGGGCGATCCCCGCAGTGAGGGACTCCGATGCGGTGATGATCCGCTCCTCGCCGGAGAGGTGGCTCCTGACGTCGATCGGGACGGCGGCTCCAACCGTCCGCCTATCGAAGATCTCCGCGAACCGCTCGAGGTCGTTGTCGAGGCTCCCCACGTACTCACGCAGCCTCGCATGGTCGACCTGGCCCGATTCGAACGTCCAGTGCAGCGGGTGGAGCAGGAATCGGGCTTGCGGGCAGACGAGGCGCCTCGATCCTGCAAGAAAGACGATCACCGCGGTCGATTGCACGTTCGCGAGGTTGTGAATCGTCACGGGGACCGGGAGGGACCTCAAGAAGTTGTACAGCGTAAATCCGGGCATGTTCTGCCCGCCCCCACTCGAGAAGTGGAGCCGCAAATCCGTAGCTCCCTCTCTCAAGGCAGAAAGGCAGGTGTCTCGGAGGCGCTCTGCAGTCGTTAGGTTGATGGGACCCGAGAAGTGCACGACGTGGATGGACACTTCTAGCGCGCGCCGAGCCCTAGCTCGGCCACCAGCAGAGACACCATGCGCTGGCCCTGGCCCGACCTAAAGCTCGTGCGAGCCCCGGGAGCTTCACGTTGATCGACCGACGGGACTAACCGGGCATCACGAGAGACGCCGTTCCCAGGACCGACCTCAGCTCGGCGAACAAGCCGTTGCGGAGCTCGACGGTGAAGCCCCCGAGACGCAGCACGGTGTCGCCGTTCGTCCCACCCCCCAGGTGCAGCAAGACGGGTGAAGCCCCCGGATGCGCCGCCAGGACGCTCTTGAGCTCCTCGATCCTTGCGGCCGTGCAGGACGCCGCATCCATCCGAATCCGAAGAGGTGTGCTTGCTCCGCTGAGGTCGGGGCGAGTCACCTTCAGCGCCATCAGCTTCGCGTTCTCGTCACGCAGCTCGATCCTGCCCTTGACGATGACGATCACGTCGTCGGCGAGGAGCTCCGGTGCGGTCTCCTGGACGGTCTGAGGCCAAAAGGTGACCTCGACGGTGCCCTTGAGGTCCTCGAGAACACCGCCGAACCATACGTCCCCTTTCTTCGTGAACTTGCGGGTCATACGCGAAAGGATTCCCCCGACGGTACGAACCTGCCCGTCGGGACCCTCGGCGAGGGCAGGGATCGGCACCTCGGTCTGGGCGGCTAGCGCGCCCTCGATCGCGGCGAGCGGGTGCTCTGATACGTAGAAGCCGAGCATCTCCTTCTCTCCCCTGAGCAGGTCGGAGCGTGGGATCTCCTCCTCTGCAGGCCCGACCCTCAAGCCGTTCCCGAACGACGCTGCGGGAGCCTCCGCCTCGCCGCCGAAGAAGGAGAACTGCCCGGCTTCCTCTGACCGGCGCTCCGCGAGCGTCGCCTCGATCATCCTTCCGACCCGCTCCGACATACACAGAGGAGCGCCCTTGGAGCCCCCTTCGAGCAGGGCACTCCTGCTGACCTCGAGGCAGTCGAATCCGCCCGCCTTCGCGAGGCTCTCGATCACCTTCTTGTTCAGGCATGTGGGCTCGACTCGGCGGCAGAAGTCCCCGAAGTCGCTGAAAGGTCCGCCCTTGGACCGGGCGCGGATGATCCGCTCGGCCACCGACTCCCCTACGTTTCTGATTGCCGAGAGGCCGAAGAGGATCTCGTCCCCCCTTGGCGTGAAGTCCAGATCGCTCTCGTTCACGCTGGGAGGGAGCATGCGGATCCCGAGCGCCCTCGTCTCCGCGAGGTAGACGGGCATCTTGTCCGTGCGGTCCTTGGCGGAGGTGAGAAGGGCGGCAAGGTACTCCACGGGGTAGTTGGCCTTGAGCCAGGCGGTTTGGTAGGCAATGAGGCCGTACCCGTTTGCGTGCGCGCGGTTGAACGAGTAGCCGGCGAACGGCCTGATCAGCTCCCACAGGTCGCTGGTCTCCTTCTCCGTAAGGCCCGACGCCGCACACCCCTTCTCGAACTGGCTCTTCCACTTCACGAGCTCGTGGCTTTTCTTCTTGCCTATCGCGTACCGCACCATGTCGGCATCCTGCGCCGAGAAGCCGGCGACGACCTGCAGGATCCGGGTCACCTGCTCCTGGTAGACGATGACCCCGTTCGTATCCGCCAGCACCTCTTTCAGGAGGGGGTGGAAGTAGGACACCGATGATGGATCGTGCTTGCCCTTCACGTACTTGCCGATCTCCTCCATGGGGCCAGGGCGGTAAAGGGCGATGAGGGCCGCGATCTCCTCGAAACGGTCGGGACGGAGCTGCCGGCAAAGCCGGGTCATCCCGCCCGACTCCATCTGGAACACCCCCGCGGTGGCGCCCTCCTGGAGCAGCCGGAACGTGGCGGGGTCGTCGAGCGGCAGGGCGTCGACGTCGATGTCGACGCCGCGGTTGTTCTTTATGTGCTGGACGGCGTCGCCTATTACGGTGAGGTTCCTCAACCCGAGGAAGTCCATCTTCAGCAGGCCGATTTGCTCGATCGCTCCCATCTCGAATTGGGTGACGAGGTCGCCGTCGGTGCGCTGAACGGGCACGTGGTTGATGAGCGGCTCGTGCCCGATGACCACGCCGGCCGCGTGGACGGAGTGCTGGCGCCGCAGACCCTCGAGCTTACGGGCCGTGTCTATGACCTGCCGTGCGGCCTCCTCGGTCTCGTACGCGGTCCTTAGATCGGCGGCGTTCGGGTAGGCGTCGTTGCGACCCGTGTGCTCCGGCCACTCGACCGCCTTGTCGAAGCAGGCTGCGAACGGCGCCTCCTTGCCGAGCACCAGAGGCGGATACAGCTTCGCTAGACGGTCGCCGACTGCGTACGGGTAGCCGAGGACCCGCGCCGCGTCTCTGATCGCGGCCTTTGCCTTGATGGTGGAGAAGGTGATGATCTGTGCTACGCGGTCCTCGCCGTACTTCTGCGAGACGTACCGGATGACCTCGCCGCGCCGGCGCTCGTCGAAGTCGATGTCGATGTCGGGCATGGACTTCCGGCCCGGGTTGAGGAAGCGCTCGAAGCCGAGGTTCCACCTGATCGGGTCGAGCTCGGTGATCCCAAGGGCGTAGGCGACGATAGATCCGCCGACCGATCCCCTTCCCGGCCCCACCCTGATCTTGTTAGCCTTCGCCCACTGAACGAAGTCGGCGACGATCAGAAAGTATCCCGAGAAGCCCATCTGCTCGATGACGCCGAGCTCCATCCTGAGACGCGCCTCGACTTCGGGAGTCACGGGGTCGTACCTTCTTCTCACTCCCCACTCGGCCTCGCGGGCGAGCCAGGTCGAGAGCGTGTGACCCTCGGGGACCTCGAACACCGGCAAGAGCATCTTGTAGAGCTCCACGTCCACGCTGCACATCTCGGCAACCTGCAAAGTGTTGTGGATGGCCTCCGGGTAATCGGGAAAAGCGGCGAGCATCTCGCCTGCGCTCTTCAGGTAGAACTCGTCGGTGTCGAACTTCATGCGGTTCGTGTCGGCGAGCTCCTTGCCCATCTGGATGCAGAGAAGGATGTCGTGGGCCCCCGCGTCGTCTTTGTGCGTGTAGTGGGAGTCGTTCGTCGCAACGAGCGGGATGCCCAGCTGACGGCCGATTCTGGCGACCTCGTCGTTTAGAGGCTGTTGTCCGGTAACCCCCTGCTGCTGAATCTCGAGGAAGTACCGATCGCCGAAGATCTCCCGGTACTCGGCTGCCACCTTCGCAGCCTCCTCGAGGCGCCCGGCGTTGATCGTCCGCGCGAGCTCACCCGACAGGCACCCCGAGAGCACGATGACGCCTTCCGAGTACTCGGAGAGGAGCTCCTTGTCGAGGCGGGGACGCCGGGAGCGGGGGTCGTAACCTTCGGTGAAGCCCAGAGACGACAGCTTGATGAGGTTGTGGTAGCCGGCGTTCGTGGCCGAGATCATCGTGAGGTGGTAGTAGGAGTCCTGGTGCCGGGCGGGGCGATCGAATCGGCTCCCGGGTGCGACGTATGCCTCCATCCCGATCAGCGGCTTGACCCCGCACGCCTTGCCTTCTAGGTAGAAGGGGATGGCCCCGTACATCACCCCGTGATCGGTTAGCGCCAGCGCCGGCATGTCGAGCTCCGCCGCTCTCGCAAACATCTCCTTGATCCGGCTCGCGCCGTCGAGCATCGAGTACTCGGAGTGGGAGTGAAGATGAACGAAGCTCACTGCGAGAAGAACCTCCGACCGGCTATCGGCGCCAGGGGAAGTGGTGTAAGCACCGGAATTACAGATCTGTAACTACGGGCCCCAATTTTATCTCCAGCGCATGACCGCGGGTCAAGACCGAAGCCTCCTTTAGCTGCCCTTTCCCCGCTGCTCCATGATCCAGGCGACCAAGACCGCGACCGGAAACGCCACCAAGATCATGATGATGACGCTCAAGACGGCGGAGAGTCCTCCCGGAAAACCCCCTAGGAGGAACGTCAAACAGAAAAGTGCGGCGATCCCGGCCCAAATCGCGAGGAGCTTTGCGGGTGAACCTATCTGCTGCCGTGTTCGCTCGAGCTCTCCACGGATGTCGAGATCGTCGAAGAGGCCCACGCCCGTTGTCTACCCTTCTCTAAACGGACCTTGCCAGAGCTTCGACGTGAAAGTCGATCGTGCAAAGCCCCACCCGGCCGGACGTGTCGGTCACTTCCTTTACCTCCAGGTGCTGATCGCGTGCGTACCAGGTGGTCCTTCTGATCGTGAAGTCCAGAGATCCCTGCGGAGAGGTCCCCGTCACGTGCGCGGTGGTGAAGATCTTGACCGCGTTCACCACTGACCCCTGCCCGAGCGTGACCGGCTCCGAGGGTGACTCCACCCGGTTGCTCGTGTTTATCCGGACCTGCCCGTCCGTCGAGACGAGCATGAAGCCCCACCCCTGACCGGGCTGGGGCCTGGCCGGTACGGCCAGAACGGGAGGAACGGGTTGGAAGTCGCTCGCAAAGCGCTGGAGCCCCACCGCCTGCTCCTGGTGCAGGAAGAGCACATAAGTCCCGTCGTCTCGATGCTCGCGGAGAGACGCCGTCAAACCTCCAGTTTGAGGGCCGGCCTGGTGGCGGTCGAACTGCTGCCGATTTCCTGCCGGCGCACCGACGACGAGCCTGGTAGGAGTTGGAGGTGGCTGATTGCTCGTGAGGCAACCCAGAGTCCTGATGAGCCCGGTCTCGTCGAAGAGGTACTCGCCCGGCCGCGCCGGTCCGGTGGCAGGTCCCGCCGGTGGAGGCGGAGGTTGAGGTGCAGGCGGCGGAGCAGGAGTCCTCGCTCTCCGAGGGGATGGGGACGGTGCCGGTGGGGGCGGCGGCGAGGGTGAGGGCGTGGCTGGAGTTGATGTTGGCGTCTCGGTAGCTTCCGGCGAGGGCGTGGGGCTGGACGCCCGGGTTTCGATGGCTCGATCGACCTCTCCCCCGCAGGCGGGCAGCAGAAGGGCAAGCAGCAAGACCGCGATCACCAGCCGGAGAGGGAGCCGCCGACGCCTACTCATACCCGATCGCCTCCACGACGCTGATCGACCCGGCTCGCCGAGCCGGCTCCAAACTCCCGATTACCGCCATGAGAATCCCCAGCGGAAAGGCGATGAGGGCCGGCGAAGGCACGAACTCGTAGGAAACGGGCATACCTCCCTGGTGGCCCACCGCCACCATGGCGGCGCGATGCGCGATGAAGCCCAACACCACCCCCGCCACGCCTCCCACCACCCCCAGGGCTCCCGCCTCCAGCGCGACCATCTGCCTCAGCTGCCTGCGGCTCGTGCCGATCGCTCGCATGATCCCCAGCTCGGTCCGCCTTTCAATGACGGAGATGATGAGGGCGTTGATGATCGCCAGGATGGCAGCTCCGACGACGACGGCGACCATCGCGTCGAACAGCGACCTTATCTGCCGGACCGTCCCCTCGATCGCCGCGAGGTATTCCGAGCCGCTGCTCGTGTACACCGGGACCGGGGAGCCTCCAACGGAGCCCTCCACTTCCGCTCGGACCGCCTGCGGATCGGCGTCCTCGCGGAAGGTCAGGAGGTAGTCGCTCACGCCTCTCCTCCCGAACCAGTCGATCATGGGCACCCTGCCGATCGTGATGAGCCCCCGCTCCCAGGTGAAGGACGGCACCGACCCGAGGACCGGAAGACGGTGGACCCCGGTCGGGGTGGGGAGGCTCAGCACATCGCCAACGTCCACCCCAAACAGCTCGGTGAAGCGGGTGGAGACAATCGCCGCCTCGCCCGCCTCCACCTTGCGGCGAACCTCCGGGGACACCCCCGCCATCGCCGGCTCTGCTCCCACCGAATTTCCCATTCCCTGGACCAGGACCTTCTCGCCCGAGTAGCTGACGAAGGAGAAAGTGTTGGTTCCGACGTTCGCGACCCCTGGGATGGCCGCAAAGCGCGCCTCCCACTCCGCGGGAAGCAGCACGTCGGTCGCAAGCGACGTCCCGGAGGCAGCCGAGACGTACAGGTCGATGCGCCCGAGGGAGTTCAACCCCCTGTTCACCGAGTCGTTGATGTTGATGCTCGCGCTGGCCTGGGCGACGATCATGCCCACACCGGCCACGACCGCGATGCTCGTGGCCCAGGCCCGCCTCGGAGCGCGCTGCACGGCGGAGGCGGCGAGCCTTCCGGCGATCCCGAAGCGGCTTGCCAGGCGCGACGTCCACGTCGTCAGGGGGTGGGTCAGGCCGTAGGTCGCGACGATCGCGCCCGTCATGAGCCCGGCCATGGCAAGGAAGCTCATCGACCCAGGTCCCCAGACCGCCGTCGCAAACGACCCTGCGAGCAGCGCGGTGCCGAGGATCGTGGGAACCGGAGCGATGCCCCTCACCTCTTCGTGTGCCTCGAGCACGCCCTCGGGACGCATCGAGTCGGCGGGAGGCACGTTGACGGCGCGGCGCGCCGGCATGAGGGCCGCGACGACGGATGAACCCAATCCGACCGCCAGGGCCGCCGGGACCGCGTAAGCCGGCATTTGGAACTGAAGGGCAACGTCGACCTGCGAGGCGTAGAAGTCGGGAACCGCACCTATAAGGACCTTGGCCAGGAGGAAGCCGGCGGCAGATCCGATCGCCGCTCCGATAAGGCCGAGGAGGGCCGCTTCCGCGAGGAAGAGGGCGAGAAGCTTCGACCTCGAACCTCCGAGGGCACGCACGGTTGCCAGCTCACGGCGCCGCTCGAGGGCGGCCATGCTCATCGTGTTGAAGACGAGGAACGCCCCCACGGTGAGCGCGATGCTGACCCCCATCAACATCCCGAACCGCAGCGACGCCGTGGTGGACTGCGCCTGACGCACCCGCCCCGACGGGGAGTCGACGAACACCTCGCTCCCCAGCTCCCGCGCGAGGCTTCGCTGCAACAGCTCCATGTCGGCGCCGCCCTCCGCAACGACGAAGACGGAGTCGATCCTCGGCCCCTTCCCGAGCACCTGCTGAGCCACGGGAATGGCGCTGAGGGCGAACATCCCGTTGCTGAACCTGGCGGCCTCGCCCTCGAGGATCCCCAGGACCTCGACCTCCACCTCGCCTCCCGTAGAGAAGACCGTCACGCGGTCTCCCTCCCTTGCGTCCACCTCGCGCGCAAGCCCGCTTCCGATGAGCATGCCGGGCCTCGAGGCAAGCCTCATGAAGACGCCCCGCTGCCCCCTCAACACCTCCGAGCTAAGGGACTCGGCCCTTTGGTCCACCCCCAGGAAGACGATCGGGGTGCGGTTAACGAGAGCCCTCGTTCGAATCATGGGAATCGCCGCCTCCACCCCCGGCTGATTCTCCACGTCGAAGAAGACCGTCTCGTC
>JALZBO010000034.1 GCA_030863545.1 Actinomycetota bacterium
GTAGGTTCCCGGTTCGAATCCGGGCACCAGCTCCAGGTTTCAACCAGTACGTGGTCGAGCGCCGCGGATGAGCCGACCTCCTCAGAGTTACCTCACTTACCTCGGTCAGACGACACCGCGGTCGGCTCCTCAACAGTTGAGTGAACGCTCAGGGCAGACAAATGGCAGACAAAGGCAGACGGTGGCGCCGTGGAGATGCCTGAAAGGCGCCCATTTACGCCTGGATGCTCGAGCTGGTGCCCGGATTCGAACCGGGAACCTACCGATTACAAGTCGGTTGCGCTGCCGAATTGCGCCACACCAGCTAGGACGTGTCGAAAGAAGTGTAGCTTCCGGACCCACCGCGAATCCTTGCAAACTCGTCGACCGGTTCGTAAGGTGTTGGGCGATGAATTACAAGCATGTGATTCGGCCAGGCAGTTGAGCGAGACCGCCCTGAACTTCGGCGAGCGCGAACGTAAATTGCTCGAGTTCGAGCGAAACTGGTGGAAGTACACCGGGGCTAAGGAGCGCGCCATTCGGGAGGTGTTCGAGTTTTCGGCTACTCGCTACTACCAGCTGCTGAACGAGATCATCGATCTCCCTGAGGCCCTCGCATACGACCCTATCTTGGTCAAGCGACTCCAGCGGCTGAGGGCGTTCAGGCAGCGGCAGCGTCTGGCGCGCAGGCTTGGAATTCATCTTTCTGAAAACGGCTGACGGCGGTGGGGAAGCACTCCGATCCCAGCACCTTTTGGCGCTCGGTCGTGATCGGGATGGCGAGCACCGTCGGCCTCGTCGTGCTGGCTCTCCTTGTGGCCTTCGCCGTCTGGCGTCTCGTTATCAACCGTGACGGGTCGGACAGGCCAACCGAGGCCATTCCGGAGGATGCCTCCTTGCCCGGCCTGGATGCCGGCGTCGTCGCGTCTCCCACCGCCACGACGGGTGCAGGCCGCGTGCAAGTGCTGAACGGAAGCGGGTCGAACAGCAAGGCGGAGGCTGCGCGGGAAAAGCTCGAGCAGGAGGGGTACGAGGTGGTGACAACTGGCATGACCTCCCGCCCCTACCCTAGGACCACCATCTTCTATCAGCCGGGGGCTCAAGTGATCGCCGACGCAATCGTCTCCGTGTATGGGTTGGGGACGTCTCAGCCTGCCCCCCCTACCCTTGATACTTCGATTCCGGTTGCCGTCGTGGTGGGGGCGGACTACCCGGAGTAGGCCAGAGAGGAAGGGGAGATTAGGTGGGCTGAAGCTCCAAGGTGCTCACGAGGACGACGCGGAGCGTCCCCGCGAGCCTCCCACTTCGGTGATCGGAAAGGTCGAAGTCCGACGCTAGACGCGACCGAGAGGAATACAGCACACCCCGGTCGACGTCGAGCATCGAGCTCGAGGTGCTGGTCGAGGTTCCACGCAACAGCACGAGGGTTCCGCCGAGCTGCTCCTGGGCGGAGATCTGCCCGCTGCGCCTCGTCTCGATGCGGGCAAGCTTGCGGCCATTCTCGAGATCGAACCCGACCAGGCGGCCACGCCCTTTCAAGTCAATCGTCCCCGTGTCCCCCTCCAGCTTGAGTGGAGTGCTCCACTGGTCGCCGATCCCCACGGGACGGCTCGGGAGCGCAAGCCGGCTTTGTGCCAGGAGGGTGCCGAGCTCCAGCGCGGACGCCTCGCGCTCGGGCAGCTCGGTGGTGACCGGCTTGCGGATCTGACCGTTCGGCTTGAGCTGGTATTGGACCTTGGTGGGGGGAGGAAGCGCGTTTCCTGGCCCCGTCCCCTCCAGGGTACGCGGCGTGAGCGAGATCGTGAGGACGGCATCCTCGCCTCTGCGGCGCGGCCTCTGAAGCGTCTCCTGTACGTCGACGGACATTCGCAACCGCTTCGAGCTGTGCTCGACCGAAGAGTCGATGTCCATGGTCGAGTCGATCGTCCACAGGTATTTCGTGCCGGCCCCCGACAGGTACTCGTACTCGAGGGGTATGCGATTGCGAGCACAGGCTGCGCATAAAAGGACGAGCAACCATATCGCTCCGAGACGCCGGCTCTTCACGTCGCGGAAGTCTAAGGGATGGTTCGTAGGGAGGCTGCGAGCTAGGGTAGGCAGCGCGTGAAGACTCAACAGCAATTCGATCAGGTGGAGCACTTTAGAAACGACCGTATGCGGACCGGGTTCTTCCTCGACTTCGATGGAACGCTCTCCCGCGTCGTCCCGGAGCCTGCCGCCGCGAAGCCTCTCCCCGGCGTGCCCGAGCTTCTGGAGGCGCTCACTTCGTCCTACCGCCTCGTCGCCATAGTTTCAGGACGGCGGGCGACCGACCTCCTGGAGCGGATCGGCGTGAGGGGTCCGCGCCTCGTGGGGTTGCACGGCGCAGAGGAGATCGTTAGAGGCGAGCTGCGCCAACCTGCCGAAGCCGCGGCCTGGCGAGCGGCTGCGAGGAGGCTTGCGGAGGAAGCGTCGGAGCTCATAGTGGACGAAGGGCTGGTGGGCTGCGAGGTGGAGCCCAAGGACCTGGCCATCTCCATCCACTACCGCAAGGCCGTCCCGCCCGAGCCACCCGAGGAGCTCTTGGAGTGGGCCCGATCAAAGGCGTCTCTCTTCGGCTTCCACTTTGGCATCGGCCGTATGGTCCTTGAGTTCCGGCCTGCCCCGATATCGAAGGCAGGGACGCTCGAGAGGCTGATGAGAGAGTTTCGGCTGGCTAACGCAGTCCTCGCGGGCGACGACACTGCCGATGTAGAGGCGATGGCGAGGGCGAAGGAGGTCGTTCCTGGCCACCTGCTCCGAATCGGGATGCGTTCGAGCGAAGAGCCGCCGGACTTGTTGGAGCACTCGGACGTGCAGGCCGAGTCGGGGGAGCAGCTGGTGAAGCTTCTTCAGACGTTTCTTTGACTTGGCTGCGTTCCGTCAGCTCTCGTGGAGCCGGGTGATGTCGTTCAACTGATGCCAGACCCACTTGCTCGGGCTGTTGCGGTCGATGACCTCGCGTAGCACCTTCGACCTTGCCGCCTTCTCGGGAGGCTCCATGGTCAGGCCTTCGTAGAGCGCCTCGGCCATCGCGCGCACGTCGTAGGGGTTGACGCCGAGCGCACCGTGCCCCAGCTCGTACCAGGCGCCGGCGTTTTGTGAAAGGACGAGGACGCCGTCGACCTCGTTGACCGCCGGGCCTTCCTTCGCCACGAGGTTCATCCCGTCGAGGATCGGGTTGACCATCAGCACGTCGTACTTCCGGCTGCATGCGAGGGCTCGCACGTAGTTGTCCTCGTTGATCATCACCAGGGGCTGCCAGTCGTCGGTTCCCAACTGCTCGTTGATGCGGTCGTGCGCCTCGTAGACCTCGGCCTCGTAGCTTCGGTACTCGGAGAGAGCCCGGCGCGAGGGGTAGAGGAGGGCAACGTGAACCACGTTGCCCTGCCATTCCGGGTGGTTGTGCAGCATGTGCTCGTAAGCCCTGAAGCCGCGAACTATGTTCTTGGACAGCTCCATCCGGTCGATGCGGAGGATCAGCTTTCGTCCCTTGACCATTCGGTCGAGCCATCTCAGATGAACCTCCGCATCCTCGGAGTGGGCAAGGGCCCTGACAGACTCCGTATCTATCGAGATGGGGTAGTCCCTGATGACCGTCCTCATCTTCCGGTGGGTGACGACGGCCGCGTCGAAATCAACGTCGGCTCCGAGGATCTCGCGGCAGCACCACATGAAGTTGACCGACCACCGGCGCGCCTGGAAGCCGAGCAGGTCGTTTGCCAGCATTCCCTCCAGTGTCTCCTTGGCCATGCGCCCCGGAAGCACTCTCATCATGTCCGGCTGGGCCCAGGGACTGTGCGTGAAGTGGTAGCTGAAAGCGGAAGGGACGAGCTTGCGTAGGTACGACGCGGTGAGCATGAGGTGGTAGTCGTGGAGCATCACCGGCGCGTTGTTTTCGTTCCCTGAGATCTCCTCCGCCAGAGCCTGCGCGAAGCGCCGGTTGACGGCTTGATAGCACAACCAGTCCCTGGCGGTGTCGGCACCGAACCGGGGATACAGCGGCAGGTTCCACATGCTGTGGTGAAGGAACCAGAACACCGAGTTGGAGATGCGGTTGTAGTAACGCTCGAAGGTGTCGCGGTCGAACGTCAGGTAGCGGAGCCGGAGATGCTCCCCTTCGAAGAGGGGCTGGAGGTGCTCGTCCTGATTCTCCCGTACGACCCGGCGGTCACCCGGCGTCATTGCGCTGGCGACCCACAGCCCGGACGCATGCCGCATCACGTCGGTAAGGGCAGTCACCAACCCGCCCGCCCCCCTGCTCGCGGTGAGATCCCCTTTGTCCGTCTCGATGTAAGAGATCGGTCCGCGGTTCGACGCGATTACGAGTGACCGGCCACGGAGCACCTCGTCCAGCGCGACCGGGTCCGTAGATGAAGCGTTTAGCGGCAAGGCAGGCATGGGCACAGGGTAGCTGATGCGAGCATAGCAACTAGTCTCAACAGACCCGGCCGTATAATTTGATGATGCCGGAATCCTCCACGCGTACGCGTTACCCTTCCGGCAACTCCCCCGCCGACGGGATTCGTCGCGCCGGCGTCATCGCGTGGTCGATCCTAGGGGTGCTGCTTCTCACCGGCGTAGTGCTGTGGCTGCTCGCCTTTCTGCGGGACATCTTTCCCCCACTTGCTCTCGCTCTGATCCTGCTCTTTCTCCTGAATCCCTTGGTCTCGGCGCTCGAGAGGCGCGGGATTCGCCGCTGGATCGGCACCACTGCCATCTACCTGCTCTTCATTGCCGCCGTTGCCGCGGCGGTGTCTCTGGTTGCGCCCACGCTTGGAAGACAGATGAACGAGCTAGTCGGCAGGCTTCCCCAGATCCGCCAGCAGACGATTGTGACCGGCGAGAACCTCGTGTCGAAGGTGGGGCTCTCGCTCACCGACTTCGGCCTCGACATTGGGGAGGGGTCTCGCGCAGCGTCGGGCGCGCAGGCCCTCGCTGGCGAGCCACAACCGACGCCCCCACCCGAGGAGTCCGCCGGGGCGCCTTCACTGATCCAGTCTCTCGGGGGCAGGCTTTTCCGAGGCGCCAGCCGGTTTGCCACCGGAGCGCTGCACGCCGTCGTGAATTTCGTGCTCGCCCCGATCCTGGCTCTCTACCTGCTCATCGACCTTCCGAAGGTGCAGAAGGCGTTTCTCCATTACCTCCCTCCCCGCTATCGCCGCGAGTGGCTGCCTATCCTCGAGAGTGCGGGCCAGACGGTGGGTGCCTTCTTTCGGGGCCAGCTGCTGGTTGCTGCGATCGTCGGCGTCCTCTCGTCGACGTGGTTTCTTTTCATCAGGCTTCCCTTCTGGCTGCCCCTCGGCTTGCTGGTGGGCTTCTTCAACATCATCCCGCTGCTGGGTCCTTGGGTCGGCGGCGCGATTGCCGCCCTCGTCGGTTGGGTGACCGGCGGCTTAGGGCTCGCGCTCAAAGCCGCTCTCGGAATGCTTCTCATCCAGCAGTTCGACAACCACTTCATCAGCCCTAAGGTCATGGGCAGAGCGGTCCGTCTTCACCCCGTTGCCGTCATGCTGGCCCTCGTTGCGGGCGCCGGGCTGGGCGGGATTTGGGGAATGCTGCTATCGGTCCCCACCCTGGGAGTGGCGAAGATCGTGTTCGTCTACTTCTATGAGACGAGGGTGCTGGGGAATATCGAATACCAGCCCGTTGCCGCGGGAGGAGGTCTCGTCAAGGGCGCAGCCGACCTCGACCGAGAGGTCGATGAGACGAGGGCTGAGGACGAGCCGGAGGTCGCAACCGCCCCTGCCTCTGAGAGCGAAACCGCGACCGCCCAGCAGGCGGACGAAGCACCCAAGCCTGCCGTCGCGACCGAGCTTCGGTCTGCACGCGCCTCCCGCGAAAGACGTGAGGCTCGAAAGGCAGGTCGCTAGCGCTAGCCCGACGTTTGACACTGGCCCGGTGCGGGTGGGATGTTTAACTCCCTCATCAAGAGAGGCTTAGGGACGGGCCCTGTGACGCCTCGGCAGCCTTCAGTGAGAGCTAATCGAGCTGAAAGGTGCTAATTCCCGCCCGGTGAACCGGGGAAGATGAGCAGGTCAATATGGATCGCCTGCCATCGGCAGGCGATTTTTTTGTGAGGTGGCTGTTGGCAAGGATCGAGCAGCTGCAGTGCCGGGAGTGCGGGCGTAAATACCAGGTCGCGCCGATCTACGCTTGCGACTTCTGCTTCGCTCCCCTCGAGCCCGTCTACGACTACGACTCGATCGGGGGGCGCCTCACCCGGGAGAGGGTCGCCTCGGGTCCCGCCACGATCTGGCGCTACGTAGATCTTCTCCCGGCCGACGAGGCCGCTCCTAGGGTGGACATAGGAGCCGGGATGACCCCGCTCCTCCCCGCACCTCGCCTGGGGAAAGCTCTCGGTATCCGGGATCTCTACATAAAGAACGACACGGCAAACCCCACCCACTCCTTCAAGGACAGGGTCGTAAGCGTCGCGCTCACCATCGCGTGCGAGATGGGGTTCGACACCGTGGCCTGCGCGTCGACGGGCAACCTTGCCAACGCGGTTGCGGCTCACGCCGCCCGGGCCGGGCTACGCTCGTTTGTGTTCATCCCTGCCGACCTCGAGTCGGCGAAGGTGATCACAACAGCTGTTTACGGGGGGCGCGTGGTTGCAGTCCGGGGCAACTACGATCACGTGAACCGCCTGTGCTCGGAGATTGCCCAGAAGGGGGAGTGGGGATTCGTCAACGTCAACCTCCGCCCGTTCTACTCGGAGGGATCCAAGAGCCTTGCCTTCGAGGTTGTGGAGCAGCTCGGGTGGAGGCCGCCCGCGCACGTCGTCGTCCCCGTGGCCAGCGGAGCCCTTCTCACGAAGTTCCGCAAAGGGCTGAACGAGCTGCACACGGTAGGCCTCCTCCCGGATGCTCCTCAAACGAAAGTGCATGCCGCCCAGGCGGTGGGTTGCAACCCAGTGGTGGCGGCCATAAAGGCCGGTGTCGAGAACGTCCGTCCGGTCAAGCCCCAAACAATCGCGAAGTCACTCGCGATCGGGAACCCAGCGGACGGCTTCTACGCCGTCAAGGCGGTAAGCGAAACCGGGGGGTCCGGCGAGGACGTGACGGACGAGGAGATAGTCAGCGGCATCCGTCTGCTGGCGTCCACCGAGGGCATCTTCGCCGAAACTGCGGGGGAGTGACAGTTGGGGCTCTCGGCAAACTTGCGCAAGCGGGGGTCTTTGAGGACGATGGGCCGGTCGTGGCGCTGATAACCGGGATGGGGCTCAAGACATCCGAAGCACTGACAGGAAAGCTGGGGCCGGACTTCGAGATCTCCGGCGATCTCGATAACTTCGACGAGGAGATGAGGCTGATATCAGCGTAACGGTCAAGCTCCCGACTCAGCTTCGGGACCTCGCGGGCGGCCAGGCGGAGATCGAGGTACCGGAAGCGTCGAACGTGGGAGAGCTGCTTTCCAAGATCAGGGCCGATCACCCCGGGCTGGCGGAGCGGATCCTCGACGACGACGGGGAGATCCGGCGGTTCGTGAACATCTACGTGGGCGACGAAGACGTCCGGTTTCTCGAGGGGCTAAACACCGGCCTCGACCGGGGAGCGGTGGTGTCGATCCTGCCCGCGGTGGCCGGAGGCGATCGAAGCTAGGCGGAGGCCGCCGTCTGGAGCGCGTTGTTGAGATCGTGCTTCGGCGGCTTGGCGAGCCACCCGGAAGTGACCTTCCCCGAAGGATCGACGACGAGAATCGTGGGGGTGGTCCTGATCGAGTACTTCGAAGCGAGATCGGGGCGCTCGCGCGCGTCGATTACGGCTAGAGAAGCGTCGTGCTCGACGCTAGCTGCCTCGAGCAATGGACGCGCCCGCTGGCACTCATGGCAGTAAGGCGATGTGAACTCGACCAGGAGCGGACCTGCCTCTCGCACGTCGACGTCTCGGCGGTCGAACCGGGTGGGGATCTCTGCGTTGCCTACATAACGCCTTAGCCAGACCGCGGCTCCAGCGGCCAGCGCCACCACCGCCGCCAACAAGATCAGCCTCAGCTGGACGTCCATCACGCGGCTCCTCTGGGTGCGCGCTTGAGAAGGAGGTACATCTGGCAGCCAATGCAGAGTCC
>JALZBO010000025.1 GCA_030863545.1 Actinomycetota bacterium
TCGGCTTCGACCGCCTATCGCTTCTGAATCGCCTCCTGCCCGTCTACGAAGAGCTTCTCTCCCGTCTCGGGAAGGATGGCGCGGAGTGGGTGCAGCTCGATGAGCCGGCCTTCGTTCAGGACCGGACACCGGCAGAGCTAGACGCCCTTCGCCGCGCCTATGAAGCGCTTGGGGGTGTTGGGGGTCGCCCTCGAATCGTGCTCAAGACCTACTTCGACCATACGGGCGACGCGTACGCCACGCTGAGGGATCTGCCGGTCGAGGGCATAGGGCTCGACTTCGTACACGGACGCCGAAACATTGACCTCATCGAGGAGCACGGCGCGCCTAAGGGCAAGACGCTGTTTGCGGGAGTAGTCGACGGCCGAAACGTGTGGATCAACGATTTGAGCAGGAGCTTGGACCTGCTGAAGCGGCTCAACGACGTCTGCGAAGAGCTGGTCGTGTCGACGTCCTGCTCTTTGCTCCACGTCCCGATAGATCTCAAGGACGAGCCGTCCCTCGACGAAGAGGTGAGCCAGTGGCTGGCCTTCGCCTGCCAGAAGGTCGAGGAGGTCGTCGCGCTGACCACGGCGATCAACGAGGGGGAAGCGGCGATCTCGGAGCAGCTGTCCGCCAACCGGGAAGCCCTCGAAAAGCGGGCTTCGTCACGACGGACGGTCAACCCCGAGGTACGACACAGGGTTGAGGAGATCCGCTGGGACGAAGCCACCACCCGCTCGATCTACGAGGAGCGGCGGCCACTTCAGGATGCAGCTCTCAACCTGCCTCGGTTTCCCACAACCACCATAGGTTCGTATCCCCAAACGGCCGAGATAAGAAGCGCGCGGGCCGCTTTCCGAAACGGGCAGATGAGCGCCGGCGAGTACACCGACGAGATGCGGCGTGAGATCGAGCGCGTGATCAGGTTCCAGGAGCGGACAGGCCTCGAAGTCCTGGTTCACGGAGAACCCGAGCGGAACGACATGGTCCAGTACTTCGCGGAGCAGCTCGAGGGGTACATCTTCACTCGTCGCGGATGGGTCCAATCCTACGGAACCCGTTACGTGCGTCCACCGATCCTTTACGGAGACATCCGCCGCCCGGCTCCGATGACGCTCGAGTGGGTCGGGTTTGCTCAGTCGCTGACTGACCGCCCCGTCAAGGGAATGCTCACGGGGCCCGTGACGATGCTGATGTGGTCGTTCGTCCGAGACGATCAGCCCAGGGAACAGAGCTGCATCCAGCTCGCTCTCGCGATGAGAGACGAGGTTCGTGATCTCGAGGGTGCGGGCTTTCAGGTGATACAGGTCGACGAGGCAGCTCTGCGCGAGGGGCTCCCTCTCCGCAAGGAGCGCCGCCAGGAGTACCTGGACTGGGCCGTGCGTTGCTTCCGGCTCACGACGGCGGTGGTTGAGAACCGAACGCACATCCAGGTGCATATGTGCTACTCGGACTTCGGGGACATCATCAACGCAATAAAGGCTTTGGACGCGGACGTAGCCCTCATCGAAGCCTCCCGCTCGAACATGGAGCTTCTCGAGGACTTTGCCCTCGTTGGTTACGGCCGAGGGATTGGTCCCGGCGTCTACGACATCCACTCCCCGCGTGTCCCAAGCGTCGAGGAGATGCGGGACAAGCTCAGGATCGCAGCTCGAACGCTTGGAGCCGACTTCATCTGGGTAAACCCAGATTGCGGCTTGAAGACACGGGGCTGGCCCGAGACGGAGGCGAGCCTGAAAAACATGGTTGAGGCCGCAAGTCGAGTTAGGGAAGAATTTTCCCACTCTTCCGAAGGGGTCCGCGAAAAGAGCATCCACTAGAGCGGGAGGCGAAATGCTCGGGTTGAAGCAGACATCGAATCCGTCCACGGTCACCACGGGCTTCACGTACCCCGGGCTCATTGCAGCGGGAGTCCTGCTCGCGGTTCTGGTTCCCCTCGTCCTGACGCTTCCGAGCGGCGGAGGTGAGCAGGCCCCACCCGCAAGACCCGTGTCGAGGGTGGTCGTCGACGGCGCGGCTTACTCAGTGTCGAAGCTCGCCCCGCTGCTGCCCGCTCCTCGACCGGCCATCCCGGGTTTCGGGGTCCTGACGCCCCAAGCACCCGGGCCACCCATAAGCCCGCTCTTCCAGGCCCAGCCTCAAGTCAACCCTACGGGACCACAGATCATGGCGTTGGAGCAGAGGCTGAGCACCTTGGGGTACATGGTGGGGAAAGTCGATGGGACGCTCGACCGAGCGACCAGTCACGGAATCATGGCGTTTCAGAAAGTCGAGGGTTTACCTCGTACGGGGAAGATCGACGCCCCCATGCTTCAACGTCTCGATTCCGCCACAACTCCCGCCCCTAAGTTCAGCACTCCACCCGACCATCTCGAGGTCGACATCCCCCGCCAGGTGGTCTTCGTCGTACGCGGAGGTAAGGTGAGCGCCATCCTGCCGACCGCGACGGGCAACAACAAGCGGTTCACGTCTGAGGGCTACACCCGCCGTGCCTTCACGCCGAACGGCACCTTCACGATTGCTTACAAGCGGAATGGGTGGCGGAAGTCCCCGCTCGGGATGTTGTACCGGCCCGCATACTTCAACGGGGGGATCGCCTTCCACGGCGCGCATTCGGTGCCGGCCCAACCGGCGTCCCACGGGTGCGTACGGCTACCCATGGCTTTTGCGGATTGGTTTGCGGACCATGCGTCTGCGGTAGGGACGGTTGTCTACGTCTACGGCGGGCCGGCCGGGGAGAACCCGGCGCCCGTATTCACGGACACTGCATCTCCAGGAGTACCAGGAGCCCCGGCGCCTCCAGCCGCTGCCCCCGGTCCCGCTCCGGCCCCCGTGGCACCCGTGGCCCCCCCTCCGCCTCCACCCGCCCCGCCCCCGCCTCCGCCCCCTCTCGGAGGAGTCCTAGGCCCCCTGCTCTCGCAGTAGCCTTGATGCGGGAGTGAAGTCGACTTCACATCGCGGACCGCTTCCGGCTCAGCTTGTCTCCGTCTTTGAAGCGACGACTGGGGGTTCCCGGGAGGTCGTGCCGGCCGACGGGAGCCGGTACGTAGTCAACCTGGATGTGGCGATGAAGACGGGGCACAAGGACTATACGGGCACGCCGCTGCACAAGAAGCTCGGGATCAAGCCCGGTGCGAAGGTGCTGCTTGTCGCGCCTCCTCCTTCGCTTGGTGAGAGTTTGGGCTCGCTGCCCGAAGGGGTCGAGATCGTCGAAGCGGGAGAAGGCCCCTTCGACGTCGTCGTCATGTTCGCGAAGACTTTCCCCGACCTCGAGGCTTTCGGCCTTCTCGCCGAGGACTTGACGCCTGCAGGAGGGCTGTGGGTCGCTTGGCCGAAGAAGGCGTCGAAGATCCCGAGCGAGATTGACTTTGCCTCCATCCAGAGGGTGGGACTAGACAACGGCCTTGTTGACAACAAGTCCTGCTCGATCGACGAGCAGTGGCAGGGGCTTCGGTTCGTTATTCGGTTGAAGGATCGGAAGGGCTAGCCCCGGCTAACCCACCAGCTCGTTGACGGCCTTGACTATGTGTTTGGCAGAGATGCCCGCCGCGTCCAGAAGCTCGGCCGCCTTCCCGGACGTCGGCATGTCGCGCACCGCGAGGTGGATGTAGCGAGAAGGTGACACCCCAGCCTCCGTTAGCCCCGCTACAACGGCGTCTCCAACCCCGCCCTCGGGCCAGTGATCCTCTACGACGACGAGGCGTCCATCCGTCGCTTCGAGCGCTTCCGTCAGCCCCGTCACGTCGATCGGCTTGACGGAGTACGCGTCGACGAGCCGGATGTTCGTTCCAGATTCCGAAAGCTCCTCGGCAGCCTTTACGGCTTCGTGAACCGTGATTCCGGCCGCCACGACCGTCACCTTGTCCTCCCCGCTAGAACGTACGACCTTGCTTCCCCCGATCGTGAAGGTGTCGTCCCGGGAGTAGATGACCGGGGTCTTCTCGCGCGTCGTACGGATGTAGTTGATGCCCTCGTTGTCGGCCATTTGGGCGACGAGCTGCGCGGTCTGGTTCGCGTCGCACGGGTAAAGGACCGTGCTCGAGTGGACCGCGCGCATCATCGCGAGGTCCTCGAGCCCCATCTGGGAGGGTCCGTCCTCGCCGATCGAGACGCCGGCGTGGGATCCCGCGAGGCACATGTTGGCTTGGGAGACCGCGGCCATCCGGATGAAGTCATACGCCCGGGTCAAAAACGCCGCAAAGGTAGACGCGAACGGCACGAGGCCGACGACCTGCATGCCGACCGCCGCCGCGACCATCTGCTGCTCCGCGATGAACATCTCGAAGAACCGGTCTTCGTGGGCCTTCTTGAAGTCCTCCGAGTAGGTGGAGTTGCTCACCTCGGCGTCGAGGGCGACGACGTCTTCCCGGGCGTTCCCGAGGGCGACGAGGGCCTCACCATAAGCTTTGCGGGTGGCGAGCGGATCGGAGTAGGTCTTGAGCTGGACCTGCTTCGCCTCCGGCTTCGGCCTCTCCCACGAGACCGGGCGCTGTACCTCGAAGGTCTTCGAAGGCTCGTCCCCCCCAAGCTCGGCCATCGCCTTTTCGGTCTGCTCGGGATCGAGCGCCTTCCCGTGCCAGTTGGGCTGGTCCTCCAGCGAAGAGACGCCTTTGCCCTTTACCGTCTTCGCGATTATCGCCGTCGGCTGATCGTCTTGGGGGGCGAGAGCCATGGCTTCATCGATGGCCTCCAGGTTGTGCCCATCGATCGTGACGCACCTCCAGCCAAAGGCCTCGATACGCCTGGCGTACGCCTCGGTGTCCCACTCGAGCTCGGTCGGCCCCCGCTGCCCTAGGCGGTTGACGTCGAGGATTACAGTCAGGTTGTCGAGCTGCTCGTGAGAGCCGCGTGCGAAGGCTTCCCAGATCGAGCCCTCGGCGCTCTCGCTGTCCCCGACGAGGACCCAGACGTGGTAAGGAGCCCGCAAGAGGCGCTTGCCTGCAAGCGCGACGCCGACCCCGATGGGAAGGCCCTGCCCCAGCGAGCCGGTCGCTACGTCGACCCACGGGAGGGCAGGGGTGGGATGCCCTTGCAGTCTGCTGCCAAACTTCCGGTTGGTCATTAGCTCCGCATCGTCTATTGCTCCCGCCGCTCGGAAGAGGGCGTAGATGAGGGGAGAGGCGTGGCCTTTGGAGAAGATGAGGTGGTCGTTCGCGGGGTTGTCCGGCTCATCGAAGCTATACCGGAGATGACCGGCCAGCAGGACCGCCATGAGGTCCGCGGCGGACAGTGAGGAGGTCGGATGTCCCGACCCGGCAGCGCTGGAGCAACGAATTATGTCGCGACGCAGCTGCCGCGCCAGATCCCTGTAAAGGTCTAGCTTTGAAGCTTGTTCAGTCGTCATGACCATAGCAACAACCCCGTACCCCAAAACGGCCCCTGAAAGTGATCTTCGAGCCTGCCCCAGGGGCGAGCCGACAATTCGGTGCTATCCGCTTCAATAGCGCAACCCACGATCTCGAGGGAAGTGGGCCGTCGCTGGACCGCAGAACCCTACCGGATACGAACGGCGTACTCGAATCTTTCCCTCCCGATGGAGTTTTAACACGAAAAGAGGGAGCCAGTTACGGCTCCCTCTCAGCGAAAAGGGTCGGAAAACGAGGACCCGAGAGCGATCTAGTAGTTGTTGGGCCTCTGCCTGACATTACCCGGACGTCCGGTTGCCCACCAGTGGGGCTCTCCGGGGCGCCACTTTCCGCCCTTGATCTGCTCGTCGAAAGGCATCGACGGTGCCACACCGGCCCCTGGCGGGCCGCTGCCGCCGCCGCGGTCGTATGCCACTTGCGTTCCTCCTTCCCCAATGAATCGCTAAGCCTTACCCGTAGGTACGGGATGTTTGCAGTTGTACCTTAGCTTAGGCGCTTCCTTTTTGCATTTCGAAGCTTGTTGGGGCGAGCCCGCTGTTTGTGCTTGCGGCACAGAGCTGCCTCTAGGTTTGCCCGGGGTGCTGCTTGGCTATCATCGAGGCCTCCTCAAGGAGCGCACTCACCTCGTCATCGGTCAGCTGCTCGAAGTCCTTGTACCACTGGCCGACCGAGTAGAAGTGCTCGGCCTCTATCAGACAGATGACCTCGTCTGCCTCATCGCGCAGCGCCTTGCAGGTTCTGCTGGCACCGGTCGGGACCGCGACGATGACCTTCGCAGGGTCTTGGAGGCGGAGTGACTGAACCGCTGCTCGCATGGTGGCACCTGTGGCGAGACCGTCGTCGACGATGATGACGGTAGCTCCCCGCACCCGCGGAGGGGGCCGGCTGCCGCGGTACTCGCGCTCCCTCCGCTCGAGCTCTTCGGTCTCCTTCGCAGCGACGCGTTCGATGACGTCCTCCGAGACACGCAGCTCGCTGATCACTCTTGGGTTCAGCACCCGGACGCCGCCCGTGGCGACAGCGCCCATGGCCAGCTCGGGGTACGCGGGAATTCCGAGCTTGCGGACGACGAACACGTCAAGAGGCGCATCGAGAGCCTTTGCTACCTCGAACGCGACGGGGACTCCGCCTCTCGGGAGTCCCAGGACGAGTAGGTTGGAAGTTCCCCGGTAGTCGAGCAGCTTTGCGGCCAAAAGCTGTCCGGCCTGCCGGCGCCCATCAAACCGGCGGCCGTTGATCACTGGGAGATCGCGAGCCCCTTGGTGTACCTAACCATGAACCCCACCGTACTGCTAAGCATCGAAACCCGCTGGCTGAGGTTTGTTACTCCTCTTCCTCCTCTTCGGAGCCCTGTGCTCTGGTTGGGGGTTGCTCTTCGTCGGCCGCAGCGTGCGCAGCGGGGGACGCCGCCGACCCGCCTTCGGCTACACGAGAGGAGGTGGAAGACGGCTCGCCCGTGATTTCGGCGGTCGTCGTCTTTCGGTCCGCCTCACGCGAGGGTGCCGGGTGGGCTTCGGGCGGTGAGACCGGCCCGGGTCGCTCCAAGAACACGATCTCGTAAAGCGCGGACGCCATCAAAGCGCCGACGATCGGGCCCATCACCCACACCAGCCAGTTCGAGAACTGCCCGGAGACCAAGGCCGGGCCAAACCATCTCGCCGGGTTCATGGCTCCTCCCGTAAGCGGCGCGCCTACAAGGACGCATGCGACTACGGTGAGTCCGATGATCAGCGGGGCTCTAGGCGACCAATCCTCTGCGTCAACGATCACCCTCCAGATCACGAACACCAGGATGAACGTTAGGATCACCTCGACGAAGCCCCCTTTCAGGAGCGAGGTTCCCGGGCCGAGGGCGGGGACCCCCGCCGAGACGAACTCGACTGCATCCCGAGGAAAGGTCCGCGCTACGACCAGTCCGGCGAACAGCGCCCCCAGTAGCTGGGCCCCGACGTACGCGGCGGCTTCCTGGATAGATATTCGGCGGGCGATGTAGTAGGCGATGGTTACCGCAGGGTTGGCGTGGCCGCCCGAGAACTTGCCGACGGCTGCGAGGGCAATAGCGTAGCCAAGCCCGTATGCGAGGGCGACGCCGAGGGGGCCGAAAGAGTCCCGGACCAGCACGACGCTAAGCTGCAGATCCGCGACGATCGCCCCGGCAGCAAGAAAGACGATGGTGAACGCTGCCAGGAACTCGGCGAGGTATCGTCTCAAAGATCTCCCCTTTCCTCTCCTGCGTGCCGCCTCGGATCAGCGTTAGCCGGCGGTCAGGGTCGAGAGCGGCTGCGGAGCTCTCTGAAACCCTTGGTCAGTAAACTCCCTTGATCATATGCGCCTTCTCGTCGTGACCAACGACTTTCCCCCGACGCTTGGAGGAATCGAGAACTACACGTACTCCCTCGTCCGCAGGTGGCCTCCCGAGGACGTGATGGTCGTGACGAGGAGGGTCGAGGGCTGGGAGAGGTTCGACTCTGGTGTTGATTTCGAGGTTTTTCGAGAACCCGTACGGACACTATTGCTCATTCCCGGGCTTGTGCGTCGTCTGAAGCGCCTCGTGAGGGATAGGAGGATCGATGTGGTCCTTTTCCCCTCGGCCCTTCCGCTTGGGCTTGCGGGCCGCCGCCTCGGAGCCCCCTATGCAATAAGTGTCCATGGGGGGGAGTTCATGCTCGCGTCGAGGATCCCTGTGGTCCGGAGCGCACTGCGGTCGGTCTGCCTGGGGGGATGCGTCGTGCTTCCCGAGTCATCGTTTGCGGAGGCGCTCGTGCGACGGACCCTGGGCGACGACGTTCCCACCGCCACGGTTACATGCGGGGTGGACGCGGAACGCTATGGAAAGGACGTCGCGCTGCCCGTGGAGGTCCCTTCGCCCGGCCCAGTCATCCTGTCGGTTAGCCGCTTGATCGCGAGGAAGGGTCCCCGAACCCTCATTCGCTCCTTACCGCTTGTCCATGAGAGGCATCCCGATGCCCACCTACTGATAGTCGGAGGTGGCCCCGATCTCCCGCGCCTCAAGCGCCTGGCCGATGTAAACAAAGTGGCGGACTCTGTTACATTTGCCGGTCCCCAGCCATGGGAAAAGATGCCGCGCTTCTATTCCGCAGGTGACGTTTTTGCCCTTCCCACCCGTGCGAGGTTCTTCGGCACCGAGACGGAGGGGTTGCCTCTCGTCTACGTCGAAGCTGCTGCATCGGGGCTCCCGCTGATCGGTGGGGACGTTGGGGGGGTGCGTGAAGCCGTGCGAGACGGGGAAACAGGCTTTCTCGTGAACGGGCACAGTCCGCGGGAGACGGCTAACGCGCTCATCAAGCTGATCGATGAGCCCGAGCTCGCTCGTCGCTTTGGACGAACCGCCCGCCAGATGGTGCTCGACGAGTTCAGCTGGGAGAAGGTCGCCAAGGACTTTCGCCGGGCTCTCGAGCAACACTGCACCTGACCGTCCGATCCGACATGTTTCCGAGCTCCCTTCCGCCCGTGTTGATGATCGTCGGCGCGATATGGATCGTTCAGGGGCTTGGGATTGCAAACACCGGGTCGTTTATGGATGGGGAAGCTATGTGGGCCCTGATCGGCGCCATCGTGTTCGTAGCCGGAGCCTTGCTGATGCTGCTCTCGAGGCGGAGGCGCCCGCCCTCGTGATCATCCCGCGATGATCCGAACCCTCGCTATCGCGTCTATCTCGAAAAGGGCATCTTTGGGGAGTGATCGGGCGGCCACCGTGCTCCGTGCGGGAGCAGTGCCCGAGAAAAAGGTCGAATAGATCTCGTTCATCGCTGCGAAGTGCTCCATCGACGAAAGGAAGACCGTGGTCTTCACCACGTCGTCGAAGCCGGCCCCGCCGGCGTCGAGCACTGCACCCAGGTTTTGAAGCGCCCGCTGCACCTGCCCCTCGAGTCCGTCGGCAAGCTCTCCGCTCGAGGGGTCGAGCCCGATCTGCCCCGAGCAGAACAACAAGTCTCCTGAAAGGATGGCCTGCGAGTAGGGACCGATCGCCTCGGGCGCACCACCGGTAGATATGACTTTCTTGCTCAACCCGCCTCCCCTCGATAACCCATCGAGGGAGTAGACCACATCCACCGGAGTTGGTCCGCTCGACGGCCCGCAGAGTCCATATTCGGGGCCTCCGTACGAGGCTGTGCTAGCGTGAGGTACAAACATCTCCAGAAAGCTGTGCCGCGGGAGCGTTCGGCGGCCCGAAGAGAGGAGTCAAGTATGGCTACATACGAAGGCTACTGCGTGAAGTGCAGAACCAAGCGTGAGTTCGAGGGCGAAGAGCGGAACCTACCGAACGGGCGGATGGCGGCGCAAGGTCAGTGCCCAGTCTGTGGCACGAAGGTGACCCGCATGCTGGGGAAGTCCGCCTAACGTCGCCGTGAAGGCGCCACCAGCGTCGCGGAGCTACGCGTAACGCTCAGCTATCCTGCACGCTGCTGTTTGCACCCTGTTTTCCAATAGCCTCGGTTCGACGATCCTGGCCTCAGGTCCCAGACGCAAGATCAGCCGTTCCACCCACGCAAGCCCCCCGACTTTGAGCTTTATCCTCATCCACCCATCACCCAGCTCCTCGCGCGAAACCAGGGGGTAATAGTCGGCAACCCACTGGGCGTGGGGGGAGACGTCGATAGTGACGGGGACCGATTCCGCACTCTCGAAGTAGAGCGACTCGTACCTCGACAGGTCCAGGTCGTCAGGCGGATCGGACGCTGCTTCGAGGACTTCGGCCTCCCTCATACGGTCGACCCTGAAGACACGCTCATCCCGCACTCGGTGGCACCAGCCGACCAGATACCAGTGCCCTTCCGAGAAGAGCACGGCCCAAGGATCGACGTCGCGCCGCGTCACCTCGTCCTTCGAATGCGATTGATAGACGATGCGAAGGCGGCGCTTGTCCTGCAGTGCTTTCTTCACCGCGGAGAGCTCCGATGGAGCGTCCACTCCGACGTTGACCCGCTCGAGCGCTCCCGGCGCGAGCGCCTGTTGAAGCTTCTGCAGAGCGCTCTGTAGTGCCGGGTTAGCGTCGCCCAGCGCAGCGAGCGCTTGTGCTCCCGAGTAAAGGAGCAAGCCCTCGGAGGCCGTCAGCCTCATCGGCCGCGAAAAGTAGTCGGCCATGCTGATCCAGACATGGCCTCCATCGATGTAGGCCTCGATCAGGTCTCCCGGCCCATAACCCGGGAGTCCGCACATGAACAGAAGGTTCAGGTCGGCAACCAGCTCACTTCGCCTGATCCCGAACCTCTCGCAAACCTCTTTCACGGGCGCCCCGCCGCGCGCCATGACGTAAGGAACGAGCACCAGGAGGCGGCGAAACCTCTCCTCGAGGTCGGCCATTGCTAGCCCTGCTTCCTCGGGCAGAGGGCAGTTAGCCTGTCGAGGATCTTTTGGCGAAGGTGGGGAGGCCCAAGCAGCTCCGCTCCTTCGCCAAAGCCCAGCAGCCATGAGACGAAAGCGTCCTCGTCGCTCACCTCGACCTCGGCGTCAGCGCTCATGTCGTCTCCCATTTCGGTCTGCATCCACGGGAAGGCTCTCTTCACCCACCAAGCCGTTGCCGAGTCGAAGCGAACCCGCGCCTTGATCGGCCTGGCTCCCTGCGCGAAGGGGGGCAGCTCCACGAGCGCTTTAGGGTCGAGCCCCGGGGGGACCTCGAACTCCGGTCCAGTCCTTCCTGGCTCCGAAGGACGCACTTGCCCCTCTACGCGGTCAAGCCTGAACGACCGAACCTCCCTCGTCAGCAGGTCGTTTCCGACGAGGTACCACCGCCCCCGGCGGTGAACTAGCCCATAGGGCTCCACCGTCCGTGTCTTCAGCCCATCCTTGCTCCGGTAGTCGATGACGAGCCTTTTTCGCTCGGCAACGCACTCCGCGACGGCGGGAAGGTTTGGAGCGGCCAGGCCGAGATCGGCGCTAAGCCAGGGAAAGTCCTCCTTCTCGGAGGGCAGGTCTTCGCCGGAGAGCTTAGTTAGGGCAGTTCGCGCGCTCCGAGAGTCGCTCATCCGGACGAGACCCGCGGCTAGCCAAAGGGCGGCCAGCTCGTCGGGCTGAAGGTTGATGTCGGGAAGGTAATAGCGCTCCTTGGGTATGCGGTATCCCTGCTCGAGGTCCCACGCATCGACGCTTGCGAGCTCTACGGGGATGCCCATCTCCCGAAGCTCCTCCTTGTCCCGCTCGAACATCCTCTTGAAGCTGTCCCACTGGTCCTGTCCGTAGCCGGGAATCGTCTGGTGGATCTGCTTTGCGGTGACGGGGCGCGGAGTTTCGAGGAGCATCACGATCAGGTTCAGCAGGCGCTCTGATTTTCGGACCCCCACGGGTATCCTCCGGCTACGCGCTTCGATCTACCACTGGGGTTCCGTGCCCCCGGTGGGAGGCAACACCGCTAGGGCGCTGCTTTCGCGGTCTCCTCATTCGGTCTCGTAGATCAGCTGACCAGCGAGGAGGCCCGCCGCCCCGGCGGCCTCGAAGAAGGCGGGGTCCTGCTTCATCGTGCGGTTCATCGTCGTAAGGGACACGCCGAAATCCTCAAGGGCAGACTCCGTCTCCCATGCGTCGACGATGGTGACGTCATGCATCTCGGTAAGGCCGGACTGGATGAGCTGCTGCATGACGGCGGTCAGCTGCTCGACTCCGAGATCGGGAACCGCCATCGTGCACCGTGCGACCGCTCCGAAACGCAGAGCCGAGATCGTCTGCTGGCTTACTCCCCGGTGCCGGGGCCGCTCCTCTGCGAAGGAGATCCTTATCGCGGCGACGGGACGTCCTCCCAGGGCCCCCGCAGCCGATATCACCTGCCCTTGCTCCATCGCCGTGTGTCCCAACAGAGTTTGCGTGCCGACGATTCCGGGCCCAATAGAGACGATGGTTACGTCTGCCGCTGCAACCTCGCTTGCCGTGAGCAGGCCTGAGAAGATGTTGACACACTCGTAGTCCCCCCCGAACGCGTGGCCGCAGGTGATCGTGGCGTCCACAAGGTCCTTTTCTCTTAGTGTTGCCACGAGCCTGCTGTGCTCGATCGGCAGTGCGCCGCCGTCTGTCATGACGTAAGCAATCCTGAGATCGGGGTCGAGGCGCTTCAGCATCGCTGCGGCGGGCGCGATCTGGGAGTGAAGCCCGCAGGCGACGACCGGCATCCCGTCCAGGGACGACGCCTCCCGCAACGTCTCGTGATGCTCGCTTTCGGGGGATTCCACGGCGAGCGTGTCCATCTGCCACGGTGTGTATCTCAGCTTCATGATGTGGCCCCCCGATGACGACTTGTGCTTCTTGCGTTCGAGGTTCCAGAGGATGAAGTCCTCGCCGCCGGTCCCGAGCTCGAGGGCCGCGGCGGTCGTGTTTATGACGACCTTGTCGCCGACCTCCAGCTCGCCGGTCATGCGAGTGAAGCCCTCAGCAGTCCGCTTGGCGCGGCCGACCTTGACCTTGACGAGAACGAGGCCGTCCCTCGACTCCAGGATCTCGGAGATTACTCCGGTATCGAAGCTAGGCATCCCCCTCGATTCTAAGGGCGATCAGAGGGAGGCGATCAGCCTCGCGACGCGCTCGTCCGTGTGCTTGAAGGGGTCTTTGCACAACAGCGTCCGCTGGGCCTGGTCGTTGAGCTTGAGGTGGACCCAGTCGACCGTGAAGTCTCTCCGCCTCCTCTTGGCGGTCCTGATGAACTCCCCCCGCAGCTTCGCTCTCGTGGTCTGGGGTGGCTCGAGCTTGGCTGTATCGATCTCGGCGTCGGTTACGTAGCGCTCGGCAAGTCCGTTTCGCTCGAGGAGGTAGTAGAGGCCGCGGCGGCGGCTCACGTCGTGGTAGGCGAGGTCCATGAGCGCCAGCTTGGGGTGCCCCAGACCCATGCCGTGCTTGGCCTTGTAGCTCTGGATCATCTGGTACTTCATCACCCAGTCGACCTTTGTATCCAGCTGCGTGAAGTCGTCCTCCAACAGGATGAGGCACTCCTCCCACGCGCGAACTGCCTCCTTCATCTCCGGGTCATCCCGGCGATCCACGAACTTCGCTGCCCGGCTCAGGTATTCCCACTGCAGCTCGATCGCGGAAGCTTCCCGCCCGTTGGCTAGCCTCACCCGGCGGCGGCAGGTGATGTCGTGGGAGATCTCGCGGATCGCACGAATCGGGTTCTCTAGGGAGAGGTCGCGCATGACGGCC
This sequence comes from Actinomycetota bacterium, assembly GCA_030863545.1. Taxonomy (GTDB): domain Bacteria; phylum Actinomycetota; class CADDZG01; order JAHWKV01; family JAHWKV01; genus JALZBO01. The sequence continues at coordinate 13,491 of JALZBO010000025.1, forward strand.
CCCTCTTCGAGCATTCGAAGGAGGACGGCGGTAGTCGCGATCTTTATCCAGGCCGTGTACTCGCTCATGCTCGAATCTCCGACGATTACGTGTAAACGCCTGTACTTTTCGGCGTCGGCGTGAGGCTCGTCCCGCGTGTTTATGATCGGACGGGAGCGGGTGGTCGCGGAGGAGACGCCCTCCCAGATGTGTTCGGCTCTCTGGGAGATGCAGTAGAGGGCGCCCCGTGCCGTTTGAAGGACCTTGCCGGCCCCCGTGAAGATCTGGCGAGATACGAAGAAGGGGATCAGGTGCTCGGCGAGCTTTCCAAACTCTCCGTACCTCGACACGAGGTAGTTCTCGTGGCACCCGTAAGAGTTCCCTGCCGAATCGGTGTTGTTCTTGAACAGGTATACCTGTCCCGCGATGCCTTCCTCTCTGAGGCGCAGCTCGGCCGCGTTGACCAGCGCCTCGAGAATCCGCTCACCGGCCTTGTCGTGGGCGATGAGCTGCCTGATGTCGTCGCACTCCGGAGTCGCGTACTCGGGATGGGACCCGACATCGAGGTAGAGGCGGGCGCCATTTTCGAGGAAGACGTTGGACGAGCGCCCCCACGAGACGACCCGCCGGAATAGGTAGCGCGCCACCTCATCGGGGGACAGGCGCCTCTGCCCGCGGAACGTGCACGTTACGCCGTACTCGTTCTCGAGTCCGAAGATCCGCCGTTCCATTTCCCGTCCTTACTCCCGGGCGGCCGAGAAGGCTTCCACCGTGAGGAAGGCTAGAGGGCGGGCCGGTGTCGCGTTCAAGGGGAAGAAAGGATCTCGCCGACCTGTGGGTCGGTCAGCCTCACGAACTTGCGTCGCTCTCGATTACGGTCCAGCACGGCGATCTCGAGGTTGTCGCTGGTGAGCTCTCGAGTGTCAACGGTCTTGAGAGCCGCTACCCCCAGCCTCACGGCTTCCTCGAGCGTGATCTCGGACACGTAGTGGGTTCTGAGGAAAGCGGATAGCTCCTCCGCCTGCCCGCCCATCGCCACGAAGTTCGACTCGTCGGCCACCGAGCCGTCGTAGAGGATGTGATAGAGCTCGTTCTCGTCGGGGGTCTCGCCGACGGCCGCAACCAGGATCTCGACCTCGTAGGGCTTCAAGGCTTCAGTGAAGATCTGGCCGAGGATCTGCGAGTACGAGTTGGCGAGTCCGCGGGCCGATACGTCCTCCCTCGAGTATGAATAGCCGCGCAGATCGGCCTGCCGAATGCCGTGCATCCGCAAGCTCTCGAACTCGTTGAACTTTCCTACGCCTGCAAACGCCATCCGGTCGTAGATCTCGGAGATCTTGTGAAGAGTCGAGGAGGGATTCTCGGCCACGAAGAGCACGCCGTCCCGAAAGTCGAGGGCGAGCACGGACTTCCCGCGCTTGATCCCTTTCCGAGCGTAGTCGGACTTGTCCTTCATGAACTGCTCGGGGGAGACGTAGAAGGGAAGGCTCATCACACCACCGGTGGTTCAGTGCCCGGGACGGTCTCCTCCGACGGAGAGCGCCCCGCGGCTTGCCGCTCGTCCAGCAGGTCGTCGAACAGCTTGCCGATCTCCTCGTCGGGGATCTCGACAAAGCCCTCCATCGAGATCGAAGCTATGTTCGGGTAGATCTGGCGAAGGACGTCTGGCCCACCGGTCCCGACATCCTCTTCCGAGGCGTCGAAGAGGGCTTCCAGGGCTACTTTAAGCGCCTCATCCCGGCTGATGCTCAGGCGATACCGTTTCTTGATGGTTGCCCTCGCATCCCGGCCGCCCGATCCCGTCGCCCAGAAGTCGCTTTCCTCGTACCGCCCTCCGGTCAGGTCGTACTTGAAGATGCGGCCGGTCTTCTTCCGCTCATCGAAGCCGGCAAACAGCGGGATGACCACCAAGCCCTGCATCGCCAGAGGCAGGTTCGCCCGGACCATCTGACCCAGCTTGTTTGCCTGCCCCTCGAGGGTTAGGCGCTCGCCCTCGATCTTCTCGTAGTGTTCCAGCTCCGCCTGGAACAGCCGCGTCATCTCGATCGCCGGACCGGCCGAACCGGCAATCGCAACCGCGGACCAGCGGTCCGTGCGGAACACCTTTTCTATAGAGCGATGGGCAATGGAAAACCCCTCCGTCGCTCGCCGGTCGCCCGCCATCACCACCCCGTCCGAGTAACGGAGAGCGAGCACGGTCGTTGCGTGCCCCGTATCGATGGGGGCGCTGAGCTTCGTGTCCGGGATGAAATCAGGGTGGGTGCGTCGAAGGAGGCTGCTGAAGGACGCGTAGTCAGCGGCCGCGGCAGGCATGGGATCAAAGGGGTGATTGGGATCCATCTACCGAATTGTAAGCGCCAAACGGCGGGAAAAAGGTCGGAGCCTCCCCCCTGGGGATGGCCCAAATGACGCCGTCAGGGCCGGTCGTTGCCTAATCTCGTTCCTCTCTGGGCGACCAGGTTTCCGGCATGTTGCTCGTTGCCTCCTCCGTCGCGCGCTGCATCGCAAGCGCCAAGAAAGCCTGCACTGCTTCTGCAGCCAGCGGCCGCGTCCGTTGGAGGATCTCAGTAATGTCGCTCAAGTCCTGGTCCGGGCGCTTGCCCTCGACAAACGGCTCCCACACGTGCTTCGTGAACATCGAGACGAGCCGTACGGCGATGTTCCACATATCCCGACGAAGGGCCGCAGCCTGATCCAGAACCTCCGCAAGCGGGATCCCTACGGATACCAGCTCCGCACCGACGCGCAGCAATCGGGGGCTGTGCGTCTTGTAGCCGTCGCCTTCCGGAGTGAGAAGCTCCAACTCGACGGCTCTTTGCAGCAATGCCGGGTCCTCCCGAATCTCGGGATACATCTCCTCCAGACGCTCGCGAGACACGACCTCCGGGACCTCGTCGCTCCAAGGTGCAGTCAACGCCTCGCTGAACCCGAGGACCTCGGCCAGACCGCTTCCCTTCTCCCATGCGTGCAGCAGGTCGTTAATTGCCGAGAGACCAAAACCCCGCTGCTGGAGGTGCGCAATGAGCTTTAGTCGAGTTACGTGATCCTCGTCGTAATAGCCCACGCGACCCTTGATCTTGGGCGGGGGAAGAAGGCCCCGGCTCTGATGAGCTCGGACGTTCCGGCTCGTGGTGCCTGCCGCTCTGGCGACCTCGTCGATGGTTAACTTTTCGGACATTGCCATCAGGATACCCATTCGTCGTTGACTCTACTGTGCCATAAGTATATGTGACATCTCTGAATGTATAGTTGCTAATCGTTGTCGGCGTCCTGCGAGAATCGTCTGGGCAGGCAGCGCCGGTTTAACCATGTTGTCCAAGTTGGGTCACACTAGTGGAATGCGTGGCCACCTCGTTCGGATTGTCCTAGCGGTAGCCGGCCTTCTAGTGTTGGCCACACCGGCGTCTGCGCAGACGACGACGGCGTCCGTCGTCGACCGAGCCGCCGACGCGCTGACCAGAGACCCCGTCTACGTCGACCCCCAAGCCAGCCCCGGTCTTTCTCAAAGCGAGGCCGATAACCTGCGTCAGCGCATCTCTCAGTCGGAGGCGGGGCCGATATACATCGCGGTCCTGCCGGAAGCGGCAAGGTCTGAGTCCGGCGGCAGCACCGACGAGGTCCTGCGCCGCCTCGCGAGGTCGGTGCGGCGCGACGGGACGTATGTGGTCGTCGTCGGGGATGAGATGAGGGCGGGCAACACGGGTACGCTGCCGACCGGCACCGTTCCGGAGATCGCTTCCGACGTAGTTCGCGAGCAGTCCGGGGAGGGCGTGGCAGCCGTGCTCACCGCTTTCGTCGACCGCATCGGGCAAGTCGCTCGGGGAGAGGGGGGCGCCGAGACCGGGGGAGGTGACGGTGGTGGCTCCGGCGCCGTGCTGGGCGGGTTGGCGGTCCTCGGCCTCGGCACCGGAGGGTACTACCTCTTCCGCCAATCCAAGCGCAGGCGGGAGGAGGAGCGGCGGCAGCTCGAAGAGGTGCGGGAAGTTGCGATGGCGGACCTCGTCGCGCTGGGAGACGACCTGCGCGGTCTCGACCTTGCCATCGAGATGCCCGATGCCGAGCCGGCAGCCAAGCAGGACTACATTCAAGCCCTCGATGCATACCAAAAGGCGACGAGCCAGCTCGATCGCGCCCAACGTCCACAGGATCTGGAGCCCGTGACAGCCGCGCTGGAGGAGGGAAGGTACGCGATGGAGCGTGCCAAGGCCCGCCTGGAAGGTCGCGCGCTTCCGGAGCACCGCCCGCCGTGCTTCTTCGACCCCCGCCACGGTCCCTCCGTGAGAGACGTGGAGTGGTCTCCTGACGGAGGCGCGCCGCGCCGGGTTCCCGCTTGCGCCGCGGACGCCTTGCGGGTTGAGGAAGGGGAGGAGCCGATGACGCGCGAGATCACGGTTCGAGGAGAGCGTATGCCTTACTACGATGCGCCCTCCTACTATGGGCCCTGGGCCGGTGGTTACTTCGGTGGCTTCGGGCTCCTCGAGGGTCTGCTCATAGGGTCGCTCTTCAGCCATGGCTTCGGCTTTGGCGGACCGTTCATCGGCGGGGGCTTCGGCGGACACTCTGGGACCTCCGGTGAAGGAGATTTCGGTGGCGACTTCGGGGGCGGCGACTTCGGTGGGGGCGACTTCGGCGGAGGCGACTTCGGAGGGGGCGACTTCGGCGGAGGCGACTTCGGAGGGCAGTGAGGGGCCGAGGTTTCGAAAGGGCGTAGCGGGGGCACTGAGTCGTAGGAGCTGAGGTTAGCTTCCCGTCCCGGATCACAACCGGCAGGGGAGACGATCGGAGGATAGATGGGACTCGCGCAGCGGATTTCCGCCATCTTCAAGGCAAAGGCGAGCAAGGCGCTCGAGCGGGCAGAGGATCCCAGGGAAACACTCGACTACTCCTACGAGCGGCAGCTGGACCTTCTGCAAAAGGTCCGTCGCGGTCTCTCCGACGTGGCGACGTCGCGCAAGCGCGTCGAGCTGCAAGCCCAGCAACTTCAAGCAACTGCTGCGAAGCTCGAGGATCAGGCTCGGCAGGCTCTCTCCCAGAACCGGGAGGATCTGGCGCGGGAGGCCGTCTCGCGGCGAGCGGCTTTACTTTCACAACTTGCCGACCTCAAGGCGCAGCATGACCAGCTGAACGGAGAGGAGCAGAAGCTGTCGGAGGCGGCACGCCGCCTACAGGCGAAGATCGACGCGTTCAGGGTTCGCAAAGAGACGATCAAGGCCACTTACACGGCCGCGGAGGCCCAAACCAAGATCAACGAGGCCGTGACGGGGATCTCCGAGGAGATGGGAGACGTCGGCCTTGCAATGCAGAGGGCGCAGGACCGAACCGAACAGATGAGAGCGAGAGCCGGAGCCCTGGACGAGATGATCGCCTCCGGAGCCCTCGAAGATCTCACCGGCCCGAGTGATCCCCTGCAGGCGGAGCTGGATCGCGTCTCTCAGACGTCGGGAGTCGATCTCGAGATAGCACGGCTCAAACAGGAGCTTGAAGGACCGCAGGCCCCCAAGCAGATCGAGGCGCAAAGAGTCGAAGGGGACTCGCGGTGATCCTTCGCATCCTCGGCTCCGGCCAGTACCGGGTCGGCGAGGAAGCGATGGATGCGCTCAACAAGCTCGACGATCTCATCACGCAAGCCGTCGAGTCGAACGACGACGACGCCTTCGCCCAGGCGCTGGGGCAGCTGCTGGCCGCCGTACGAGAGCAGGGCGAGGAGCTGCCCGAGGACTACCTAGGCCCCTCTGATCTCGTCCTGCCTGGGCCCGACTCGACCATCGAGGAGGTGCGCGACCTCCTCACGGACGAGGGGCTCATACCCGGCTAGAGGCTAGGGCTGCACTGACGAGGGCCGAGCGGCACACGACTGCTCAAGCATCGTCGTGGTGCGGCTTCAGCCCGATGTAGAGACCTCGTCCCATGAACCCCTCGGGCTCGTACTCGACCACCAGGCCCGCGGCCTCCAGGCTGCCGACGTACTCCTCGTGCGAGTGGAGCCTCGTCTCATGATGCTCGGTGAAGTACTCGACGCCGTCGCGCGTTCCGACCAGGTAATGGAAGACGAAAAGCGCCCGCTCCTGATCTTTGGATGAGACGCTCATGCGGGCGATCTTCAGCCCGGGCTGGTCCACGAAGACGGCCGCCAGCTGATCGGCATCCCAATCGTCGGGCGTGATCCAAGGCTCGACGATGAGCACCCCTCCGGGGCGGACGTGGCGAAACATCTTCGACATTGCTTGTCGGAGCAGATCGAGAGTGAGCAGGTACCCGACGCTCGAGAAAAGGCAGGTGACGACGTCGAATTGAGTTCCCAATGAGAACGTGGCCATGTCGCCCTCGTGAAGCGAGACGTGGGGGAGCCTTCGGCGAGCGACCTCGAGCATTCGACGATCGAGATCGAGTCCGGCTACCTCGTAGTGCCTGGAGAGCTTCTCGATGTGAAGGCCGGTGCCGCATGCTACGTCGAGGAGCGTTCTCGCTTCCGGCACCCTCTGTTGGATCAGCCGATGTAGTTGCTCGGCTTCCCGAGCGTAGTCCTTCATCGTCGTGTAGACCGCGTCGTAAAGGTGCGCCGATCGAGTGAACATTCGAGAGTTCAGCTACCGATTAGCGAGTTACTAAAGCTGGACGTGCGGTTTATCCCTAATAGTTAGGGATGTACTTCACTCACCGCCCTTTTGGACGTATGAGCGCACGAACTCCTCGGCGTTCTCCTCGAGGATCTCGTCGATCTCGTCGATGAGCTTGTCGACCTGCTCAGTGCTCTTTCGCTCGGTCTTCGGCGGCGCGTCGACCTCGGCCTCGGAGGCCGGCCTTCTCTTTGCACGCTTCTGCTCTTCTCCGGACGGCATCAGTCGATCACCTCGGACTCATTCTAAACGAGGTGAACGTATCAGCCTCGAAGCTTCTCGATGAGGTCCGCCGAGCTGGTCGACGACTCGATGAGCTCCCCCGTCGCCTGCTTCGTACCTCGCAGTGGCTCGAGCATCGGGACCTTTTGCAGCGAGTCACTGCCTGTGTCGAAGATGACGCCATCCCACGACGCGGCTGTGATGTCCGAGGAGAAGCGCTGGAGCACCTTTCCGCGGAAGTAGGCGCGAGTGTCCGAAGGAGGCTCCCTCACCGCTCGGTCGATCTCCTCGTTGGTGACGAGGGTCTCCATCTGAC
>JALZBO010000085.1 GCA_030863545.1 Actinomycetota bacterium
GCGAGGAAGGCCTGAAAGAGCGTTTGGAGCATCTTGGCACCGGTAGCTGCGAGCGCCCGCGTGCCTTCGATGATCTTGGCGGCGGCGGCTTCGGGCTGCCCTTTGTGGGCCATCGTCCACCCGTCGAAGATCACGCTGTCTGCTACGTAGAGGGGGAACCGGTGCTCTGTTGCCAGCCGCTTCAGCTCCTCGGCCCGGGGGGCGACGTACTCCACGTCCCCCTGCCCAATCGCCATGAAGATGTCGAATGCGATGCAGTGGCAAGTGGTGAACGGGTCGCCCGCAGACCTCGCCATCTCTACCGCTTCCCGCGTGAGAGCTCTCGCTCGCTCTCGCTCCCCGAGCATCCACAGCGCCCAAGCCAGGAAGGTCGATGTAAAGGCCCTGGGGTTTAGGGGAAACCAGGCCCCGAACCACGGATCCCGCGGCCCCGATTGGCCCGCCAATGACTGCTCCAGGTGATTCCGCGCCAGCTTCACCTCTCCCTGGTGCAGCGCGACGATTCCAAATGCCAGGTGCGAGATCATCTTCTCCGCCGGATCGTCCGAGTGAGCCGTGAACGCCATGAGCTCCTCCGCGAGCCGCCTCGCGTCTTCGTACCGAGCGCTGACCACGTGAAAGATCGTCAGCCCGTACAACACGGCCGCCATCTCCTTCGTTTGGCCTAGCCGCCTGCAGAGCTCCTGCGCACGGCTCAGGGCCTCCCCGGTCTCAGGCGCCCCGAACCCGAGCGTCATCGTCAGCAAGGAGCTGAGTCCCAGCAACGCCTTGAGCTCGGTCACGTCCCTGTCGGCGCTCTCCGGGAGCCGGTAGATGAGGCCCAGGGCCTTGCGCAGCTGGTCCTCCGCCTGCTCGTACGCAAGGCATGCGTGGGCGGCCTCGGCTGCCCGAAGGGCGAGAGGGATTGCGGGCTCTGGCCCGGTGACGGGCACCGCTTCGAAGAAGTGGTGCGCGAGCTCGATCGGATGGCCGGCGTCGCCGGAGAGCTCTTGGATGGCTTTACCGACCTTCGCATGGAGGAGGGCCTTTCTGGACGGGGTGAGCCCGCCAAGGATCGTCTCCCTTATCAGGTCATGGCTGAACCTAAAGACTCCCGGAGAGTCCGAGTGCTCTTTTACCAGCCCGGCCGACAGAGCGGCCTCGAGCTGAGCAAGCGTTTCCTCCGGCCCGATATCGCCCGCCACCTCGAGCACTCTCAGCTCGAAATCCCGTCCGGCGACCGCCGCGAGCGAGAGCAAGGCCGCGCTGTTCTCGGGAAGAGACGCGAGCCTCCGCCGAAGGACATCCTGGACTCCCGACGGCACCGCCCGCGAGACCGACTTCGCATCCATGCCGGGGTCCAAGGCGAGCAGCTTCGCCAGCTCCGTCACGAAAAAGGGGTTGCCTTCTGTCCGCTTAACGACCGCTTCAACAACCTCTCGCTCGGCCAAGTCGCGCCCAATCATGTTCGCCAGGAGCACTCGAACCTCCTCCGGACTGAGCCCGCTCAGCTCTAGATGCTGGGCGACCTGATGTCGCGCCAGGGCGCCAAGCGCCTCGTTGAGCGGGTGGTGGGGTGCGACGTCACCGGGGCGGTACGTTCCCAGGACGAGCACCGGCGCGGCTGGCAAGCGGGGGGCAAGATAGCCGAGCAGCTGCAGCGACGCCGCGTCCGCCCACTGAAGATCCTCCATGACGAGCAACAGCGGCTTCTCCCGGGCTAGGGCGAGGAGAAAGGACGTTGCCGTCTCGAACAAGAGCATCCGACCCGTATCTGGGTCGACCGGCGGCGGAGGCTCGATCGGGCCGGTGAGCTCCTTGATCTCGGGCACGGCCTGGGCGAGCAGCGCGACACCCGGCCCCAACCCCTCGACAAGCCCCGGCCGAGCAACCTGCAGCAGGGAGGCGACGATACGCGACCAGGGCCAGTACGCCGGTGTACCTCCCGCCTCTGCACCCCCGGCGACCGCGCACCAGAAGCCTCTGGCCCTTGCGAGCGTTACGACCTCCTGAGCCAGCCGCGTCTTGCCGATGCCGGGCTCGCCTTGGATGAACACCGCCCCGCCCCGGCCCTCATCCGCTTGGCGAAGCGCTCCTTCCATCAGCTCGAGCTCATGCTTTCGGCCGACGAGCGGCCGCGTTTCCGCTTCCGGAGCTCCGTTATCCGGGGGCTGCTTCGCTGCGGGCGAGGTGAACAGGCCCGCCCCCGTCAAGGCGTTGAAGTCCTCGCCATGCGCGTATGCGACCGCTTGCTTGGCGCTCAGATCACGTCCCTCACTGAGCGCAGCATCAAACGCCTGCTCCCCCATCCTGGACCGCAGCTCCCCAACGATTCGCGAGTAGAGCGGCTCGGGTGGCTTGAGATACCTGTAGGTCGGAACCGAGGCATCCTCTTGGAGGGCGTGGGACGCGCCCAACAAGCGTGCTGCCCGGAGTGTGTCGCCTCTGGCTGCCAGAACGAGGGCGAAGCCCTCAAGGTAGTAGCTGAGCCGGGGGCGGCTTCCAACCTCGTCGGCCAGAGTCAGTCCTTCCGTTATCAACGGCGCGGCCGCCTCGGTATCGCCTCTGGCGAAGGCGACCTGGGCGAGGTTGTGGAGGGCGAAGTACGTGCTGATGCGGTCGCCGAGACGGCGCGCGATCGACAGCGCCTCTTGCGTCTCCCGCTCCGCGTGATCCAGGTCGCCCCGCATGAATGCGGCCGTTCCGAGGTGCGTCCGAAGCCCCGAGATCATCTGCTCGTTCCCCGCCTTCAAGAAAAGGGGCAGGGCCTCCTCGAACGATGCAAAGGCAGTTTCGAAGTCGGAGTCGTTGAGGGCCGACAGGCCGAGGTTGTGCAGGGCCAGCGCCAGGCGGACATGATCCCCGGTCTGCCTCGCCAGCTCGATGCCTTCTCTCAGATACCGCTGGCATGAAGGATGGTCGCCCTGCACCAGGGCCATCGATCCGGCGACCGCGAGGGCGAGGGCGCGCGCGTGCTCGTCGAGCTCCCTTCCGAGGAGTGTCTCCATCCAACGCCGCCCCTCCTCCTGATGCCCGTGCAGCCACCAGAACATCCACAGGTCCCAGCCGAGTTGGGCCGCTGCCTCGTTGTTGCCCGAGTCCAGCGTCCAAGACATCGCCGCTCGCAGGTTGCCGTGCTCGACCTCCAGACGGCTCAGCCACTCCACCTGCGCCTTTCCGTGCATCTCGCTCGCAGCCCGCCCTGCCAGCGACCGAAAGAACTCGGCGTGCCGCTCGCGAGTGGCGCTCGCGGCCCCGCTCTCCTCGAGGCGCTCGAGCGCGTAGGCGCGGATCGGCTCCAGCATCAGGTATCGTCCTCCGAACGGATCGAGCGCCGGCTTCACCAAGGACTGGGCGACGAGGGTCTCGAGCCGGTCCAGGGCGTCCTCGCAGCAGACTTCTTCGACTGCTTCCAGTGAGAACCCGCCCGCGAACACCCCCAGCTTGCAAAAGACCTCCCTCAGCGGCTCGTCCAGCAGGTCGTAGCTCCAGGCGATCGTGTTGCGAAGGGTCTGGTGGCGAGCGGGAAGGTCACGAGCACCTCCGGTTAACAAGCTCAGGCTCCTATCCAGGCGCCTGGCTATCTCGTGTGGTTCGAGCATGCGGATCCGAGCTGCGGCGAGCTCGAGTGCCAGGGGTAAGCCATCGAGTCGAAGGCATATCTCGGCTACGTCGCGAGCATTTTGAGGGGTCAGGGCAAAGTCGGGCCGCACTGCCCTCGCCCTCTGAAGAAACAGCCTTACCGCCTCCGACCCCTGCAGCTCGTCGATCGAAGAAATACTCTCGGCGTCAGGCAGGGACAAAGGCGGGACGGAGAACTCCTGCTCCGCCGAAAGGTGAAGAGCGGCCCGGCTCGTCACGAGGATCTTGAGGCCCGGAGCGGCATTCAGGAGCTCTGCGACGAAGAATGCCGCGTCGAGCAGGTGTTCGAAGTTGTCGAGGATCAGCAGCATGTTCTTGCTCGATACGTGCTGCTTGACCGTCTCCTCGAGGGGGTTGGGGCCCTGCTCCCGAAGCGTGAGGGCTTGGGCGATCGCGGACGGGACGAGCGCCGGGTCCGCCACCGAGCTGAGCAAGGCCATGAAGACCCCGTCCTCGTACTCCGGCATGACGGCGTGGCCGACCTGGACGGCGAGCCTCGTCTTTCCGGTCCCGCCTGGTCCCGTAAGCGTAACGAGCCGGTTGTCGCGCAGTCTCTTGGCTATTTCCCGAAGCTCTCGCTCGCGGCCGACGAAGGAGGTCAGGGGAGTTGGCAGGTTGTGAGGCGTGGACTCGAGTGAGCGAGGTGGGGGAAAAGCCGAGGGCAGTCCTTCTGCTTCGAGCTGGTACAGGTGCTCCGGATGCTCGAGGTCCTTGAGCCGGTGCGTGCCGAGGTCGGTCAGCTGGACGGACTCCGGCAGGGACCTGGCCACCAGAGCCCTCGTCGCGGCCGAGACGAGCACCTGCCCTCCGTGGGCCGCCGCGGCAATCCTCGCCGCGCGGTGGACATCGATCCCCCGGTAGTTGTCCTCGACCACCCTCCCCTCACCCGTGTGAATTCCCATTCGCACGAGGACCTTCACGCCGTCGGAAAAGTCATGCGCGTCGAGGTTCATCTGAGCGAGCAGAGCCGCCTCTACCGCCCCGCGCGCATTAGGGAAAACGACGAAGAACGAGTCCCCCTCCGTTCCGACCTCCCTGCCTCCGAAGCGCGTGAACGCTTCGCGAAGGATGCGGTTGTGGGCGGAGAGGACTGCGTCGTAGCGGTTGCCCAGGGACTGGAGGAGTTTCGTCGAGCCCTCGATGTCGGTGAACACGAAGGTGACCGTGCCGGTTGGAAGATCTAAGTTCATTGGGTAAGTTGCCCGTTTCCTCAGGGCGCGTATCTCTAGCGGTTGGCTTCCATGGTAAGCGCGTGTTTGACCCGCGTCGTCCTTTACGATTCCGGGAATGTCCGAGGAGCTGCGCGAGCCCGTCTCGGCCTCTGGAGGTCGGGTCCCCTCGTCGGGGCAGCCCCCCCAAGCCGACTCTCGGCCCTCCCCTCACCCGTCGGCCGCAGACTGGCGGTACGCAGCCGCCGTCGTCGTTCTTACCCGGCTGGTGTTCCTGCCCGTCGGCTACTTAGCGCACTGGTTCTTCTCGCCGGCAAGGGGAGCGCCTACGGGTTCCGCCCTCGAGATCTGGCGGCGATGGGACGCGGACATACTGCTTCGGATCGCAACCTTCGGGTACGTGCCGGAGGCCGACCCCCACCCGACGGCGTTCTTTCCCGCGTTTCCCCTGCTGGTGCGAGCGGTTTCCGTGACGAGCGTATCGCCGGTCATCGCGGGCTTGGCCATCAATGCCGCCGCTTGTCTCGTTGCCTTTGCCTATCTGTCGCACCTCGCGGGGCGTGACCTCGGGTCGGAAGACGCCGGAAAGCGCGCCGTCCTGTACCTTGCGTTCTTCCCGACGGCCGTGTTCCTCGTAGCGCCCTACACGGAGCCTGTCTTCCTCGCCGGTGCGATCGCGGCCTTTTCCTATGCAAGGTCGGGGCGGTGGGGGTGGAGCGCTCTTCCTGCAGCGTTGGCGGTGGGGGCGCGGGTCATGGGAATCGCGCTGCTGGCCGGCCTCGTCGTCGAGCTGCTCCGCCAGAAGGGCCTTACGCGCAGGAAGGCGGCGGCTGCGATCGGCGCCCTCGTGGTCGGGGCGCTGCCGCTCGTGCTCTACGCCTTCTACCTCTGGCGGACCCGCGGCAATCCTGTCTACTTTCTGGTGGACCAGCGACTTGGGTGGGGCCGGTCCTTCGTCGGCCCCGTCGAATCCTTCCGCGCGACGATCGATGGGTCGAAGTGGTCGGGCGCCAGCACGGGGTTTTTCATTGCGATGCGGCTCGAGGTTGCGGCGGCGGTGCTTGGGATAGCGTTCACGATCTGGGCGGCCGTCCGGCGCGAGTTCGGCTATGCAACCTTCATGGGCGTAACCTTGGCGGCCCTCGTGACGAGCAGCTGGTACTTCAGCATCCCCCGCGTGCTGCTCTCGCTCTTCCCGATACCTATCCTCGTCGCCGCCTTCACGCAGAAAGGCCGGGTACGACACGATCTCGTCCTGGCGTCGTTCGCAACAATTGCGGCTTTCGGAACGGTTGCGTTTGTCCGGGGAGTCTGGTTCTTCTGACCATGCTGCCGTGCTACGCAAGCTCAGCCCTCGCAGCTATCTCTCTACACCGATCGTCATCTGATCGCGGCCAGCGGAGCGTACGACAGCTTTCTACGACGATCTGGATCTGATGGGGCCAGAGAAGCTGTCTCGACAGCTGCTTACGATGATCTCGATCTAATTGCAGCCAATGCGGCAAGTCCGGCAAGCCCCGCTGCGATCGCGGTTCTGCGGGTTGCGGCCCACAGCTGGAGGCTCCGGCCGTGAGCCTTGTCGCCGAAGCTTCCATGGGAGCCCGGGTCCCCCGGAGGCGGATCCCAGAGGTTGTAGGGGCGGTTCGGATCCTCGGGCTCGGATCGCTGCTGCGAGTCGAAGCCCGTCTTGCCCAGGTAACGGTCGAGAAGGCCGGGCACGATCTTGTTTGCCAGAAGCGTCGCCGCGGTGCTTGCCCCTACCCACAGCTCGCGCCTGGGATGGGCTGCCGCCCACACGATCGCCTCGGCTGCTACCTCCGGCTGGTATATGGGTGCGACGGGCTGCGCCCGGCGCTTCATCCTCGACAAGGACCAGTCGAACTGCGGTGTGTTCAAGGCGGGGAGCTGCACCATCGTGATCTTGACGTTGCTCTTCTCGTGCAGGAGCTCGGTCCTCACCGACTCCGTGAAACCCTGTATCGCATGCTTAGATCCGCAGTAGGCCGACTGCAGCGGAATCGCGCGGTACGCGAGGGCCGATCCCACCTGGACTATCACCCCCCGGTTGCGGCTCCTCATCCTCGAGAGCGCGGCCATCGTTCCGTACACGGTCCCCAGGTAGTTGACCTCGGTCACCCTTCTGAATTCCGGTGCCGTCACCTCCCAGATCGGCGCGAAGACGGTGGTCATTGCATTGTTCACCCAGACGTCGATCGGCCCCAGCTCGTCCTCCACCTGGTCGGCCGCGGCCTCCACGTCGGATGGTTTGGAGAGATCAACCGGAATCGGGAGCGCCCGCCCACCTGCCGCTCTCACCTCTCTCGCCCCGGCGTCCAGCCGCTCCTCGCCCCTGGCGAGAAGCGCCACGCTGTCGCCCTGGCGAGCGAACCTCCTTGCGGTTGCCCGCCCAACTCCCGCGGAAGCACCGGTCACGACCACTACTCTCGGCATCTCGTCATCCTCCAGCCACCGATCCGGCCCGTCGCCAGACCGGGACCACCGGCGACTCGCTCTTGCAATCGCCGTCGAGCAGGCGCTGCATGACGTGAAGTATCGCCGCCCAGCAAAGATGATCGGCGAGCGCAAAGCTCCGGTCCTCCTCGCGAAAAGCAGCTGGGGCGATGACCCGGGTGTTGACGAGCCACAGCACGATGCCGTACGCGAACGCAGCCCTCCGGATGAGGCAAAAGTACGCAACAGCAAAAAGGATCGATATCGACATGTGGGTGCTCGCCCCAAGGAGCCACCGCCCGGGAGGGGAGGTTACGTTGCGGTTGCCGGGCACCAGATGAGCAGCGGCCCTGATCGAGGCGTTCAAGTCGCGCCAGCTGAGGCCGATCATGCTGGGCAGCCCACCTAGCACCCCTCCCACAACGCCTGCCAGAGCACCTTCTAAGACGCACTCCGAGCGAGGGCGTGCTTGTTTGTTGACTCGCGTCACCTCCCCCTGACGGCACGAGGAGAGGTTCCCCTTCCGGCTGCCGCGAAACTCGCCGGTCCCGGAAGGAACCGGTCCACGGCTGCAAAGGACGCTTCTTCGGCTCGAGGAGATCCCTTGGAAGATGGGCCGCAGGATCGTTACTCGGACGTGGAGACCCTCTTCTCGAGGCCGATCGACTCCTTGAGGTCGTGTATGTCGCCCACGAGATCCTCCCGTAGCGCCTCGTCGTCGTCTTCGCCGACGAAATGCTCCATGAGGTCGGCGAGCCCGTCGGCCAGCGCATCGAGCTTGTGCTGGAGGGCAAGCTCCGCTCGTCGCTGGCTGTTCTGAAGGATTGCGACGAGAAGGAAGGTGAGGATCGTCGTCGGTGTGTTGATCAAGAGCTGCCACGTATCGAAGTTCCTTACGAACACGTACGTCGGAGCCCAAAGCACGACGAGCAGCACACAGAAAGCAAAGAAGGGCGCGTGGCTGACAGTGTTTGACGAGAACTCCGCAAAGCGGTCGAAAAGTCCCCGATGGGTGTCGGGCTCACTGCGTTTGGCAGTCATGAAGGTCCTTTCTTCGTTCTTGATGGCTTGTCCGCGACGCTAGCGGTATTGCCAGCGGAAGACGGAAAAGACATCCGAAAAGTCGTCCGTCCAGGTGCGGGAGCCGGGCTTGGCCGCAAGCTGGCGCCACCTGCGGTCACCGCTCAGACGCTCGAGATCGGCCGCGCTCCTCGCCAGCACGACCCACTGGGACGCCGTCTTCCCGACTCGTGCCTGGGGGAGGGACGCTCCGTCTGAGCGGTGAAGCCCAGCAAGGTCGAGGTCGCGAGCGACGTTGGCGAGTACCGGCTCGAGGTCGAGGTAGCGATTCGAGATGTGAATGGCGACGACGCCCCCCGGGGCCAGCTTCTGCATGTAGAGCTCGATCGCCTCCCGGGTGAGCAGATGAACCGGTATGGCATCGGAGTTGAAGGCGTCAACCACGAGCACGCCGAACCGGCCATCCCCTGCGCGATCGAGAGAGATCCGAGCGTCGCCAAGGACGACTTCGTGATCGCCCGGGCAATCCGATAGGTAGGTGAAAAGGCGCGGGGTCCGGGCGATCCTCTCCATTACCGGATCTATCTCATAAAAGACCCACTCCTGGCCGGGACGGGCGTAGCAAGCAAGTGAGCCGGTCCCGAGCCCGACCACTCCAATCCGAGGAGCGTTGGCGGCGGAATGCTCCGTCATGACCTGTCCGACGGGACCTTCGCGGTGGTAGTAGGAGAGGGGCTCGCGGCGCAGGTGAGGGCGGGTGCTTTGGATGCCGTGAAGTGTCGTTCCGTGCAGGAGCCGGTGAAAGCCCAAATTGTCCTCCAGCACTCGCTGAACGCCGAAGAAGGTGCGCCCCGAGTACAGAACGGTTCCGGGATCCGTGGCGGTCATCGATGCGGCGACCATCACCGCGCCAAGGCTGAGGCCAAAGCGCAGCGGCCGGGTTATCAGCAGGGAGCAGAGGCACAAGGCGGTGGCGAGAGCGACCATCCGCCCGATCGTGGGCAACCATCGAACGGCTCCGGCGATGAGCAGGACCGTGGCGAGCAGGACCCCGGCCGGAAGGACCATCAGCACGATCTGCTCCCTCCGCACATTGATCGGCCTTCGGATAAGGGTTGGGGCGAGCAGGCACGCCATGATGATGACGAGGGGGTACTCCAGCACGGTGTCGAAGATCGCGGGCGCGAGCAGGGCGGTGAAGATCCCTCCGAGAACGCCGCCCACCGCCACCCAGAGGTAAAACTCGGTGAGGTGGCGAGGTGGCGGGCGGTCTTCCGCCAGCTGCGTGTGGCAGACGAGAGCCGCCACGAAGAGCGCGGCCAGCGGGAGGCCGATGAGGACGACGCGCGGAAGGGTGGCGTTGCCCACCAGCAACACCAGCACCAGCGGGATGATCACCGCGGGCATCAGCCGAGCCGGCCACACCGACGAAACAGGCTTTGGTGCGAAGGCCAGGATGAACGTGAGCAGGTAAAGCGCAAGCGGAACCACCCACAGGAGCGGGATGGCCGCGATGTCGGTGCTGATGTGGGTGGTGACGGCCAGCATGAAGGCGGAGGGGACGAAAGCAAGGGCCACCCAGCGGAGCCGCCGGGTCGCGGTAACGGGCTTGCCCTCGGGCGCCCCTTGTTCGTCTGTCTGCGCCTGCCTGATCGCAGCTTCATCTCGGCACGTCCGTAGCACGGCCAACGCGCACACGACCGTTCCGGCCGCCAGCAGTCCGTAGCCCACGGCCCACAGCCGCGACTGGGAGGCCAGGGGCATTGCCGGCTCCAGGACGAACGGGTACGCGAGGAGTGCGAGCATGCTTCCGAGGTTGCTCGCGGCGTAGAGAAAGTACGGGTCCCTTCCGGCCTCGTGTTCGGTGCTCGCGAACCACCTCTGGAGGAGCGGGGCCGAGCTGCTCAGCACGAAGAACGGCAGGCCCAACGAAAGGGTCAGCATCCCCAGCAGCCAAACAATCGGCTGGCCCGTAGCCGGAGGCACCCAGCCCTCCGGGACCGCGATGGGGAGCAGCGGCAGGGGCAGCAAGACGAGGAGCATCTGCAGGCGCGCCTGCCTCCTGGTACCGAGCCGGGCAACGCTCCAGTGCGCGTATGCGTAACCGGCGAGGAGGGTTGCCTGATAGAAGACCATCGAGGTCGCCCACACCGATGGCGTCCCCCCGAGCAGAGGAAGCACCATCTTGGCGAACAAGGGCTGGACGAGAAAGAGGAGCGCAGATCCAATGAAGATCGTGACGGCGAATACGCCGAGGAGAGGCCCCCGCCGACGCTTCGGAATCTCCGCAGGCGGTGGAGCAGCTTCCGTGTCGAGAGCTGACCCTGCAGGCTGGCTCGAGGGGGTGGTCACAGGAGAGCAATCGTACGTCGTGTCTTCTCGCAATGAAAACGCCTTGCCAAACGGCGCCGCGGAGACGTCGTCAAAACCGCCCGCTGCCCCCCGCTGGCCATGGATAATCTGCGCATGGCAAGGCCTATCAAGATTGCGATTGCCGGCAGTGGATACGGGCGCAAGGTCGCCCTTCCCGTCTACCGGGAGCTCGACGAGTTCGAGCCCGTCGCCTGCTGGTCGCACCGTCCGGAACGAGCGCGGAAGATGGCCGAAGAAGCCGGCTTGGAGCTGGGGACGTCGGACTTCGAGGAGCTCCTCTCGTTTCCGGGTCTAGAGGCGGTTCACGTCGCAACCCCCGTGGCGACTCATGTGGAGTTTGCCGTGCCCGCCGCGACGCGCGGGCTTCACGTCCTGTGCGAAAAGCCGCTTGCCGAGAACCTCGAGCGTGCACGCATGATCGTCGATGCGATTCGCTCCGCCGGCGTCGTCGGCGCCGTGGGTTATGAGCTGCGGATGAAAGAGACCCGGCGCCACCTGATTAGCAGGGCCCGTGAGGTCGTCGGACGTCCCCGGATGGTCTTGATATCTCTCGTGCACTCCGATCATGCCGACCCCGACTCGAGGCCATACACGTGGGTTCACGACGCGGCCTTCGCAGGAGGACGGCTACAGGGGTATGGCGTGCACGACCTCGACCTGATCCTGCAAATCTTCCCCGATGTGGAAGCGGTCGCCGGCGTCACCGAGATCGGGGTACCTGTGCGATCAACGGAAGGCGGGGGCCTTCGCCAGGTGACCACCGAAGACGCGTACGGCGTCCTGATGCGGTTCCGGGGCGGCGGCCTGGGAGTGATGAGCCTCGTCGCCACCGCCAGGCACGAACGCCGCGACCTCGTCGAGATATACGGAGACGAGGGGACGGCCAAGCTCGACTCGGACTACAAGGTTTGGTGGGGCCGCGTGGGCGAGGAGCTACAGAGCGAAGGACCCCTCGACAACAGCTCGCAAGCTGCCTTCAAGCTCGTTGCGAAGAACTTTTGGATGTCTGTCCGCGAAGGCGCCCCCGCCGACCCGTCGCTGGACGAGGGCCTGGCCGTGCAGGCGGTCTTCGACGCGATTCACGAGGCCAACATCGAGCGGCGGTGGGTAACCCCGAGGGCCGTCGCCGCCTTGGAGTAGGCGCGCCGCGGCTCCCACCTGTAAAGGCGGGCTGCGGCACCATCCGCCGCCATCCCGCGAGAATCTGTTGATGGCTTCCCTTGTGCTCGACCTACAGGAGGTCGAAGGCGCCGCGCCGGATCTCGTGGGAGCCAAGGCGCTCACCCTGGCGCGGCTGGCCGGGGAGGGCCTCCCGGTTCCTCCCTTCTTCGCGGTCTCGGCGGCCGCATTCGTACTGCACCTCGTCGAGAACGAGATCGGCTGGCCCAGAGAAGCGCGATCGGTCGACCCCCGCACCTTCAGCGAGGTACGGGAGCGGATAAGGGAAGCGCCCCTTCCAGACGCCGTCCGGGATCCGCTCATGGCCGCTTACGAGCGCCTATGCCGGGAAGCGGGAAGCGACAGGGTCGCCGTGAGGTCTTCCGGGGGCGAGGAAGACTCCCCCGCAGCCTCATTTGCCGGTCAGTTCACGTCCGTGCTGAACGTCGCCGGTGAGGCTGCTCTCGTCGGCGCCCTCAAGCAGTGCTGGGCGTCCTATCTCTCCGAGGGTTCCTTTCGTTACCGAGCCTCGGTGGGAGTGCCTCTTGGACCGACGCCGGCGCTCGGGGTCATCGTTCAGGTCCAGGTGCTCTCCCAAAAAGCGGGGGTCTTGTTCACCCGGCACCCCCTCGAACCCGACGAGGACGCTTCGTACATCGAGGCCAACTTCGGAACGGGCGAGTCCGTTGTCGGAGGGCTCGTGACTCCTGATTCGCTCACGGTCTCCCGCTCCACCCGAAGCGTGCTGGAGGCGAGGATCGCAACCAAGCGGAGGATGACCACGCCCGTCTCCCAAGCGGGGGGAGGGGGCCTCGTGGAGGTAAAGGACTCGGAGAAGGAGTCCCCGGTGCTGACCGAGGACGAAGCTCACCGGCTTACGGAGGTCGGCCTTCGGATCGAGAGCCTGCTGGGCGTCGCCCAGGACATAGAGTGGGCCTTCGACGAACGCGGGCTTTGGATACTGCAGTCCCGCCCACTCACAGCGATTAGCCGGAGGTAGCCCGAGTGGAAGGGGATTACGAGAAGATCGTGAGGGCAGGGCAGTCTGTCCTGCTCGCCACGCTCACCTCATCGGGCATCCAGGAGCCGTGGTTCCAGCGATCGGCAGGCTGGGAGTACGGCGTGCGGCGCTATCGCTACGAGTACGGCTGGCACTGGATCTCGAGGAAGGACTGGGAGGGGCTGAGCCGAATTGCAGCCGAGACGGGGGAGTCGACGGAGCAGTTCGCTCGCTACAAGGCCAACTGCTCCTCGACGGCGCAGCACCTATTGAGCGCCGCTCGGTCGCTGACCCGCCAGTCGGCCCGAGAGGAGCAGCCTCTGAACCTTGGGGAGGGCTTCGCGGAGTACGGCGACGGCGTCAAGCAAGGTGTCCCCTTCCTCATAGCGTCGGCCGAGCTCCGCGGAAAGCTCCGGCAAACCGTCATCGCCCGGATCACGGAGGAGATCCGAAAGCCGGACACCGAGGAGGCGGCGGAGGCTGTAGCTCGCCTCGCCGCCTCGGGCTCGGAAGCCGTGAGGGAGATGCGAAGCTGCTACCGCATCGCGCTGGAGGTGTCGAAGGATGCCGAGGCGCTCGACCTGGTCCGAGACCGATTCCCCAGCACGGCCCTTGCCGGCATCGAAAGCGACTACCCGCTCATCCACCAGCTCATCGAACGTCATGTCGAGGAGTACGGCTGGGTCCGCGCTAGCAGCTACACGCTGGACCCCCTGTCGCCGCGCGAGCTTCTCGAGCGCATCCAGAAGATCGTTCTGCGCTGGAAGAGCGACACGATAGCCGAGGCGGCCGAGGAGCCTCCGTCGCAGCGGCTGGAAGAGATCCTTGGATTCTCGCCGTCCGGCCCCCTGAAGGAGCTGGCCGGGGCTCTTGTAGACGTGGTCGCCTCGCGATGCTTTCGTGCGGATCTCCAGCTGCAAGCCGAAGCCGTCGCCAGGCCATTTCTTGCACGAGTCGCTCAGGCGGCCGGCTGCGACCTGCTGCAGGCGCTGTTCGCATCCGTGGAGGAGATCGAATCCGCGCTCGAAGAGCGAGGGGCGCTGCCGCTCGAGGAGATCGACCTCCGGATCCGAAACGGCTTCTCCGTGGAACGATCCGACGGGCAGCTGAACGTCAACAGCTACGCTTCGCGCCCTGCCGAGGACCTCCAATATCCGGCGGTCGGTGGGCAGTCGGTCTCGTTGGGGAGGGCCGTCGGGCGCGTCAAGCTTGTCGTCGAACCCCTGGATGTTCTTGGGCTCGAGCTCGGCGACGTGCTGGTGACGGAGGCCAGCACGCCGGACAAGATGGGGACGGAGTCGGCTTTCCCCAGCAGGACGGACGCCCCCGCCGGCATCCAGAAGGCCTCCGCCATCGTGGCCGACGAGGGAGGCTTGTTGAGCCACGCCGCAATCGTGAGCCGCGAGTTCGGAATCCCCTGCGTCGTGGGGGCCGAGCGGGCTACGAAGGCATTCTCGGACGGTCAGGTCGTGGAGGTCGACGCGACGAAGGCCGCGGGCAGGATCGTCGCCTGGGAACCCGCCGTGCAAGAGTAGGCGGGGCGTCTTGCCGGGTCTCTGCTGCACCCGCTGGACAATCCGCTAGTCCGCCGGTGGCTCCGGACTGCCTTCAAACCGCATGCACAGGACGGCGACATCGTCGTCAAACCGGGAGTGGCTCCTGCCCGCCGCGATCATCTCGTCGCACAGCAGCCTGACCGGCTTCTTTGCCGCCCGTGCTGCTGCTTGCGCTACGACATCTAGGCCCTCATCGATGGGAGGCCCTCGATCCTCGACCAGTCCGTCGGTGAACAGCACGAGGGTCGAGCCCGGCTCGAGTTGAGCCGCCCTCACGGAATACGAGCTACTGGAGCTTGCACCGAGAAGGGGGTCTGACTCCCCCTCCAGGTACTCGGGGCCGGTGTCCGCCCTCACCAAAAGAGGCGGAAGGTGTCCGGCGTTCGCGAACCGCACTCGGCCTTCGTAGTCGATGACACCGTAGACCATGGTCGCGACCTTGTCCGGGTCGAAGTGCTCGAGCAGCAGGTTCAGCCGCTTCATGACCTCGTGGGGCGCCAGCTCTTCGAGGGCGTAGGCGCGAACGCCGTTCCTCAAGCGTCCCATCACGACCGCAGCCCCTAGCCCCCTCCCGACCACGTCGCCGATCGCGAAGCATATGGACCCCAATGGGGTCGTGAAGACGTCGTACCAATCGCCCCCTACTATCCCCGCCCCGACCGGTACGTACCGGGCGGCGAGGCCGAAGCCTTCGAGCTTCGGAAGCTCCTCCGGCAGCAGCGCCCGTTGAAGGGTCTCCGCCGTCGCGGCTTGGCTTTTTTGAACCCGAACCTGGATTTCGAGCGCCACGCGGTCGGCCACCATCTGGAGTAGCTGGACGTCGTCTGGTCTGAAGACGCGAGGGGTGAGGGTTCCGACGTGGAGGACCCCTATCACGTTCCCGTGCACCATCAAGGGCACGCCGAGTACGGATGCGACCCCCCTTTGCAGAAGTATCGGATTTACAACGTTCGTTCGGTCGACCTTTTCGATCGTGACGGGGCGGCCGCTGGCCGCGACTCTCCCGGCGAAACCCTTGCCAAATGGAATTCGGACGGGAGTCGAGGCGTCCTCCTCTAGGCCCTTCCCGGCAGTGTGGACGAGATGCCCTCCGCTTTCCTCGAGGAAGAGCACCGCCGCCGTGTCGGCCGAAAGCAGCTCCCGTACCCGCTCCAGAAGCTCGTCCAGGAGCCGGTCGACGGACAGGTGGGCGAGGGCCGCTTCGCTCACCGCTTGGACGCGCCGAAGCTGCTCGCTTGCCTCGACCTCTAGATCGACCTCGGACATGCCCCCGCCCCAGAGTTAGGGCTAACAGTAGCAACTCGATGAAGGCTGCAGAAACCCACTGCTTGTTGGGTCACCGGTTGCTGGCGGTGCTACCTGCCGCCCTCCACATCAGTCCAAATTCTTGAAGACCGGATAAGAGTGAGCGGCTCATATACTGAACATCGTGCGTACGCAGCTTCCTAAGGGGGTGGGCCGGCGATGAGGTGACGCCGCGTCGAGATTCCCGGCCCAGTTTGGGCTTCGCTCCCCGTCAGTCGTAGAAAGGAAGCTGTGTCATGTCCAGCGAAGGTGTCATCGCGTCGATCCATGAGGTCGCTTTAGGACCGATCGCCGCGAACGCGGGGGCCGTTGACCGAGAACGGAAGTTCCCGCACGAGAGCATCAAAGCCTTGGCGGATGCCGGCGCGCTCGGGCTGCTGGTTCCGGACCGCCACGGAGGAACCGGGGGATCGCTCACCAACCTCGCCGAAGCCTGTGAGGCCATCGCCACGTCCTGCGCCTCGTCGGCGATGGTCTTCCTGATGCACTCGGTTACCGCCGCCACGCTCGCGGCGGGAGGCGGCACCAAGGCATCGGAAGCTCTCGACAGCTTTGCCCGAGGGGAGACGATCGGAACCCTCGCGTTCAGTGAGAGGGAGACGGGAGCCCACTTTTACGCTCCGGCCCTCAAGGCGGAGCGCCGGAACGGGTCGGTTACGGTCAGCGGCAGCAAGAGCTTCGTCACCTCGGGGGGCCAGGCCCAATACCTGCTGCTGCTCGTTCAGTCACCCGAGGAGGGGGCGGATGCGTACCTCGTGGAGCGCGATGCCGACGGGGTCGAGTTCGAAGGGCGGTGGAACGGCCTGGGGATGGCGGGCAACTCCAGCATTGGGATGAAGCTCAGCAACGTGACGCTCGGCAAGGATGCCTTGGTCGGCAAGCCCGGGTCGGCTGCTGAGCTCGTCTTCGGCGTCGTCGCACCCTACTTTCTGATTGGCCTTGCGGCCGTCAACGTTGGGATCGCCGCCGGCGCCCTCTCGACTGCGGTGGAACACGTAACGAACCGCCGTTATCCGGATGGCGGAAGGCTCGCGGAGGTGCAGTACATCCAACACCTGCTGGCCGACATGGACATGAGGACGAGGTCCGCCCGGTTGATGGTGAGGGAGGCCGCCCGCCTCGGCGACGACGCCGACCCTGGGGCACTTGTCCCCATCATGGAGTGCAAGGTAGTTGCGACGGAGGCGGCGGCGTTGGTGACCGAGGATGCCCTCAAGGCGACCGGGGGCCGCGGATACACCCCGGACCTCCCCGTCGAGAGGTATCTGAGGGACGCGCGGGCCGGAGCCGTCATGGCACCGACCAACGCCGTCCTCCGGAATTGGATCGGGAAGGCCCTCGCGGGCCTGCCCGTGCCGTGAGCTCGGGCACCAGCCCCATCCTCGTTGGGGCCGTCTCCTATCACGAGAGGGTGGTCCCCATATGGGAGACCTTCAAGGAGTACTTCGCGGCTAAGGGTGTCCCGATCGACTACGTGCTGTACTCGAACTACGAGCGGCTGGTCGATGCTCTCCTCTCGGGCCAGGTCGATATCGGGTGGAACACAAACACGGCGTACGTAAGGGCTCGCCACGCCGCTCCCGATGTCAAGATCCTCGGGATGCGCGACGTGGACAGCGACTATGCAAGCGTCGTGGTCACCCGAAAAGGAGAGGGGTTCGAGAAGGTGCGGGAGCTCGAAGGCCGGAGGCTTGCCCTCGGTAGCCGGGACTCCGGGCATGCGGCGATCCTCCCCCTCTACTACCTCAAGGAGGAAGGACTCGACGCGGCTTCGGAGTGCGAGCTGGTCCGCTTCGACACAGACCTTGGCAAGCACGGCGACACCGGGGACTCGGAGCTCCGGGTGGTCCGAGCGGTTGCGGATGGAACGGCCGACGCCGGGGCGCTCGGGGCGCCCGTTTGGGCAAAGCTCCGAGCTCAGTCCCACCCGTCGGTGCAGGGGCTCGAGGTGCAGTGGAGGAGCCCTGCGTACTACCACTGCAACTTCACGGCCCTTTCGTTGGACGACGATGTCGCCCGTGGGTGGAGGGACGCCCTGTTGGAGATGGACTACGAAGATCCGAGCCTCCGCAACGCCATGGACCTGGAGGGGGTCAAGCGATGGCTTCCGGGCGACGAGTCCGGTTATGAGGCGCTGACGGCCGCGATGGCGGAGCAGGGCTACCTTGACTAGGAGGGGGACGGACCAGACGGTGAGGCGCGTGGACACCGGGCCGATCGAGTTCGGAGACGGGCTCGAGGTCCTGCTCTCCGCCGTGCTTCGGTCCGTCGCGCCCGGCGAATCCATCGACGTCGCCACCCCCTCGAGGACGAGCGCCCTCGAGTTGCCGGGTTGGGCCCGCCTCCACGGCAACGACGCCGTGGAGGAGTGGAGCGAGGAGTCGGAGGATGGGCCCCGCTTCCTGGTTAGGGTTCGAAGGGGGGAGGCCTCCCTCGTGC
>JALZBO010000084.1 GCA_030863545.1 Actinomycetota bacterium
CTCTTATGGGCTCGACCCGGTGGTACCGCAACTTC
The DNA here is from genome assembly GCA_030863545.1 of Actinomycetota bacterium. GTDB lineage: Bacteria > Actinomycetota > CADDZG01 > JAHWKV01 > JAHWKV01 > JALZBO01. The sequence goes on from JALZBO010000084.1 coordinate 36, forward strand.
TCCGCTGTGACCGGAGCTTGCCTAATGATCTCCCGCCCCGTATTTGAGGAGATCGGAGGGTGGGACCCAAACTTCCAGTTGTGTGGAGGTGACGTGGAGCTTTGCCTACGGGTTCTCAAGTCCGGCAAGCGGGTCGTGTGCACGCCTTTCGCCCAATGTGTACATAAAGAAGGCGCCACGAGGGGTGGCTCCGTCCCCCGCGCGGACTACTTTGCTTCGTATTGGGCTTACCAGAAGCACCTAAAAGGCGGGGATCCTTACTTCAACCCAAACCTGTCCTATTCAGACCCCGTTCCCCGGTTAACGGAAGCCACAGACCCGAGCCCATTGACGCGGGTTTCAAAAGTTATGGGCAGAGAGATTGTTCCTAGGTCCCCAAAGGATCCGCGAGCGGAGGCACTAGCGTTAACGGCTCTTTGCCAAGTAGATCCCGAACACATTGAAGAGACACGACGTATGCACGAAGTTCACAAGGGGCACATTCGACCCAGTTCGATCAACTGGTTCATCCCCGACTTCGAGTCGCCCTTTTACGGTGGCATCAACACGATCTTCAGGTTCGCCGACCAGTTCCAAGAGCGGTTCGGCGTGAAGAATCGCTTCTTGGTAGTGGGATCGGGGCCCGAGGAGTTCATTCGTTCGGGCATGCGCCTTGCGTTTCCGGCATTGGAGCAAAAGTCCGAGATAGTAGTTTCGCCGCGACTGATGCACGACCCCGACAGGGAGACGCCGTGGGCGGACGTTTCAATTGCGACCTTTTGGCTCACTGCCTATGCGCTATCGCGAGTTCGGTCCACCAAGCGCAAGTTCTACTTCATTCAGGATTACGAACCCATTTTTTACCCTGCTGGAACGACGTCTGCCCTTACCGAGCAGTCGTACCGAATGGGCCTCTACGGGATCTGCAACACCAAGACTTTGAAGGAAATATACGAGGGCATCTACGGCGGGCGGGGAACCTTCTTCGTTCCCGCCCTGGACGGGAAGGTGTTCCATCCGCGGGAGCGCTTATCGCGCGGAGATCGACCTTACCGGGTTTTCCTCTACGCCCGCCCTAGTCATCCCCGCAACTGCTACGAGCTGGCCGCTACCGCTCTCCGGGGTCTGAAGGAGAGCTTAAGGGAGGGGGTCGAGATCGTAACCGCCGGTTCCTGGGTTCCCTTGGAAGGGAAACACGACGATGACTTCATGCATCATCTCGGCCTTCTTGATTACGCAGAGACGGCGGAACTGTACCGGACCTGCGACGTGGGCCTCGTGCTGAGCGTTTCTAGGCATCCTTCCTACCTACCGCTCGAACTGATGGCGAGCGGTTGTCTCGTCGTAAGCAACTTCAATCCAGCGACGACCTGGCTACTGAAGCACGAGGAAAACTCATTGCTCTCACCGCCCCTCGCCGAAAGGTTGCATTTAGCGATGGAGAGGGGGCTCAGGGACGACGGTCTTCGTCAGCGGCTCGTGAACAACGGTCTTACTACCATTCAGGCGAACCATTCGTCCTGGGAGCCGTGGATCGAAAAGGTCTTCCGCTATCTCTGCGATCCCGAAGGGTCAAGCTCGAGTGAGTAAGTATCTCATCGCGTGTTTGCAGCGCGAGGTCTTCGCATGGCTCCCTCGGTCGCCGTCAGCCTCCCTCTCTTTCGATGGTGACGCCTCGGCGTCCGGGGGCAGAAGATGCTGAAAGGGCGATCAAAAGACTTCCTAGTAAAGCGGCTACGGACCATACGAACCACCCACCGGGTGGGACCCAGCGAGGTTCCATAAGGAAAAGAATCGGACCATTGGTTCCAACGGAATGACGGCGGCTATTCGACCACCATGCCACAAGGTGGACGGTGCCCACGCCCGATGCGACCCATCTAGGGAAACTGTTGGGCCATAGCTTCCCCAGGCGGGAACGCGATTCTCGAAGAATCTCGGCAGAAAGCAAGGGAATCGTAGCGGCGATCGGAAGGAAGTATCTACCCTGCCGTCCGAGGCCCCATGGTCTGAACAACAGAGCCGATAGGGAGGCGCTCACGAGAGGTACTCCGAGGCACAGCAGGCCCAGATGCTGCCTATGCTGTCGTTTTCCTACAAGCCAGGCCAGGAGTATGGCCGTCAGTCCCAAGAAGAGCCAGACGCTATAGGCCAGAAAGGGCATTGAGGTGTCCAACCACCCGAACACACCAATAGCTTCCTTGGTCAGGCTGCGGAGCTCCGAGAAAGCCGAAAGGAATGATGCGAATTCCGACGGGTTTCTCGTAAAGGGTGCAGGCTGGACGACGAGCTGCGTTGCAACCGTCAGAACCAAGACCAAACCCGTCGCTCCTAATGCGTAGAAACTTCGTGGCCGCCCCTCCTTCACGAGCCGCGCTGCCGTGTTGGGGTGGTAGATGACGAGCACAGCCAGCGCAATGAAGGCCAACCAAATAACGCCGGGAGGTCGGCTGAGGACGAGTGCAGACGCCCCCGCCGATCCAGCGAACCACCCCGACGCCCCCTCAGAACGTTTGATGCGAAGAACAGCTGCAAAGCAGCAAACGGATCCCATGATTTCTGGTCCGCTCGGGTTCACGCTCGCGGCCAAGGAAATGGCCATGGGAGTGAGTGCTAAGAGAAGCCCGACGAGGGCGACGTCCGGATCCTTCCCTGCTTTCACCGAAGTGATTGACAGCCCAATCAACAGGATGTTGAGCGCCAATTGTCCGAACCGAGCAAAGTAAAATCCGCTTGTTGGGTCGCCCGCCGTTCTCGCGGCGAGGCCAGCTATCGAGTAGAGATATGGCTGATATGTTCCTGCCGGGGAGAGGAGCTTCGTCGTCTGTCCACTTCCGGAACGGGCCTCTTCGTCCTCCGAAAGGCAGGACGCTGGCCGGCGGGGGTCGAATGCGTTGCAAGAGAAACTGGGCGACCACAGTGCGGATGGAACTTGAAATAGTCGTGAGGCGTCTACTCCCCGGGGAGCTGCCTCCGTCTCCCGACGCGCAACGGGGAGGGCTTCTCCCCAAAACTCGCCGTGAGCTACGCCCAGCGCCTTTATGTAGTGGTACGTTTCATCCGCTGAAGCTCCGGGGGGGTTTCCAACTGCCCAAGCGAGCAAAAGGATGCAGTAGCCCGCGAAGAGCATTGCGGCCGGCAGGTTGGCGCGTGACCTAGAGTCGAGGAGTGAACGCCTCACAGCAAGCTTCGCTCGGACCTCTAATCGTCATTCCGGCATTCAATGAGGAACTAGCTTTACCGGCTGTTCTCGCCGCGCTGCGCGCGGCTCTGCCGGAGTGGGATGTTCTGGTGGTGGATGATTGCTCAACGGATGCGACCGCCACGGTAGCAAAGGCCGAGAACGTCGCTGTGGCTAGGCTGCCAACTCACCTCGGTATCGGGGCCGCTCTCCGAACCGGCTTTGAATACGCGGTGAGGGCCGGCTACGAGTGCGTTGTTCAGTTTGACGCGGATGGTCAGCACGAGGCGAGTGAGATCCCCTCCCTCGTGCAGGCAATCAACGAAGGGGCGGACCTTGTCGTTGGAACACGCTTCTTCCCGGAGAGCAGCTACAAGGTTGGCCACTTCCGCAGGGTAGCGATGAGGGTGCTTTCTTATCTTCTCTACCTTCGAACAGGGCGCCGTTTCTCTGACACCTCGTCAGGTTTTCGCGCGTTTAGTAGTCGAGCCATTCGTTACTTTGCCGCCAGTTATCCCGCCGATTTCATGGAATCGGTCGAGTCTTTGCTGATGGCACTGCTATCGGGACTCGAAGCCGTGGAGGTTCCGGCCCGAATGCATGATCGCTCGGAGGGAACGTCTTCTCAAAGCCGGCTTAAGCTGATCTACCATTACGTCCGGGTCCTCGTGCTGATTGCAACGCTGTACTCGAAGGGCAACAGGAAACACGTGTTGAGCCCGTGACGGCAAGAGCACATTTTGTCGTACTGATCCTTGCCATAGTGACTGTTAGCTTTATCGTTGCGCTGGTTCGCCGGAGACAGTTAAGAGCCAAGTACTCAATGCTTTGGCTGTCATTGGGTGCCGGCATGATCCTTCTCGCGGCATCACCCAAGCTCCTCGACAACATAGCTTCGAGACTGGGAGTGCTATATCCGCCCGCCATCCTCTTTCTCCTGGCGATTGTTCTTCTAATCACAGTCTCTGTTCATTTCTCCTGGGAGCTTTCCCGCCTCGAGGATCGCATCAGGTCTCTTGCACAGGAAGTCGCGTTGCTTACGGTTGAGAGAGCTGACGATGCCAATGATCGGAAGAGCGGCTAACTTAAACGAACCGAGTAGCATCGACGTGAAGGGGGACCCACATGAGCGCCGAAGACCTCGAGCAGTTCGAAACGGATCTGGAGCTAGCGCTCTACCGCGAATACAGGGACGTCCTTCCCATGTTCAAGTATGTCGTGGAGACGGATCGCCGCTCGTATCTCTGCAACAAGTACGAGATCCAGATGCAGCGGGGAGAGGGTGGTCCCTGGTTCGAGGTCGTCCTGAGAGACGCGTGGGCATGGGACATCTACCGGCCGACTAGGTTCGTGTCTGAGGTGAGGATTCACACCGTGCGCGATCTCAACATCGAGGAGCTCCCGAACGCCCCTGAACGCCCAAGCCTAGAGGACCTCTAACCCGACTCAGCCTGTCACCCCCCGTCGCTATCCTCGTGGGAGTGACGCGAAGAGAGCTTCAGCTTTTCGGGGAGTCGGCGGCCGCCAAGCTTCTCGAGGCCAAGGGCATGAAGGTGGTCGCTCGCAATTGGCGATGCAGGGCTGGCGAGCTCGACATTGTCGCAAGCGACGGTGGCACGATTGTCTTCGTAGAGGTCAAGGCGCGAGCTCAGGACGGGTTTGTCGATCCATCTCTAGGGGTCGACCATCGCAAGCAGCTGAAGCTGAGGCGTCTCGCGGAAGCGTTTCTTTCCCTCGAGCGCCCTCGCTTTCGTGCCTGCCGCTTCGACGTCGTCTCGGTCGTAGTGGGGGCGAGGTCGAAGGTCGAGCACATACCGGACGCCTTTTGATTTCGTCACCCCATCAGGAAGGGGGCGAGGCGCCGCTTTCATTCGTCCTTCGGGCCGGATGAGACGTCGCTGGCCGGCTGCGCTTATCGCGACTCTCCTTCTGGTCCTGTTAGGGGGCTTCGTCGCAACCATCCTGACGTCGAGACGGATTGAAGGGACGGTTCCAGGAAGAGCACCGGTTTTGGGCCTGGCGGCCCTCGACGACGGGTTCCTGGTCGGCACGGGCAGGGGAGTGCTGTCGAGCCGCGACGGGAAGACCTGGGCGCTGGTCGACAGGTTCGGCAGAGGCGCTTCGCTGATCGCTGATGGCCGGGAACAGGCGTGGGTCCTCTCGGGGGGCGCCGTCGAGGTTACGCAAGATCTGGATGCCTTCGAGGAAATCTACCGGCCGGCCCGCGGGGTCGCGGTGGCCGCCGCAGGAGGTGGCTTCTACGCAGTCCAGGACCCGAAACGGCTTCTCGTAATTCGGGGAGGCCAACCTACGGAGATGGTCGTAGCCCCGGGCCCGCGCGAGATAGTCGCATTTGCCGTAAGGGATGACGATCCGGAATCCTTCCTGGCCGGCGGCCTAACCTCCGGACTGTGGCGCTCCGAAGATGGGGGCCGGAGTTGGACCCGCATTCTCGAGACTCCCGTACGAGCCATCCTTCACCACCCTGCGGGGATGGGCCGCATCTTCATCGGAACGGGCGGAGGAATCCTCTACTCCGACGATGGGCTGCGGTGGCGGTTCACCGACCTCCGCCTTCGGGTGGAGGCTCTGGCCGAGGCTGGAGGAACCCTCTTCGCCCTTACGGGCGACCGCCTTCTCTACGAGTCCTCGGATGGGATGAGTTGGCGCCTGGTTCTCGATGAGGGGCGCCGAGGCGCCTCATCTACCTAAGCAAGAGCTCGGGAGTTGGGTCGCAGGAAGGAGTGCCGGAATGGATGAAAGCGAGAGGTTGGAGCGGAACAAGGCCGCCGTCATGGCCTTCTACGACCTCGTGTTCAATGAGTCGAAGCCGGCTGAGGCAATCGAGCGATACGCCGGGGATGTTTACATTCAGCACAACCCTCACGTTCCGGACGGCAAGCAGGGGTTCATCGACTACTTCGAGCGGATGGCCAGCGAGTACCCAGGCAAGCGTGTCGAGTTCAAGCGGGCCATCGCGGAGGGCGACTACGTCGTCCTGCATTGCTTACAGCACTGGCCCGGGGACCAAGACTATGCGGGGATCGACATCTTCCGCCTCGACCCAAACGGCAAGGTGGTCGAACACTGGGACGTTCTCCAGGCGATACCGCCGGAGTCGAAGAACAACAACACAATGTTCTAGCCCTCCGAGTCGCCTACCCCCGGCATCGAGCATCAAGACGCGAAACAAAATCGCGGAAATCGATGCCGTCGCGCCGCAATCAAACGTTGGACTGTCACCCCCTCCGGCTACGGTCGAGGGGTGATCGCAAAGGTATCGTCTGTGGCGCTAGTCGGTATGGATGCTCGTCCCGTTGAGGTCGAGGTCCACCTGGGTCAGGGGCTTCCGGACTTTCACCTCGTTGGGTTGCCGAGCGTCGCCATAAGGGAAGCGAGGCGCAGGGTCCGAAGCGCGGTCATGAACTCCGAGGAGGCGTGGCCTCAGCGCCGCATAACCGCCAACCTCGCTCCCGGTGACCTCCGGAAGGACGGTGTGTTGTTCGACCTGCCCCTCGCTCTCGGCGTCCTTGCGGCCAACGGCAGGATCGGACAGGCGGTCCTGTCCCGCTACATGTTCATCGGGGAGCTCGCGCTCGATGGCCGGGTGCGACCGGTTCGGGGAGCCCTTGCGGCCGCTCTAACCGCGAAGGAGAGGGGCTACGAGGGGCTCGTCGTGCCGAAGGAGAACGCTTACGAAGCGGCCCTCGTGCCGGGCCCGCAGGTCGTCGGGGTCGGGCACCTCACCGACGCAGTGGCGTTCCTGACGGGCAAGAAGGAGGCTGCCCCGGTCTCGTCGAATGCAGCTGAACTGCTGTCTTCAGCCCGCTACGAGGGACCCGACTTCAGCGAGGTTCGAGGCCAGGCCCTGGCCGTAAGAGCGCTCGAGATCGCCGCCGTCGGAGGGCACAACGTCTTGATGGTCGGGCCTCCGGGGTGCGGCAAGACGATGCTTGCAGAGCGGCTTCCGGGCATCTTGCCTCCCCTCAGCGAGGACGAGGCAATGGAGACCACGAGGGTCTGGTCGGTCGCGGGCCTTCTCGGAGCCGAGCAGCCGATGGTCGTCCGCCGGCCCTTTCGGGCGCCTCACCACCACGCCTCGGCACCGGCGATCATCGGGGGTGGCAGCCCCGTCCCTCGGCCGGGTGAGATCTCGCTTGCCCACCATGGGGTCCTCTTCCTCGACGAGCTGCCGTTGTTCTCGAGGAGCGTTCTCGAAGCGCTGCGCGAGCCGCTGGAGCAGGGTCGGGTAACCGTGGCGAGGCAGGGCGTAACCGCTACGTTTCCGGCATCCGTCTGCTTGGTCGCCGCGGCGAACCCCTGTGTCTGCGGACGGTTCGGCGACCCGGCCGTCCCGTGCGACTGCCCGCCGCCGCGCCTGGACTCCTATCGGAGCCGTCTCTCGGGTCCCCTGCTCGACCGGATCGATCTACATGTCGAAGTCCCACGCCTTACGGAGGAGGAGCTCTACCGGGTGGAGCCATCGGAAACAAGCGCGGCGATCCGGGGACGGGTCGTCCAAGCCAGAGACTTCCGGCTGGAGAGGCAGGACTCTTGTGGGGACCAGGATGACCGGAGCATCTCTTCGCTCGACCCCTCCGTCCGGCGGTTCTTGCGACGAAGCGCGGAGATGAGCGGCTGTTCTGCAAGGGGTCTAACGAGCGTCTTGAGGGTGGCAAGGTCAATCGCCGACCTGGCGCAGTCGGCAAAGATCGAAGACGAGCACGTCGCCGAGGCGATCCAGTACCGGCGGTCGGTTTGGCGGACGAGTTGAAGCGTCGGACGATCGGCGGGGGGAGCGCCGAATATCCGCTCTTGCTCAAGGAGATTCCGGACCCTCCGCGGCAGCTTGAGGTGGCGGGACGCCGGATGGAGCAGGGGCCGGCGGTGGCGGTCGTTGGGTCGCGGCGCGCGTCGCCGTACGGGATCGAAATAGCCGAGTGGATGGGCGCAGAGCTCGCGAAGGCCGGGGTAACGATCGTGAGCGGCCTCGCCTTTGGGATCGACGCCGCAGCTCACCGGGGCGCCCTGGCTGCGGGAGGAAGCACCGTCGCCGTCATGGGTTGCGGAGTCGATGTCTGTTACCCGGCAGGAAACCGGCGGCTGTATGCCCAGATAGCCTCGGAAGGGACGCTCGTCTCGGAGTATCCGGACGGCACAGTCCCAATGCCGTACCACTTTCCGATCAGAAATCGAATCATCGCTGGCATGACGTTGGGCGTGCTGATAGTCGAAGCCAAAGTCAAGGGCGGGGCGATGATCACCGCAAGGCTTGCCGCGGACTTCGGGAGGGAGGTGTTTGCAGTGCCGGGAATGGTGCACTCGTCGATCTCGCAGGGCCCCCACTCGTTGATACGCGAGGGTGCTCGCCTCGTTACCTCTCCTGAGGACGTGCTCGAAGATCTTGGCCTTCAGCGAACCGAAGAGGCCGGTGAACGGGTGGAGGACCTCGGGCTCGACGAGCAGAGGGTCTTGGATGCGCTCCGTGCGGAGCCGATTCTCCTCGACCTCGTCGCCAGCCGGGCGAGGATGCCGGCGTCCACCGTTGCGGCCGTCCTGCTTGGCTTGGAGATGAGAGGGCTCGTTACGAGGATGCCTGGTGGGAGGTACGCAAGAGCCGTCAAAGCGTCTGGCGTTGCGGAATTAGTCCGCCAGTCCTCACGGTGTTGATCTAGGCCCCGCCTCTCGCTCGCCGGATCCCGCCGGGGGCGATAGATCTCCTGGCGACGGTACTCCTCGCACCGGAGAATGAGACATCAAGTGGTGTAACATAGGTAGGTGCAATATCACGAGGACGAGTCGACCCGAGCTCCGCTTCAAGCGCGATCCGGACGAGGGTCGTCCGTCCTAGGGCGGTTCTCCTCTCCTCGGACGTTGAGGCTGTTCTGCCCGCCGACGACCGAGGTCGCCAGCCGAGATCCTCGCGTTCCCCAACCCTCTCGCCCCGCTGGCCGTGTGCAACGCCTCTGCAACGTGCGGCCCTGCTCGCCGGCTTATGGCGTGGAGGAGCCCCCGAGCGATCGGCAGCAGCGAGGAAGGCCGAGGCGATTCAAGGGGTTGAGCAACCTCTAGTCACGATCCCGGCTTCCGGCGAGGTGTAAACCCGACCCCGAGTGGGGGAGGTATGGGGCATCACCGCATGGTGAGACGGGATGAAGCGGGCAAATGGTCTCGACCTATACTCGGGAAATGAAGGCTAACCGCCGATGAGCGGCGGCGTCGACGCTCCCTCCGACGCCGGAACCGCTTCAACCGTCCGGTCATCGATCAGCGACTCCTCCACCATCGAGGAGGAGCTTGAAAAGCTTTGGTCCGAGTTCAAGACGACAGGTTCGGCCGAGGCACGCGACCGGCTGATCGTTCACTACGCTCCTCTCGTCAAATACGTCGTCGGCCGTATGTCGGTTGGGGTTCCCGCGAGCATCGATCACGAGGACCTGACGTCCGCTGGAATAGTCGGGCTGATGGAGGCGGTGTCTAAGTTCGAGCCCGGCCGCGGGTACAAGTTCGAGACGTACGCGGCAAGCCGCATCCGGGGCGCCATCCTCGACGACCTTCGCGCAATGGATTGGGTGCCTCGTTCGGTCCGCACCCAGGCCCGGCGAGTGGAGGAGGCGCTGCAAAAGCTAAGCGAGGGGCTGGGGCGGACCCCGACGGACGAAGAGGTTGCGGCGGAGATGGGCGTGAGTGTGAGAAAGCTCCGCTCCATCTACTCTCGAGTGTCGACCGTGCTCTTCGTCTCCCTCGAGCGCCTGATGTCGCTCGGCGAGAAGCAGGGCGCGCTCTCTCTAGTGGACACGCTGGCGGACGCGCAAGCCGAGGATCCGGCCGCCCATGTGGAGACGGAGGAAATGCGGCGATTCTTGACCGACGCCATCAAAGCACTGCCAGAACGAGAGCGGTTAGCGATCACCCTCTATTACTATGAAGGCCTGAGCCTGACCGAGATCGCTCAGGTCGTCGGGCTCTCCCAGGCGAGGATCTCGCAGATGAACGCGAAGTCCGTTCTGCAGTTTCGCTCGATGCTCACAAAGTCACGCCGGCGCTGAACTTCCGTTGAGACAGCCTGCGAAGCGGGCGCTAAGCTTCGGGTGGGTGGCCAAGAGGTCCCGTATTCACGGATAACGCTAACTGAAAGGAAACGCATGGCGGTCGTATCACTCAAGCAGCTTCTGGACGCTGGGGTCCACTTCGGTCACCAAACTCGCCGGTGGAACCCCAAGATGCGGAGGTTCATCTTTGCCGAGCGCAACGGCATCTACATCATCGACCTCCGGAAGACGCTGAGAGGGATCGAAGCCGCTTACGAGTACTGCAGGAACCTCGCGGCGAAGGGCGGGATCGTCCTTTTCGTCGGGACCAAGAAGCAAATAGCCGACGCGGTTGCGGAGGAGGCAAAGCGCGTCGGGATGCCTTACGTGAACTACCGGTGGCTCGGCGGCATGCTCACGAACTTTCAGACCATCCACCGCCGTATCCTGCGGATGCGAGAGCTGGAGACTCAGCAGGCTCAGGGCATCTTCGACGAGATGCCGAAGAAAGAAGCGCTCGCGCTTCGCAAGGAGCTCGAGAAGCTGCAGAAGAACCTCGAGGGGATACGCGATCTGAACCGGCGTCCTGACGCGGTCTTCGTCGTAGACACCCGCAAAGAGGAAATCTGCGTCCGCGAGGCGAGAAAGCTCGGCCTTCCCATAATCGCAATTGTCGACACCAACTGCGACCCCGACGACGTCGACTACGTCATTCCGGGCAATGACGATGCGATCCGCTCCGGGGCCCTTCTGACGAGGGTTGTCGCCGACGCCATCGCCGCAGGGCTCAGCGAACGGCCTCCGGAGGTCATCGCGGCTGCGGAGGCGGCAGCTGCATCGAACGTCACGCTGACGGCCGGAAGCGAGGAGCCTCCCGCCGAGTGGGAGATCATGTTGGCGCAGCAGGAGTCGGAGAGCGCACGTCGAGCCCGGGAAGCGATCGTTCCCGAAGATGTCCCGGCTGCCTCCCAGCCCACCGCGCCCGCTACCGCCGCTGAGGGCGCTGGAGAGCCGGCGGCGGAGATAGAGCCGGAGATTCCCGACCGGTTCCAGACGCTTCTGGACGACAGCCCGCTGCCCGGCGAGGACATAGAGGAAGAGTTGAAGGCGAAGTACAAGGACGAGGACGAGGTAAAGCACCGATGAACGTCACCGCAAGCGACGTCAAACAGCTCCGTGACATCACAGGGGCCGGAATGATGGACTGCAAGCGCGCGCTCACCGAAGCCGGCGGAGACGTGGAAAGGGCCAAGGACCTGATCCGAAAGTGGGGATTGGCCGGGGTGGAGAAGCGCTCGGCCCGCACTGCCACCGAGGGCGCAATCGGTTACTACATCCACCAGATCGACCCCGAGCTGCCTCCGAAGAAGGGCGTCCTCGTCGAGCTGAACTGCGAGACGGACTTCGTCGCCAAGACGCCCCAGTTCAAGGAGCTCGCTCGCAACATCGCCCTGCACATCGCAGCGATGGAGCCAAGGTGGGTCTCCCGCGAGGAGATCCCTTCGGACGTGCTCGAGCGAGAGAAGACCATCCTCAAAGAGTCCGACCAGATGAAGGGCAAACCCGAGAACATCCAGGAGAAGATTGTCGACGGCAAGCTCAACTCGATGTTTTCGGACAGGGGCGGCGTCCTCATGGACCAGATCTACGTCAAGGATGAAGGGGGAAAGCTGACGATCGGCCAGATGATCAAGGACTACGCCTCGGCGGTGAAGGAAAACATCGTCGTTCGCCGCTTCGTCCGGTACGCCGTGGGCGAGCAGGCCTAGGCCGTTGAGCGAAGCCGGATACAAGCGGATCCTCCTCAAGCTATCCGGCGAAGCCTTTGCCGACCCCAAGCAGCGATTCGGCATCGACGCGGCCATCGTGACCTCCCTCGCCAAGCAGCTCGCAGAGCTGCAGAGCTCCGGGGTGGAGGTTGCGGTCACCGTCGGCGGCGGCAACATCTTTCGCGGCACGCAAGCAGCTGCGATGGGGATGGAGCGGGCCCGCGCCGACTACATGGGGATGCTCGCGACGGTCATCAACGGCCTTGCCCTCGCCGACTCTCTGGATCAGGTAGGGGCGGAGTGCAGGGTCATGAGCGCGATTTGGATGCAGGAGGTCGCGGAACCCTTCATACGAGGCCGCGCGCTTCGCCACCTGGAGAGGGGGATGATCGTCATCTTCGTCGGCGGGACCGGCAACCCCTACTTCAGCACCGACACTGCGGCATCGGTTCGGGCTCTCGAGATAGGTGCAGATGCTCTCCTCAAGGGGACCAAGGTCGACGGTGTGTACGACTCGGACCCCGTCGTCAACCCGAACGCGGTTCGGCTCGAGCACGTCTCTTACATCGACGTGCTCAACAAAGGGCTGAGGGTGATGGATCTCACCGCCATATCGCTTTGCATGGACAACAAGATGCCGATCGTGGTCTTCGACATAAACGTGGATGGGAACCTCCGCCGCGTTGTTATGGGAGAGCCCGTCGGCACCAAGGTTTCTGGAGGGCGCTGAGCAAGTGCTCGAAGAGCAGATGCGTGAGGCGGAGACCAAGATGAAGAAGGCAATCGCGGCGACGCGTGAGGAGTTCGCCATGGTGCGAACGGGGAGAGCTTCACCGCACCTCGTTGACCGCATCGAGGTGGATTACTACGGAACCAAGACGCCGGTAGGCCAGATTGCAGGCATATCCGTTCCCGAAGCGCGCATGATGGTGATATCGCCGTACGACAAGAATGCTTTGAGCAGCATCGAGAAGGCCATCCTTTCCTCCGACCTCGGGATAAACCCCTCGAACGACGGCACCGTCATACGCCTGAGCTTCCCGCCCCTCACGGAAGAGCGCAGGAAGGCTTTGATCAGAGTCGTGAAGGAGAGGGCGGAGGAGGGACGGGTTGCCGTCCGGAACATCCGGCGGCACTCGAAGGATGAGATGGAGAAGATGCAGCGCGACGGGGAGATATCGAAGGACGACCTGAAGCGCGTCGAGCGGGATCTCCAGAAGCTCACGGATCGCTACATCGAGGAGATCGACAAGATGCTAGGCCACAAAGAGCAGGAGCTGCTCGAGGTCTAGGTCGGGAAGTCAGCGCCCGCGGTCCCCGCAGGGACCCGGCTACTTACCAAGCGCTGGAGGAGAAGGACCTTGACGGATTCCTCGGACAGGCGCGGAAAGCCGCCTCGGCGAAGCGGGGGACCACCAGGTCACGGCCCTCAACCCGGACGAAAGAAGTCGGGGAACCTGAAGCTCCGCATCCTAAGCGGAGTGACGCTCGCCGCCGCGGCCGCCGGCCTGCTGGTTGCGGGGCCCGAGCAGTTCTTCGGGCTGGTCTTCGTCGTGGTGATGCTGGCCCAAGCCGAGTTCTACCGGGCGGTCAGGAGAGCCGGCCACGATCCGGCCGTCGCTCTGGGGCTCGTTGCGGGTGTCATGTTGATGCTCACCGTCTACAAGCGCGGCGAGGGCGGCGTGCCGCTGATCCTGGTCGCTCTCTTCGCATGCTCCTTCCTATGGCATAGGTCCTTGGATCCCAGACGCAACGTCCTGGCGGAGGTCGGCATCACGATGCTGGGAGTTGCTTACATACCGCTGTTGGGCTCCTTCGCCGGGCTTCTGGCCTTACGAGACGACGGCCGAGGGGTGATTCTCGTGACCCTGGCGGCCGTTGCGGCCTACGACGTCTTTGCGTTTGCAGGAGGCTCGCTCGTCGGCCGAACCGCTCTGGCGCCAAAGATCTCGCCCAACAAGACCTGGGAGGGGGCGGCGATTGCTACCCTGGCCACGATCGCGGTAACCCTGGCCCTCGGCCCGTGGCTTGGGCCCTGGAGCCCCCGGCAGTCCGCCATACTTGGTGCGGTCATCGCCCTCGTCGCGCCCGTCGGGGATCTCATGGAGTCGATGATCAAGCGAGACCTTGGCATAAAGGACATGGGCAGCATCATTCCCGGCCACGGGGGCGCTCTCGACCGCATCGACGCCATGCTTCTCGCGGTTCCAGCCTCGTATTTCTCGCTCGAGCTGTTCGGCTTGTAGGCCGCGAACTGTTTGGCCTGCAGGCCAGGACCGCCGCCTGCCCCTGCGCCACCGCATCCAGCCGGACAAGCGCTGCGGCGGTCTCGACCCGCTGCTGCTCATCGAACGCTCTGCCGATCAGATGGATTTGTCGGATGATGGCTTGATGGAGAATCTGTGGGAGCCCCTGGAGCGTCAGCGGCTCGCCATCCTGGGATCAACGGGCTCGATCGGGTTTCAGGCCCTCGAGGTGGTGCGCGCCCACCCGGACCGGTTCGAGGTGGTGGCTCTAGCGGCGGGGTCCGACGCCGAAGCTCTGTTCGCGCAGGCGGACGAGTTCGACGTGCCGCTTCTCGGGCTAGTGAGCGCCGGCGTGAACGCCCCCGACGGTCGCCGCATGATTACCGGGCCGCAAGCCCCCGAGGAGGTCGTCCGGGAGTCTGGCGCTCAGCTGGTTCTCAATGCAATCGTCGGAGCGGCAGGGCTCAAGGCAACCTTGGCGGCAATCGGCGCCGGCCAGATCCTGGCCCTTGCTAACAAGGAGAGTCTCGTTGCCGGGGGAGAGCTCGTCATGAGCAAGGTCATGCCGGGCCAGCTGAGGCCGGTAGACAGCGAGCACTCGGCCCTGTGGCAGCTTCTCGACGGGTTGCCCCCCGACCGGGTGCGGAAGGTGTTCCTGACGGGTACTGGCGGCCCGTTTCGGGGGAGGAGCATCGACGAGCTAGAGATGGTCACCGTGGCCGAGGCCCTGAAG
>JALZBO010000044.1 GCA_030863545.1 Actinomycetota bacterium
CTGTCAAGGCTTCACGCGGCCGGGGCTCCCGCGTTCGGGTCCCCCCCACCGGGGGGGCCGAGAGATGCATGGATCGGGCTTGCGCCCATGCGCAACGACGAGTGCGACTCCTGGCCGGAGTTCTACGCCACCCTCAGGATCGAGCCCTACCTTGCCGAAGCCGCCGAGCGAGGCATCTTCGCTCGGAGCGAGGTTGCCGTTTTCGACGAAGTCGTGAGCAGAATGCAGGAGCTGGCGGGACCCGGAGAGCCGCCCGCCCGCCTGCACGGCGACCTGTGGAGCGGCAACGTGCTGTGGGGCGCCGGCGAAAGGGCATGGGTCATTGACCCTGCTGCCCACGGCGGGCATCGCGAGACCGACCTCGCGATGCTGAAGCTGTTCGGCTGCCCGCATCTGGACCGGATCATCGCCGCTTACGACGAATCCTCCCCGCTTGCGGAGGGATGGGAGCGGCGCATTCCCCTCCACCAGCTCTTTCCGCTGCTCGTGCACACGGTCCTCTTCCAGGGCGGGTACGGGAGGCAGGCGGTGGCCGCCGCCCGGGGCGCGCTCGAGGTGTGAGCCGGCTAGATGGCCTTGCGGTAACGCCTGACGGCCAGGGGTACCATCACCAGAAGGATCCCGATGGACCAGGCGACGGACTGTAGAACGAAGCTTCTCGTAGGTCCCCCCAATGCAAGGGCTCGAACTGCCGACGCCGTGACCGACACGGGCTGGTGCTCGGCAAACCCCTGGAGCCACCACGGCATGGAAGCTACGGGCACGAAGGCCGACGAGGCGAAGACCAGCGGGAACATCACTGGGAACGATGCGGCCTGGGCGCTCTCGGGATCCCCGACGGTGAGCCCGACCAGGGCGAACACCCACGACAAGGTGTAGGCGAAGAGCAGTACCAGAAGCAGTCCGGCGATGAACGGCAGGGGACCCGTCTGGACACGAAACCCAAGGAGGAACCCGACGCCGGTGATGACGCTTACGACGAAGGTTAGCCTGACGAGGTCCGCGATCGTCCTCCCCGAAAGGAGTGCTGACCGCGCCATCGGCAGGGAGCGGAACCGCTCCAGCAGGCCGCTCTTGAGGTCGGCGGCAAGGCCGATGGCGGTTTGGATCGACCCGAAGGTCACTGCCTGAACGAAGACGCCTGGGATCAGATAGTTCACATAGGAAACGCCCGGCACGCGGATCGCCCCACCCATCACGTATCGGAAAAGCACAACGAAGATCACCGGCTGAATGAGGGTGAAAACGAGAAGCTGGGGGACGCGGCGGATCGTTGTGAGGTTGCGACCCGCGACCGCCAGCATGTCGCGCAGCGCCCTCAACCGCCTTTTGTGCGGCCTCCTAACCACAACCGTCCGGTCCGCTGCTTCCAGGACGCTCATCGCGGCACCCTCCCGCTCGATATCCCGTCGAGCAAGATCTGCACCGCCCCCTTCACGAACGTCCGAGCATCCTCGTTCGGCTGTTCCGACCAGGGACGGGAAATCGTCTCTAGTCCCAGCGCTCTGGATACGATCGCTCCCAACAGCAAAGACGCGGCGTCGTCTGGAGAAGCTCCGGCGTCGATCCGCCCAAAGCGTTGCTCCAGCTTCAGGTAACCGCTAACCGCCGACACGTCGAGGGGAGCGGGCTTCTCCAACCGGGCGCTTTGGTAGTACTCGACGGCAGCATCCGCGACCTCTTCGAGGTTCTCCACGACGGTCCCCGTGCCCGCCTTGAAGGGCAACTCCGCCAGGACTGCCCTCAGCCGTTCGGCGGAGACGGCGCTGGCGCGGCCGTTTGGAGAAGGAGCCGAAAGGCCTGGCTCCCTCTGAGCGATCGCAGGCTCCTCTCGCACCTCGTCTATCGTTGCGTGCTCCGGTTTTTCGACCGCGTCGGTGGGTGCAGGCTGCGGCTGAGCGATCCCCGAGTGGTCGACGGCGGCCGTTGGGGCCGGCCGATCGACCCTGCCCTCTTCTGGACGGGCCTCCTCGCCCGGCTCGGCTCCGGGTTCGGCCGCCTCGGCACGACGCCCCGTCAGCGCCAGGAAGACGTCGTCGAGGCTCGGTTCCCGGACCGAGATTCCTACGGGGGTCAGGTTGTGAGCGTCGAACGACCTCAGCATCTGCATGAGCGCGGTGGCTGGGTCGCTGCACCTCACGCGCAGCTTGGTGCTCTCGACCTCGACGTGTGGCCCAATGTTTGCCGGCAGCAAAGCGGGGGCGCTCCTCGTGGTCTCCTCGCTGCCGAGATCGACCTCGATGACGGTCGTGCCGAGCCGAGCCTTGAGGGTCGATGCAGTGTCGTTGGCAACGACCTTCCCATCCGCCAGAACGGCGATGCGGTCGGCAAGGACGTCCGCCTCCTCCAGGTATTGGGTCGTGAGCAGGACCGTCGCTCCCTCGGCGACGAGCTCTCTGATGACCCCCCAAAGATCCGTCCGGCTCTGGATGTCAAGGCCGGTGGTGGGCTCGTCGAGCAACAGGACGGGGGGTTTGGCAACCAGCGCCGCCGCGACGTCCAGCCGGCGCCTCATCCCGCCGGAGTAGGTCTTGATGGGCCGATCCGCTGCGTCCTCGAGGTGAAACCTCTCCAGAAGCTCTGCCGCCCTGAGCTTGACCTGCTTTCGAGGCAGCTGTCCCAGCAACCCGATCAGCCGGAGGTTCTCTCTACCCGTCAGGTTGGGATCGACGGCCGCATTTTGTCCTGCAAGGCCGATTAGGAAGCGCACCTGCTCCGCATGCCGAACCACATCCCGCCCAAGGACCTCTGCGCGCCCACCGTCGGGCCGCAAAGTCGTCGAGAGGATGCGGACGGCAGTCGTCTTTCCTGCCCCGTTGGGACCCAGTAGCCCGAAGATCGTTCCTGCCTCGACCTCGAAGTCGATGCCCGCAAGAGCCTCGACGGAGCCGAAACGCTTCCGGAGACCTTCGACGAGCACTGCGGTGTTCGCGTTCGTCATGACAGCATCGTTCCACGAGTACTTGGATACGTCAAATGTTTTAGTTCCGAATCTTCAAACAGGTAGAATAAAGGCAAGTACAACGAGAGGGTCAGTTGAGCAACAAGCGCGACATCGCCGAAGACGTCTGGCGCCTGATGTCCGAGTTCTCGCGGAGGCAGATGCAGGAAAAGGGCGCCGAGCTGCGCGCCCTGGGACTCACACCCGGGCACATGCGGGCTCTTCTCGCGCTGCAGCCCGGGGCTCCCCGGCCGATCGGCAGTTGCGCAATTGAGATCGGCTGCGACGCTTCGACCGCGACCTGGCTCATCGACCGTCTCGAAGAGAAGGGCCTTGCGGAGCGGCGCCCATCCTCCAGCGACCGCCGTGTCAAGGAGGTGGTTCTGACGCCCCTCGGCGTCGAAACCAAGGCCGAGCTGCAGAGCAGATGGGAAGAGCCGCCTGAGGAGCTATTGCGCCTCAGCCGGGATGAGCTCGAGTCGCTCCGTGACGCTTTCAGCCGACTCGCCTCCCGATACGAGGCATCAAGGGAAGCGGTTAGACGAAGCGGATGAGCAGTTTCTGCTACTCGCCGGGAGGCCGGTACGTCAGGTTCTTCGCCCTATCGAGCACCTCCAGGAGCTGCGCCGAGGTCATGAGCTCGTGCGTCTCGATGCCCGCGAAGGCGCCGCTCGAGGCCACCGAGACGGCAATCGCGGCGGTGGTCATGGAATCGGGCGCGTCCAAGATCAGGCAGCCGTCGTACTGGCCAAACATTACGTAATAGGACTCGAGGCTCCCTCCGGCGCTTTCGATCAGCTCCCGTAAGACCGCCTCTCGATCGCTCGGCGTCTGAACGAGCCGGCCAAGGGTTTCCCCCTTGAACGAGAAGAGACTGAGGTACTTCGGCATCGCTTCCTCCTTCTTTCCGGTACCGAGCTAGTTCAGCGCCAGGAAGGGGAGGTGTCAATGCCTGCGCAAACCGTTCAGCGTCCGGGGCCCTTCACCCGCCTCCGCGTCTCCATACAAAGGATCGGCTAGCTGCGAGGTTCCCAGGAAAACCAGCGCATCGCTACGACGAGGCCAAGCACCCCCCACCCGGCAACGACGAGGAGGTCGCCGAACCGCAGCCCCGTGGTGCCGGCGGGTGGGAAGAACGCGTGCTGCATCGCATCGCTGAAGTGGCGAACAGGGAAGATCCTCCCAGCCGCGTCGACCCATACAGGCGGGCTTTGGAGAGGAATGAAGACGTCGGAGATGAACAGCAGCGGGAGGATCGTCGCGTTCACGATTGCCGGCGCGGCGTCCGCGTTTGGAATGATCGCCGTCACCGCCATCCCGAGGGCGCAGAAGCTGGCTGCCCCGACTACGAGGGTGAGCAGGAAGGCCGGCAGGGACTTGCCCGGCACGCTCGCGTCGTAGAAGACGGCGCCGAAGGCAATACAGATCACGACCAGCAGAACCGCGACGAAAGCTGCGTGGAGCATCCTCCCCCCCAGGTACGCCCACTCCGGCAACGGCGTCGCCCTTATCCGCTTCAGCACGCCAGTGTCGCGGGCAAACGTGAGCGTCATCGCGACGTTGGTGTAGCAGGCGGTGATGACTGCGAAGACGGTGATGGCAGGGATGTAGAAGGTTGCGACGCTCACCCGATGGCCGTTGACGTTCAGGGTTCCCGTTCCGCCGAACAGGGTCGTAAAGATGACCAGGAAAAGGAGCGGAAAGGCAAACGTGAAAAACGCCGAAGCAGGGTTTCGCCAAAACGCCTTGTTCGTGTACTTCGCTTGTCGAAGCATGAGGGCCCTGCTCACTCCGACCCTCCCGGGGAAGAGGCCTCCTTGGTGAGCTCGAGGTAGACGTCTTCGAGCGACGGGCGCGCGATCTCCAGCCCATCAAGCTCAACCCCCGCTCGCAATGCCCAAGCCGTAAGGTGAAACAGCGTACGGGTGGGGTGGCGGGTGGAAAGCTCGTAGCGGCCGTCGGATGCTTTCGTTCGAGGCCCGGCCTCCTCCGGCAGACCGGGCGAACCGGGGGGCAGCCCGAAGCGGATGATCGTCGCCCCGGTTTGCCTCCCGCCCAAGCTGCTCGGAGGGCCTTCGGCGAGGATCTTTCCCCGTGCGATCACCGCCACGCGATTGGCCAGGTACTGCGCCTCGTCCATGTAGTGAGTCGTGAGGAAGACGGTCTTCCCCAATGCCGAGAGGTTCTTGACCATCTCCCAGGCGGTGCGACGAGCGCCCGGATCGAACCCCGTGGTGGGCTCATCCAGAAAGAGCAGCTTCGGGTCTCCCGCTAGTGAGATGCCGACGTCGAGCCGCCTCTGTTGGCCCCCGGACAACTTGGTCACGCGGGTGTCCCGCTTCTCCTTGAGACCCACGACCTCAATGACCTCTTCGAGCGGCCGGGGACGAGGGTAGTAGCCGCGAAACAGATCTATCGTCTCGGCTACCGTGAGGTAGGGGTCGACGCCCGTGGACTGCAGCACCACCCCCACCTGTTCCTTAAGGCGCCGGTCTCCTTTCGCGGGGTCGTATCCGAGCACCCGGACATCGCCGCCGTCGCGGCTGCGGAAGCCCTCGAGGATCTCCACGGTCGTCGTCTTGCCGGCGCCGTTGGGACCGAGCAGGGCAAAGACCTCACCTTCGCTCACGGTGAGGTCTATGCCTCTTACCGCATGTACCGATCCATAGGATTTCCGCAGGTTCGTTACTTCGATGGCCCCGCCATCACCCATCCGGACTTCGCCCTCCCCCAAGGTCGCCGGCGCCCAGTGTACAAATGGCCCTCCGGGTCAGCGGCGCTCGATCCGAACGACGGGTTGGCCGGGCCGCCAGCTTTCGATCAGCAGGAACTCTCCACTCGGATCGACGGAGGTGAGGACGGCCTCCGAGATCGTGAGACGGAAGAGGTGGAACGGCTGCGGCGCCCCGGTGTCGAGGACGAACGCCTGCAGCTCGTCCTGGTCCACGACCTCCTGGGCGACTCCCGAGATCTTGGCGTCACCGCCCTGCATCGACGAATCTCCCGGGTTTGAGTGAAGGGCGTAACGGCCGTCCCGCTGCAGGTCGCGCGCCTTCACCGAGCCCCACATCAAACCTATGGTGAGATCGGGACCGTGGAATTCGACCTCGGTACCACTGACCCTTGGGGCGCCGTTCTTGCGCAGCGTGGCGATAACGTGGTGCTTGGTCCACGAAAAGCGCGCCTTCACCCGCTCCGCCATATCCGGAGCCTGAGTCGCGAACTCCTGCCACCTGGCGCTCATGAGGTGTGCGTCACATGAGGTTCGGGGTGTGCAGGTCCGAGAGGTGCTGAGCAGTCCTGGTGTCGAAGCCGGCAGCCTTGAGGCGTCGGATGCGATTCGTCTCCATCTGCCGGGTGAGCTCCCTCACCTGGGCGGCGCCTTCCGACAGCTCGCGGGCACCCGTGGAGCCCGCCGCCATCAGCGTCAACGATTCCATCAGGAGGGGGCTCAGCCCGGTGAGCGAGGTCAGCTTGGCGGCTCGCGCCTCGACGGCTGCCTTCAGCTGCTCTGCTACGGAAGGGTCCAGCTTCATCCTCCGCCGGACGTGGGAGATGCCGAAGTGAACATGCCGCTGCTCGTCGCGGTGCGCCAGCTTGGCCGCGACCCTCGTCGCCTCGTCAGGCCCGGTCCTCGCAATGAAGGCGAGGAGATCGAGGAACGTCCCCTCACCGAGGACGTTCAGCAACAGCGAGGCTGAGCTGAAATCGTCCTCCTCGAGCAGGCTGTGGAGCGACAGCTGCGTGGACGCCAGGGAGTAGCCCCGATCCCCCCCGAGGAGGGCCCGCTTCGTGAAGACCTCCACGTGCCTAGCCTCGTCGTGGACGTGGCCCGACAGCCACATGAGAACGTCGGCAAACGCCGGGTTCACCTGCGGAAGAAACTTCGCCGGCACGTACAGGGCGACGTACTCGTTCGCCGCTATGTAGGTCATCACCTGAGCCACCGCTCGCTCTATGTCGTCGGGGAGCCCTAGCGCGGCCTCCCAGGGGATGTCCTTCGTGGCATCCCACTGCAGCTCGCTGGCTCTCTCCGTCAGATCGGCCAGGTCCTCGGACCACACCTCGTCTCGCGAGTTCAGGCGCCAGTCGAATTGGGGTCCGCCCGCTTCGGCGACGGCGCCCAGGGGTATGAGGCCCCGCGCGGGATCGGCGACCAACGGAATCGACTCCGCCTGCGAGCTGATGAGGTCCGAAGTGTGCAGCCGGCCTTGCCTGAGGTCGAGGGGTCGCCCTCGCGGCGGAAGCTCTGGGGCAAGCACGAGGGAGGCCTCCCCCCTTCGATCCCTTTTCATTAATATTGTCACTTCGTCGGACTC
>JALZBO010000090.1 GCA_030863545.1 Actinomycetota bacterium
TGGTTCGGCTAGGCGCTCGCACGCGTGCTCGGGAGCGACCCCTCGAGGAGGAGCTCGAGGAGCTGCTCGAAGAGGATGCAGTGCGGCCCGAGGCGCCGGAAGACTCCGCCGTCGAGGACGCGCCACCCGCTGAAGCCCCACCAGTAGCGCCTCCACCCGCCCCACCCGAAGCAGAGCCGGCCCCGGTCGTCTCCCGCCTGGCCCGCGGGCTCGCCAAGACCCGAACCCTCCTGGCCAGCACGCTCTCGGGCTTGACAGGGCGCGACCGGCTGGAGGAGGAAGACTGGGAGCAGGTAGAGGAGGCCCTCATCAGGGCCGATGTCGGAGTGAAGGCGACGGAGCGAGTGCTGCAGGCCGTCCGCGCGGCCAAGCCGACACCCGATGAGTTGCCTGAGGTCTTGAGGCGGGAGCTTGCCTCCGTTCTCGAGAAGGGAAACTCGTCACTCACGATCAAGGAGGGGGAGCCGAACGTCTGGCTGGTGACCGGCGTCAACGGCGTGGGCAAGACGACGTCGATCGCCAAGCTGGCCAAGCGGCTTGGAAGCGAGGGCCGCAGTGTCGTCCTCGCCGCCGCCGACACATTCCGCGCCGCCGCCACCGAGCAGCTCGGAACTTGGGCCTCCAGACTGGGGGTGCACATGGTTAAGCACGAGGCCGGGTCGGACCCCGGAGCAGTGGTCTTCGACGCGATCGAGCATGCGAAAGCCCGGGGAGTCGACGTCGTCCTCGTCGACACCGCCGGGCGGCTTCACACGAAGACGAACCTCATGGAGGAGTTGAAGAAGATAAGGCGTATAGCTGAGCGGGAGGCGGGTCGCGTTAGCGAGGCCCTCCTCGTGCTCGACGCCACCGTCGGCCAAAATGGGTTGGCGCAGGCGAGGGCGTTCAAGGAGGCGGTGGGGGCGACCGGCGTGGTCCTTACGAAGCTGGATGGCTCCGCGAAGGGAGGCATCGTCCTGGCGGTGCAGGAAGAGCTGGGTATACCCGTTAAGGCGGTGGGTGTTGGAGAGGGGCTCGACGACCTCGAGCCCTTCGATCCCGATCGCTTCGTCGACGCCCTGCTCGACGGCTCGAGGGTAGGCGACTAACGATGTTTGACGCTCTCGGAAATCGCCTCGACGCCATCTTCAAGCAGCTTCGGGGCAAGGGAAGGCTCACTGAGAAAGACGTCGAGCAGGCCTTACGCGAGGTCCGCCTGGCCCTTCTCGAGGCAGACGTCGCGCTTCCAGCCGTCAAGAGCTTCCTTTCCAGGGTGCGCGAGAAGGCCGTCGGCGAGGACATCCTGAAGTCCCTGACGCCGGGCCAGCAGGTCATCAAGATCGTCCACGAGGAGCTGATCAACATGCTGGGCGGCGAGCTGGCGCCGCTACAGATGGCGCCCCAGCCCCCCACGGTCATCATGCTGGCGGGTCTGCAGGGATCCGGGAAGACGACCCACGCAGCCAAGCTCGGGGCGCACCTCAAGAAGAAGGGGAACCGCGTGCTGCTCGTTGCCGCGGACCTCCAGAGACCGGCGGCTATCCGTCAGCTGGAGATCCTCGCGGGGCAGGCCGGTGTTTCCTTCCACGGAGACGCTGGCGCCACCGATCCAGTGGACGTCGCCCTGGATGCGCTGGAATCCGGCCGGCGCCAGGCGGACGTCGTCATCCTTGATACGGCCGGGCGACTCCACCTAGACGAGGAGATGATGGATCAAGTAGCGCAGATCCACGCCGCGGTGGAGCCGCACGAGGTGCTCTTCGTCCTCGACGCGATGACGGGCCAGGACGCTCTCGTGTCGGCCCGAGCTTTCTCCGAGACGCTCCCGCTCACGGGCATCATCCTCACGAAGATCGACGGTGATGCCAGAGGAGGCGCCGCCCTCTCGGCGACGGCGGTGACGGGAACTCGGGTGAAGTTCGCGGGGACCGGAGAGAAGCTGGGGGACCTCGAGCCCTTCTACCCGGACCGGATCGCCTCCCGAATTCTCGGCATGGGGGACGTGCTGAGCCTCATAGAGAAGGCCGAGGAGACGATCGATGCCGAGCGGGCCGAGGAGCAGGCCCGTGCGTTCATGGAGGCGAGGTTCACCCTCGAGGACTTTCTCGAGCAAATCCAAACGCTCAGAAAGATGGGGGGGATCGGCGACCTCGTGAAGATGCTGCCCGGGCTGCCGGGGGGAAAGCGCATCTCACAGATGGACGTTCAGGACGCCGACGTCAACCGGATCGAGGCGATCATCCGGTCGATGACTCCCCAGGAGCGCCGGGACCCGAGGATCATCTCCGGCAGCCGCAGAGCGCGCATCGCACGCGGCTCGGGCAGCCAGGTCAGGGAGGTCAACGAGCTCCTGAAGCAGTTCGAGGCCGCGCGCAAGATGATGAAGCAGATGACCAAGCTCAAGCCGGGCAAGAAGAAGCAGCCGTTTGGACTGCCCCCCGGCTTCGGCTTCTAGCTGCTAGACTGCGGCGTTCCCCCTCTCCCCACCTCCCTCGGTCATACTGGAACCATGGTCAAGATCAGATTGCGCCGTATAGGAAAGAAGAAGCAGCCCACTTACCGGGTCGTAGTGGCGGACGCCCGCTCTCCCCGGGACGGCCGGTTCATCGAGGCAATCGGAAGGTACGCTCCGCGTGAGGATCCTTCCGTCGTCGAGATAGACCGGGAAAAGGCGCTCGAGTGGCTGAGCAAAGGCGCCCAGCCCACCGAGGCCGTTGTGAAGCTCTTCACGATCGCCGGAGTTTCCCCGGACAAGGCAGGCAAGGCGGGAGCCAAGTCGGGCTGATGAGCTCGAGGGAGACACTCGAGTTCATCGTCTCCTACCTCGTGGACAACCCCAACGACGTGCGGGTGGAGGAGGACGAATCGGGTAGGACGGTCGTCTACGAGCTGTACGTTCATGCGGACGATGTAGGCAAGGTCATCGGGCGCAACGGCCGGATCGCCCGTGCGATAAGAACGGTCGTGAAGGCTGCTGCCCTGAGGGAGGATCGCAACGCGATCGTCGAAATCATCGACTGACGCTCCCCTCATCCTGGTTGGGCGCATCGCCAAGGCTCAGGGAATTCACGGCTACGTTCTCGTCAAGCCCTTCTCCGAGAACCCCCAAAGGTTCGAGCCGGGGCGCGAGGTACTCGTCGGTTCCGGCTCCGGCGACGCGGCCACGATGAGGATCGCCGGCTCCCGGCCTCATGCCGAAGCTGTCGCACTGCGCTTCGACCAGGTAAAGGATCGAAACAGCGCGGAGGCATTGCGAGGGGCGCTGATCTTCGTTCGGCCCGAGAACCTGCAGCCTTTGGAGGAGGATTCCTACTGGGAGCATGAGGTGGTGGGCCTGGAGGTCGTGGACCGGGGCGGAAACAGGCTGGGAAAGGTGACGGAGGTGCTTTCCAGGCCG
The DNA here is from genome assembly GCA_030863545.1 of Actinomycetota bacterium. Classification (GTDB taxonomy): domain Bacteria; phylum Actinomycetota; class CADDZG01; order JAHWKV01; family JAHWKV01; genus JALZBO01. The sequence continues at coordinate 3,377 of JALZBO010000090.1, forward strand.
GAGCAGGACCTGTGGAACATCGATACGGACGAGGGTGGCGTCCTCCTTCCCGCCGTAAGGCCGCTTGTGGTCAGCGTTGACCTGGAGGCGCGAAAGGTTGTAGTTGACCCGCCCGAGGGTTTGTTCCACTCGGAGGAGAATCGTTGAGGATCGACGTCATCACGATCTTTCCGACCGCGTTCGAGTCACCCCTAGGCGTCGGCTTGCTGGGCAAGGCGATCGCTTCGGGAATCCTCGAGGTGCACGTCCACGACCTTCGCCGTTGGGCGCCCGAACCGCACCGGAAAGTGGACGACGCACCGTTCGGCGGCGGGGCCGGCATGGTGATGGCGCCAGGTCCGGTGGTAGACGCGGTGGAAGCAGTCCGAGAGCCTGGGGGAAGATCGATTCTCCTCACGGCGTCGGGGAAGCCGTTCGACCACGTGCTCGCGCGAGACCTATCGAAGGAGAGCCAGCTCGTCCTAGTCTGCGGCCGTTACGAAGGGATGGATCAGCGCATCGCCGAAGTGCTCGGAGCCGACGAGATCTCGATCGGCGAGTTCGTCCTCAATGGGGGGGAGGTGGCGGCGCTGGCGGTCATAGAGGCCGTCGGGAGGCTCCTCCCCGGAACACTTGGAAACGCCTCGTCCTTGGAGGAGGAGTCGTTCGCCTCGGGGCTGCTCGAATATCCGCAGTACACCCGGCCGGCAGTTTTCCGGGGACGCGTCGTTCCCGAAGTCTTGCTCTCCGGCCACCACGGGCGGATAACGCAGTGGCGGAGACTCGAGGCGCTGCGACGCACGTTCCTGAACAACCCTCGATTGTTGGAGGCGGCCGACCTTACCGAGGAGGAGCGACGCATCCTCCGGGAGTGGGAGAAGGAGGCATGAGCCTGGAAGCTTCGGCTATCATCGGTAGCAGGGCCAGACCCCAGACCTAGGATCCTTCCCGCAGGTAACCTCAGGTACCGCCTAGGTACACGAACTATTGGAGGAGAGATGACGAAGACCGACGCGTTGGTGCGCCCGGCGCTGCGGGAGGATCTCCCCGATTTCCGGCCCGGCGATACGGTCAAGGTCCACGTGCGCGTTGTCGAGGGAGCCAGGGAGCGGATCCAGATCTTCCAGGGCATCGTCATTCGACGGCAGGGCTCGGGAATTCGCGAGACCTTCACCGTCCGCAAGGTTTCGTTCAACGTGGGTGTGGAGCGGACTTTCCCGGTCCACTCACCGATGATTGCCAACGTCGAGGTCGTGAGCAGAGCCGATGTAAGGCGAGCCAAGCTTTACTACCTCCGCTCGCGCTCGGGCCGAGCCGCCAAGCTCAAAGAGAAGCGGTTCTAGCGGGTGCAAACAAGGCCGGGGCCGCGGCATAGGGCCGCTCCTGCCAAAAGGCGCAGGGGGCAACCCGCGCGACGGCGCATTTCCTCCCAAAAGGAGGAGGGACGCGGCAGGCACTCGTGGCCCGAACCGAAGAAGCCGAGCGAATCGTTCTTCGATCGTGAAGAATCATCGTTCGATGACGAGCAGCCGACGGCGACTTTGGTAGCTCCGCCCCGCACTAGTCCCCGGACGACCCGGCATAGAGAGCGCGACGAAGCTCCTCCGAAGCAGAGCTTCGGACAGTTCCTCTCGGAGCTGCCCGTACTCATCATCGTGGCGCTCATCATCGCCATCCTCGTTAAGACATTCGTGATGCAGGCGTTCTTCATCCCGTCGGGATCCATGGAGGACACGCTTCTCGTAGGCGACCGGGTCCTCGTCGTGAAGTTCCTCTACAGGTTCAGGGAACCGGGCTACGGCGACATCGTCGTGTTCCGGTCGCCCCGCGACGTCGCTCCGCCCGAGCCCGAAAGGAACCTGGTCGGCAAGTTCCTGAATGAGGTGGCTGAAGGCTTGGGACTTAGAACGTCCGAGCAGGACTTCATCAAACGTGTGATCGCGAGCGAAGGCCAAACGATCGAGATCAAGCTCGGCTCCGTTTACGTTGACGGGGAGCGGCTGCACGAGCCTTACCGGCACGATATGGATCCCATGCCCGACTACGGGCCCACCGCTGTTCCCTCCAACCACGTCTTTGTCATGGGGGACAATCGCAGCAACTCCGAGGACTCGCGGGTCTTCGGCCCGATTCCCGAGTCGACAATCATCGGCCGCGCCTTCGTGCTCATCTGGCCGTTCGACCGGGTCCGCTGGCTGGGGATCTGACGCTCGGGCGGATCCACTCTTCGTTGAAGTGAGATGATCGGCGAAGGACGCCTCCTACTTACCCTTTTCTTCCCTGGATGTTGTCTCACCCGCACTCGTGTTGCAGGATGACGGCGACATGTGCAGCTGCCCTCCGTTCTGAAGACCGTGCTGGAAATAGAGGGGTTTCACACTTGCCCTCCCCAACTCCGGAATTGGGAAAGGCAGACGTGAGCATCAGGGCGACGTACCGCACCCGCACCTACGGCAAGACGGCCAACGGCCGGGTCAAACGCACCAGGCCTTGCCCGACGATGCAACACGAGAATGCGCTTAGGGCTTCAGGTGCTGAGCTCATCGCCGGCGTCGACGAGGTTGGAGTAGGTGCCTGGGCTGGGCCGCTTGCGGTTGGAGTGGTGGTACTCCGCCCCGGAACCCGCCTCTATAAGGTGCGCGACTCCAAGATGGTGGATGCCGCCCGGCGCGAATGGCTGGCATCGCGAGTTCGCGAGAGCTGCCTCTCCTGGTCGGTGGGGCTTTCGTGGCCCGATGAGATCGATCGCGTCGGGTTGTCTCTTGCACAGAAGTTCGCCGCCGAAAGGGCGATCGCCGGCCTCACCTGCCAGCCCGACGCCTTTCTCCTCGACGGGCAGTGGAACTTCCTGAAATGGACACCGCCGGGAGGGATGTTGCTCCCGTCCTCCAGTGGTGGAGTAGAGCAGCTAAAGGGAGCCAGTCGAACGGTTGTGCGGGGAGACAGCGAGTCGGTGTCTATCGCCTGCGCCTCCCTTGTCGCCAAAGTTGTTCGCGACGAGCTAATGCTCAAGCTTTCACCAATGTATCCGCACTACCGGTTCGAGCTGAACAAGGGGTATCCGTCTCCGGTTCACAAGTGGGC
>JALZBO010000012.1 GCA_030863545.1 Actinomycetota bacterium
TCCCAGACCCGTTCCCGGATCGCGCGCTTGGCGTCGCTTATCGATCGATCAGAGCCGGCGCGGATAAGCGATTCAGGAGCCGACTTCACGGGCGAGAAGCGCGCGCTTGCGCTCCAACCCCCCGCTGTAGCCTCCGAGGGTGCCGTCGCTGCGAACGACGCGGTGGCAGGGGATAACAACCGCGAGCGGGTTTGCCGCGCAGGCACGAGCAACAGCTCGGGGACCGGTCGGCGTTCCGATCCGCCGGGCAACCTCCGAGTAGGTCGCGGTCGAGCCGGGTGGGATGCCGGCGAGCGCCGCCCACACCCGGCGTTGGAACGCCGTGCCTATTGGGTCGAGGGGGATCTCCCGTGGATCGGCGGGCGATTCGACAAGAGCGAGCACCTCGTCGACGGAGCTTTGGATCTCGCCGTCGGAAGCAATGACCTCGGCGCCGGGGAACCGTTTCGTCAACTGCTGCATTAGCTCTCCGGGATCGTCCCCTAAGAGGATGGCGCAGACTCCCCGGTCGGTGAGCCCCACGAGGACAAGGCCAAGCGAAGACTCGGCGATTCCTGCCCGGATCGCGACCCGCGCTCTCCCGCGAGCCGCAGGCGCGGCAACTTCCGGGAGCTTCTCTCCGGCAGCGGTAGAGGTACCAGTGGTCACATCTCAACCATACGGGACCGGGGCCCCGACGGCCATCCTCTTCCCAGAGTCGGCGCCGCCTTTGCCTTCACCGCCAGGCAGGCGCCGCGTCGGTCTCTACAAGCTGCCAACGGCCGTCCGAATGTAGCGCGTCGTCGTAGTAGTAGACCTTCTTCGGAAGCAGGTCCTCACCACCCCCGCTTCGGCCAAATTCGCGCCTTGCTGCGTGCCTGAGCGCACCGTGAGAGACTCCCAGCCGCTCGCTCGCAATCTTCGCAAGGTACTCGAAGGCGTGATGTCCCATGAACGAGTCGTAAGTAAGGCTGAAGACCTGCTCCCTAGGGAAGGGAATGTCGCGGGAGATCACGTTTACAGGAGGAAGGTCTGCTCCGAGTCGGAGATGCTGCCTGATGAGAGGGTCGACGTAGATGGCGCAGTCCCTATAGCGGATCTCGGTCCCGGCGCCGGCCGTCGAGAAGGCGAAAAGCGCGTTTTGCCCGTGCAGCTCGAGGGCGCACCCGGTCGTCCGCACTACCTCCAGCCACAGGCGCACCATGGGTTCGACGATCCGCTTCGTGATGTACTCCTCGGCGCACTCGCCGCTGACCACGACCAGCTGCTCGAGCAGGGTCGGGTCCTGGGGCGAAAGGTAGTCGGACCCGTAGAGGGAGAAGAGCGGGACCGTGACCGGAATGCGGCTTGGGCGAAGAGGAGCAACCTCCCGCGCCACGAATCCCCAGCTCTCCTTCGCGTCGTGCGTGAACAAACCTGCTCCGACCTCGGGAAGGAAAGGAGCTCCGATCCTGGCCAGCTCGCCGGTGACCCAAAGCTGGAGCGTGACGATCGGGCGGCGGAGCCGTCGAGTGAACCGCGAAAGTCGTTTGGGGTAGTGGAGCTTGAGGAAATGCGGTTCGACGTCGTGCCCGTCGTACCGCTCTACGAAGACGGTTCTTGCGTTTGCAGTGGGAACGACCTCGACGGTGGGACCCTTGAGGCAGGACAGGAGTTGTTTGCGGCCGAATAGGCCCGGATGCCCAACCGTTTCTGGGTGGACGGGCAGCAAGAACCGATCACCATCGTGATAGATCTCGTGAAGGCTCGATTCGACCGAGCTGCGAAGGTAGAGGCCGTGCTCAGGGGTTACCCAGAAGGTTGGGAGAGGAAAGCTCTTCTCCCCCTTCTGCGGGTGGTAAGCATCGGATATCTCCAGGTCGGCGGCGAAGCGGCTGTAAGTTCTGGTTCCGACACCGAGGTAGCGCTCGGCGTACTGCCATGTCTCGAGCGGATCTTCGACCTCGTCAAGCAACACCGTTGAAGGTTACCTGCGCAAAGCGTCGGACCAAAACGCCGCTCCTTTTGCCACGCTGCTCGTCCACCCGAGAGATCGACGCCGCGCGAGCTCGAGGACGAGGCCGAGGCTCGCTGCCTTTCATGGGTGAAGGGGACCCTCGCTCGGAAAGCTATGATCCCCAGAAAAGGAGGATCTCTTGGAGGAGAGAACAACCCCAGGTGAAGCAGACCTCTCGGGAGACGAGGAAGCGACGGCCGCGGGGGAGCTGGTGCCGCCCCGAGACGCATCAGGAACTCCGTCCGCAGGCGAGGACGACTACCTCACCGACGAAGCGGAGGAGGCGGTGGAAACCGAGGTCGCTACCGGCGAATCCGTCGACAGGCAGGGGCGACCCCTCCCCACCGAGCCTCCCCCGCTGGGCTCGGATGAGGTTTGATCGAAAGCCGACGATCTACGACTGGGTAGGGCTTGGCCTCTCGCCATAGGGGCCTTCCTGGGGAGCCCCCTCGGCGTAGGCAGCGGCCTGCTTCTCCTCGCCGGGACCACCCTCGACGACCCCCGCGGCGTTCATCCGCTTGTCGAGATCCTCTGCGCAGAGCTCCAGCTTCTGTCCGGACTCGTCGAAGAACTCCTTCATCTCCCTACGGGGGAACACCCTCCCGCAGTCGTTGCAAGTGAAAGTTGCGTCGCCCATCGATCTCCTCTGGCTTTCGCGGGCGCCGGCACTGACTTCGCGGCGCCCCAAGATGGCTGTTGACCTAACGCTTACCCAGTTATCCGGCAAACCGAACGGCCATGGCAGTCACTCCCGTTCCAGCCCGCCGATCGTGCCATGATGCTAGATGTTGGGTCCCGCAACAGGCTACCCCCTCCAACTCGGACGTGGACACTTCAACGCGAGGGCGAGGCGCGCTACCGCCGTTTGGGTTTCGAGGAGTGGCGCGTGACGCGGAGTGCCTCGTGATGATGAGAGCGACTCCCCCTAGACCCCTTTTGCCGCGCCAGGAGCGAACCCCTGGCGCAACGTGTTCTCGGTCAGCGTCCGGGGATTGAGGAACTGGAGCAGATAATCAGGGCCTCCCGCCTTCGACCCCACACCCGAGAGCCGGTAGCCCCCGAACGGCTGTCTGCCTACCACGGCGCCGGTTATCGGGCGGTTCACGTACACGTTGCCTGCCTCCAGCTCGAGCCCCGCTCTCCGAATGTGGGACCTGGTGCGAGAGTAGATGCCGGCCGTCAGCGCGTACTCCGTGTCGTTGGCCACTGCCAGCGCCTCGTCGAACGACTCCACCTGCAGCACGGCAAGCACCGGGCCGAATATCTCCTGGGTGACCAGTGGAGATGCACGGGGCAGGTCGGTCACGATCGTCGGTCCGACGAAGTAACCCTCGGATGGAACATCGCGGCGGGAGATCGCAATCTTGCCCTCCCTGGCCCCCAGCTCTACGTAGCTGAGCACCCTCTCGTGTGCTTCTCCGTCTATCAGGGCTCCAACCGAGACACCCATCCTCTCGGGGTGGCCGATGATCAGCTCTCTTGTCGCTCCTGCGAGCCGGTCCAGCAACTCCTCGTATACGTCGGATAGGACGATAAGCCGGCTCGCCGCGGAGCACTTCTGTCCCGCATACCCAAAAGCCGAGTAAATGGTCCCCGGAACAGCCTGGTCGAGGTCTGCGTCCGAATCGATGACGAGGGCGTTCTTGCCGCCCATCTCTGCAACGACCCTCTTCACCTGACGCTGAGCCGGGCCGACGGCGGCCGCGGTTTCGATGATGTTGAGCCCGACGGCTTTCGAACCTGTGAAGGCGATGAAGCTGATGTCGGGGTGAGCTACCAGACGGGCTCCCACTTGCTCACCCCAGCCGGGCAAGAAGCTCAGGACCCCTTGCGGAAGCCCGGCCGCTTCGAACGCCCGGTACAGCTGCCACGCGACGGCCGGGGTTTGCTCCGCGGGCTTCAGGATCACGGCATTTCCCGCAACGAGCGCGGCCGCCGCCATGCCCATCGGGATCGCGAGCGGGAAGTTCCAGGGGGCGATCACCGCCCCCACCCCCCGTGGCGAGTAGGAGAGCGAGTTGACCTCGCCGGGGGGTGAAAGGACCCTCCCCCCAACCTCCAGCTTCAACATCTGCCGCCCGTAGTACTCACAGAAGTCGATCGCTTCGCAGACGTCTGCATCGGCTTCTTTCCACGGCTTGCTCGCTTCGAACACCTCGAGCGCCGCCAGGTCGTCCCGACGCTGTCTCATCCACTCGGCAGCTCTGAACAAAACGGCCGCACGTTCACGGGAGGGAGTCCGGCTCCAGGCGGGAAGCGCCTCGTGAGCTGCTTCGACGGCCTTGTCCGCCTCGCCGGCCCCGCAAGCTGCCGAACGGGCAACCACCCTGCTGGGCCTTGCCGGGTCGACCGAGACGATGGCGTCGCGGGTCCTGGCCGGCCGCCCCCCTATCACCGCCGGGACGTCCAGGCCCAGCTCGGTGGACCGACGCAGAACCGCAGACCCAAAAGAGGAGCGCACCTCACCCCTCCGCCACTCCGCCACCGGCTCGGGGCTGTAGGGTCCAGGGGCGGCCGGGAGCGTCGCTGGCCGCTTTCGGACAGGCTCCGGATCCGGTAGATCGGCAGCGGGAGGGGGAGTCAGAAGCTCCTCGAGGGCGCGCCCCTCTGCGAAGCGGTGACGGATGAAGGACTCGTTGGAGGTGTTCTCCAAGAGGCGCCGAACGAGGTAGGCCATCCCCGGGATCATCTGCCCGACCGGGCAGTAGATTCGAAGTCTGAGGCCCATCCGGCGGATCGCTGCCTGGATGGGCTCGGCCATCCCGTAGAGCATCTGCAGCTCGTAACCGTGCTCCGGAACCCCAAGATCCCGGGCCGAGACGATTGCGTACGCGAGGGAGCGCAGGTTGTGCGAAGCAAACGCGGCGCGCACACTCCCGTGAGCCTCGTGCAGCATCCGCACGCACCTTTCGTAGTTCCGGTCCGTCTGCGACTTCTCGGAGAAGACCGGAGAGGGCCATCCCTCGGCATCGGCTATCACTGTCTCGGTGTCCCAGTAAGCACCCTTGACGAGACGGATGGTGATAGGGCGCTTTCGGTCGGACGACCAGCCGATGAGGTCCGCCAAATCGCGAACGGACTCCTTCAAGTAGGCCTGGACCACCACCCCAACCTCGAGATCGCGGAACTCGGGCTCGTCCCACAGCTCGCGAACTAGGCTAAAGGTCAGGTCCTTGACTTCGTACTGCTCGGTGTCGAGGTTGATGAACGCGCCCAGCTCCCTCGCTATGCGAAGAATCGGCCGCAGGCGGCCCTTCGCCTCCTCAATTCCCTCCCGCTCCGAGAGGGGACCGAAAAGGGGGGTGAGGGCGGTAGGTTTGACACTGACGTTCAACCGCGCCAGCGCGCCGATATCGTCCTGATCCAGATGGTCGTCGGGTGGCCAGCGGGCGCACGGCTCGGCGAGGACCTCGAGCAGGTGAGAAACGCGCCCTGCGTAAGCATCTGCCTGGGCACCGGTGAGGACCTTCTCGCCGAGAAGGTCGACGGTGAAAGCGCTGCCTTGCCTCCAGAGGCGGGTGAGGATTCCGGCTGCTTCGTCCGCGCTCTCCCCGACGATGAACTGACGGGCCATCCGGCTGATGTTTCTTCTCGCCACCTGCGCAGCGATGGCGTCCCCGAGAGGCATCCGATCCGCCAGCTCCAAGCCAAGCTTTAGTGGTGGGGGCGCCTCGACGTCGGAGAAGTAATCCGTCAGGTGCCTGGCGACGTCGTCGTCGTTTCGCGCTGCGGGAAACACATCTACGAAGTGAAAGAGGCGGGCTTTGAACTCGGGGTGCGCCATCGCCCACTCGAGCATGCGCTCGCTCCACCACGACATCTGGAACACCCGGGCGCGCTCGCCGGCTCCAAGCTCGGCAATCCGGCGCGCCACCTCGGTTACTTCTTCGTCGAGCCGTCTCATGGGTAATTGCGATGGGACATGGTGGTTGGTGAAAGCCCCAGTGCTCCTTTTGCCTGACGCGGAATCCGCTGATCGCGATCACTTAATCGTAGCGAGCAGAGTGCTCCAGATATCCCGGCGACTCCCCACTACCTCCGCTCGGGCGCATAAGCGAAGATCCGGACTCGATCTTCACTTCAGCAAACTGCAGTTAGGATAGGAACGCATCAAATCTGCGGGCGTGGAGCAGCACGGTTAGCTCGTCACCCTGTCAAGGTGAAGGTCGCGGGATCGAAGCCCGTCGCCCGCGCAAAGGCCGATCAGGCCAGGTAGCTCAGTTGGTAGAGCACGCGGCTGAAAACCGCGGTGTCGCTGGTTCGATTCCGGCCCTGGCCACCAGGTCCGCCTCATTCCCCGGCTTTGCGCGTCCACCGACCTCAGGTGTCACAATATCGACGGCCTCGTAGGTGGAGCAAGGTGACACAAGCGATCGACGACACGCTAGAGAAGCTCCGAGCGGGGCGAGCGGCTGCCGCCCGCCACGCGTGGAACGATGCCGTGGATCTGCTCTCTTCCGCCGATAGCGAGGTGACACTCTCACCGGAGGACCTCGAAGCGCTGGCCGAGGCGGCGTGGTGGACGGGGCATCCGGACGACTCAATTTCGTATCGGGAGCGCGCATTCGAAGGTTACATCGAGGCGGGGAACCGGGAGGCGGCGGCAGCTACGGCCCTTTCGCTTGCGAGGGAGTACTGGAAGCGGGTCGCGAACGCTATTGCAGCTGCGTGGCTCAAGCGGGCGGAACGACTACTGGAGGGGTTGCCCGAATCGCCGGCGCACGGCTACCTCTACCTCACGCGGGCACTCGCGGCCTTTTCCGGCGCACCCGGGGATCCACACGCCGAGGCAAAGAAGATGGTCGAAGTCGGCACGAGGTTCGGCGAGACGGACCTTCAAGCCTACGGCCTGCAGATCCAGGGGATGATCCTCGTCAAGCAGGGTCATGTAGAGGAAGGCCTCGCCCTGATCGACGAGGCAACCGTGGCCGCCGTGAGCGGCGAGCTCTCGCCCATGGCCACCGGAATGATCTACTGCATGACGATCGGCATATCGAGGGAGCTCGCCGACTACCGCCGCGCCGGAGACTGGACCGAGGCCGCGAAGCGCTGGTGCGAGCGCAAGTCGATCAGCGGGTTCCCCGGAGTTTGCCGCGTGCACCGGGCCGAGATCATGGCGCTGCGGGGAGCGTGGAGCGAGGCCGAGCAGGAGGCCCTGCGGGCCGCCGAGGAACTCAGCAAGTTCAACTTCCAGTTCATCGCCGCCGACGGCTTCTACGAGGTCGGTGAGATCCGGCTCCGCATGGGGGACCTGCAGGGCGCCGAGGACGCCTTTCGCCAGGCGCACGAGCTTGGGCGGGTGCCCCAACCGGGGCTGGCGCTCCTCCGGCTCGCGCAGGGCAATGCGTCGGTGGCGGAGGCGTCGATGAGGCGTGCTCTCGAGGACGAGTCCTGGGATCGTCTCGCCCGGGCCCGGCTGCTTCCGGCTCAGGTCGAGATCGCCACGGTTACCGGCGACCTCGAGACGGCCCGCGCCGCGGCTGAAGAGCTCGACGTGATCGCCAAGGAATACGGCTCCCCGGCTATTCACGCAAGTGCGGAGTGTGCTCGTGGGGCGGTGACACTCGCCGATGGGCAACCGGCGGCCGCCGTCCGGCACCTCCGTCAGGCTTGCCGACTATGGCAGGAGGTCGAGGTCCCCTACGAGCTCGCCCGCTCCCGCATCAACCTTGCAAGGGCTTACCTGGCGGACGGCGACGCGGATGCTGCCGTCCTCGAGCTGCAGTCTGCGAAGTCAACGTTCGAGCGCCTGGGCGCCGTTCTGGACCTAAGAAGGACCAACGAGCTGCTCGCCGCCGTGCTCGGGGGGGAGGCTGGATCGCCTCTTCCAACCGCCCGCGAGACGAGGACGTTCATGTTCACGGACATCCATAAATCGACCGCGCTGGTCGAGGCTATCGGCGACGAGGCGTGGCAGGACCTCCTGCACGTGCACGACGAGATTCTGCGCGGAGTGTTCGCGGAGCACGGTGGAGAGGAGATCAAGTCCACGGGGGACGGTTTCTTCGTCTCGTTTTCGGATCCGGCCCAGGCACTCGAGGCGGCCTCGGCGATCCAACAACGCCTTCTCGATTACCGGCGCACGAGGGGCTTTCCCGTGACCGTCCGAATCGGCCTGCACCTGGCCGAGGCGACGCGGCGAGGGGGCGATTACACGGGACACGGCGTTCACGTCGCTGCAAGGGTGGCCGCGCTTGCTGAGGGTGGCGAGATCCTGGTGAGCCAGCAGACCCTGCCCGACGGGCAGTGGGGGGAGCGGGCATCCGAGGCGCGTGAGGTAACCCTCAAGGGAGTCTCGGAGCCGGTTCAAGTCGTTTCGATTCGCTGGCGCTGAGGCCCCGCCATCTGCCGTCCACACGACGCCACCCAGGGTGGGCACACCGTTGAGGGTTCGACACCGATTTGCAAACAGACGGATAAACATTCCTGCCCAGGCACATTCGCTGTTTGACATCCCTGCCTGGCGCCCCTAGCCTGGGGTTCGGCTAAAACAAGGCCCCAGCAGCGGGGCCGTTTTCTTGAAAAGCCAACCCCAACCACAACGCGACGAAGTCATGTTTTCGCGTGCGGAAAGGAAAGGAGAGTTATATGGACAACACTCGCGTGACGATTGTGCTCGACGTGGTGCACGAACCAACCCTCGAGTTCCCGAAGCGGGCGGCCGACTATCTGAACAAGACCCTTGGTCAGATCAATGGCGTCAAGAAGGTCAACGTCGTGCGCGGCGAGCTCGGGAACGCGGTTTGGACCCCTCACGGGCGGTAAGCCTCGACGTGGCAGTAGGGTCAGATGATCCTTACGCGAGGGCCCTCCGCACCCGCGATCACGACGCCGATTTTCCCTGCGGCAAACCCGGCATCCTTTACCAGCTCCAGCGCCCGGTCGGCCTCGTCCGCCACTACGACAGCGACCATCCCGATGCCCATGTTGAAGGTCCGGAACATCTCGTCGTCCGGCACACCTTCAGCCGACATCAGCCGAAATATCGGAGGAACGTTCCACGCCGACCGGTCGATCACGGCCTGAATGCCGGGCGGAACGACGCGGCCGAGGTTGTGCGCAAGCCCCCCACCCGTGATGTGGGCGAAGCCGCGGGCCAACCCCTCGGCTTGAAGCGCGGCAACCGCTCTCCAGTAGATGAGGGTAGGCCGGAGCAGCTCCTCGCCCAGCGTCCGGTCTAGCTCCGGTGGCTGATCGCCGAGCTTTAGCCCACTCTCCTGGATCACTCGCCGAACCAGCGAGTAGCCATTCGAGTGAAGACCCGACGACCCGAGGCCGATGATGACGTCGCCGGGAACCATCGAGGCACCCGTGAGGATCTTCCCCTCGTCGACCGCACCGACACAGAAGCCGGCAAGGTCGTACGATCCCTCCGGGAGGTGGCCGGGATGCTCCGCGACCTCTCCGCCGATGAGCGCGCAACCAGCCTGCCGGCAGCCCTCCACAACCCCCGAGACGATGTCGTCGATGACTTCGGGCACGACCCGGCCGGTAACGACGTAGTCGAGAAAGAAGAGCGGTTCGGCCCCGTGGGCGGAAACGTCGTTGGCCGACATCGCCACCAGGTCGATCCCCACCGTGTGGTGGACGCCTAGCAGCTGCGCAACCATTACCTTCGTTCCCACCCCATCCGTGGCGGACACGAGCATCGGGCGGCGGTAGGTGGACCTGCCGAGCGAGAAGAAGCCGGCAAAGCCCCCGATTCCTCCCACAACCTCGGGTCGGTGAGTCAGGCGCAGCCGCTCTCTGAAGAGGTCGACTGCTCGCTCCCCGGCATCGATGTCGACGCCGGCGCCTGCATAAGTAAAGGACCGCGTCCTCCCCGGCTCCTGGGCCAGGTCAGATCCTCTCTTCGAGCATGTTCTTCGTCACCTTCACCTCATCCGGAACGGGGATGGGGTAGTGAGACGAGAAGCATGCGGTGCACAGCTTTGAGCGGGGTACCTCGGTCGCGTCGATCATCGCTTCCTCGGAGAGGTAGGCGAGTGAATCTGCTTCTATGTGCCGGCATATCTCCTCGACTGAGTGATGCGCCCCGATGAGCTCGTCGCGGTTGGCGGTGTCTATCCCATAGAAGCACGGCCACTTGATCGGGGGTGACGAGATGCGCATGTGCACCTCGGCGGCGCCCGCGTTTCTCAACAGGCGCACTATCTGCCGGGTGGTGTTGCCTCTAACGATTGAATCGTCGACCACGACGACCCGCTTACCCTCGATGAGGTGAGCGATGGGGTTCAGCTTGGCGCCGATGCCCTGTGTCCGGCCCGAATCGGTAGGCTCGATGAAGGTCCGCCCGACATACGAGTTCTTCACGAACCCATCGACGTAGGGAAGGGCGGAGCCATGGGAGAACCCGGCCGCCGCGCCCCTGCCGCTGTCCGGCACCGGGATGACCATGTCGGCATCGGCGGGTGCCTCCTCGGCCAGGCGGATCCCCATCTGGTAGCGGGTCTTCTGCACGTTCTTCCCATAAAGGTTCGAGTCGGGACGTGCGAAGTACACGTACTCGAAGACGCAAAGAGCAGGAGTTGCCTCGGCGAATCGATGGGACCTAACGCCCTCGCGATCAATTGCAACGAGCTCTCCGGGCTCGATCTCCCGGATGAAGACGGCCCCTATCGTGTCGAGTGCAGCAGATTCGGAAGCAAGGGCGTACCCGTCCTCCAGACGGCCGAGGACCAGCGGCCTCAAGCCGTGGGGGTCGCGTGCCCCGAAGACCGTAGACTCGTCAATCATCACCAAGGTGAAGGCGCCCCTGAGCTTCGGCAGGGTTTCGAGGATGGCGCGCTCTATGGAGGGCTCAGGCGACCGAACGACCATCTCGGCGATGAGGTGGGAGTCCGTGGAGGACTCGCCGACGACCCACCCCTCCAGGCTCTCGGACAGCTCATCCGCAAGTTGCATCGTGTTGACGAGATTGCCGTTGTGTCCGAGCGCTATGGAAAGCGAGCCCCTACTGCGGAAGATGGGCTGGGCGTTCTCCCACATGCTCGACCCGGTTGTCGAGTAACGGACGTGGCCCAAGGCGGTCTCGCCTGTCAAGGAGTTGAGGATGTTCTCGTCGAAGACCTGGGCGACGAGGCCCATCTCCTTGAAGACGGTGATGCGGCCCTCCTCCGCGACAGCAATTCCGGCAGACTCCTGCCCCCGGTGCTGCAATGCGAGAAGAGCGTTGTAGGCGATCTTGGAGACCTCTTCGCCTGGGGCGAAGATGCCGACCACCCCACAGGCCTCCTGCGGCTTGTCGCCGTGTGAGATCACGGATTCCTCCTTCGAGATCACCTTAACTCAAACGGGAAAACACTCCCGGATAGTTCCGAAACTGGAAGGATTCGGACGAACAGGCCGGGGGCGTGGCTGGCACTGCTTCCGAGCGCCGGCGTGAACCGCCGGAACGGGCGGCGTGGCCGGCCGGCACGCGCGGGTTGCGGCTGCAAAACCGCGCCCCCCCTAGCTCCCCTCCGACGGTACCGGGCAGCCTCGCGCACACGAGCGCTAACCCCGGTGGCGCTTCAATCGACTGCGCGGGCAGACGTTGCGGCTGCAAGCGCTCGTCGCTGGGCACCGACTAGGACGGGGCCTCGCGCCACGATGCGCCGTAGGGTGCGAGGACCCGTAAAAAGTCCGACAGGGCCTCTTTC
>JALZBO010000017.1 GCA_030863545.1 Actinomycetota bacterium
AAACGCTCAGCTGGGGACCTCCCGAGATCCTGATCGGCCCGTCGGGGACCGCCGCGCCCTCTACGCGAACCTGCCCACGCCGCTCGATCACTATCTCTTCGAGGTTCACGGCAAGCCCCACTCTGATCTGGCTTGGCTCCCGCCTTTTCACGGGACGGAGCCCTCCGTAATAGAAGGAGAGCATGTCCGCGTAGCTCATCCCACGGTCGGCCTTGCCCTTCAGGCCCCACTGCACCATCCCGACGCCGTGTCCCCACCCGCGCCCGGAGATGACGGCGTCCTGTCCCTCCACGCGAACAGTTGCCCACTTGGAGGGAACGGTTTGAGGGTACGGGCGGCCGTCGGGTCCCATTGTGGGGTAACGCTTGGGAACGAGGCACACCGCCTGAGCGTTCAGCCGGTTCCGGAGCTCGGCCATGGAAAGCGAGACGGTCCGGACTCCGTCTGACACCGTCACCGTCTCGCCTCTCTGCGCGACGCTCGTAATCGGGCCCGCGGTCCAGGACCCTGCAAGCCTCAAGCTCTCGGTGAGATCGCCGAGCGGCATACGAATCTCCCAGCGCGACACCGGTGATTCGCCATCATCTACCTCGACGACGGGCTTCAGATAAGGCAGGGCGGGCGGAGAGAAGACCTCGGCGTTGGAGTACGTGCGCCCGTTCGACGTCGAGAAGTAGTAGGTGAGGGCCGGCTTTCCCGCGTGCTCGAGGATCTCCCCCGCCGTCGAATCCACCGCCTGCGACCACGCCTCGCCCCAAGGCCCCTTCTCCACGTTCAACCCTCTAAACACCTGGCAAGCGTCGGTGGCGCAGAGGTTGTATCGGAGCTCCCGAGCCACCGCGGTGCTAGGGTTCATGTGGCTGACCGCGTAGGTCCTGGCCGCAATGACCTGGGCCTTCAAAGCCTCCAGGGGCCAGTTCGCGGGAACCTCCGCGATGCCCTTGAGATACTGGGGGAACGTCAGCTCGGTCACGAGGTAGAGCTGGCCGTTTGAGCGCCTCCCCACCTCGACGACCCCGCCGTAAGCAGCGTGGAGGTTGGCCGGCTGGCGCGCCGGGCACACGTCGGGACGGGGCGGAAAGCGGCCGTCGACCCTCACGGACGCATCCGGGGATAGGGGGGTCAGGCGAATCGGCCCGACTTGCTGCGCCTCCGCCCTAGGGGGGAACGCGGTGACAACGGGCAGGACCGCGAGGACAATCAGAAGGCAGAAGGACCGCCTCATCGAACCCAGTATGTAGCTACAGGATGAAAGAATCTTGAATATGCAGACCGTAGACCTGGAGCAGATCAGGCAGGCGGCCAAGCTTCTTGAAGGCGTCGCCGTGCACACCCCGCTCGAGTCTTCCCGCGCGCTGTCCGAACGTGTCGGAGGACCGTCGTTCCTCAAGTGCGAGAACCTTCAGCGAACGGGCGCGTTCAAGATCAGGGGCGCGTACAACCGCATCGCCCAGCTCTCGCCCGAGGAACGGGCTTCGGGGGTGGTCGCCGCGAGCGCCGGGAACCACGCTCAGGGCGTTGCGCTCGCCGCCTCCCAGCTTGGCGTGAAGGCCACTGTGTTCATGCCCGAAGGCGCGGCGCTCCCGAAGGTTGAAGCCACCTCCCGCTACGGGGCAGAGGTCGTGTTGGAGGGGATGGTCTACGACGAGGCGTTCGCAGCTGCCGAGAAGTACGCCGAGCAGCAAGGCGCCGTGATGGTTCATCCGTTCGATCACCCCGACGTCATTGCCGGGCAGGGCACGATCACGCTCGAGATCCTGGAAGAGCTTCCCGACGCGGCTACGATCGTCGTGCCCGTCGGCGGTGGGGGATTGATCTCCGGTGTGGCGGCGGCCGCAAAGCAGATCAATCCCTCGATCCGGGTGGTCGGAGTCGAGCCCGACGGCGCAGCCACGGTGAGCAGGGCATTGGAGTCGGGAAGGGTTTTCCAGCTACCCACTCTGTCAACGGTTGCAGACGGGCTTGCAGCGAAACAAGCCGGGGAGCTTTGCCTGAGCCACGTGCAGAAGTACGTGGACGAGCTCGTGACCATCAACGACGAAGAGATTGCAGAGGCGCTCTTGCTGATCGTCGAGCGGTGCAAGTTGGTCGTCGAGCCCGCGGGTGCGGCCGGCGTGGCGGCGATGATGTGCGGCAAGACAAAGATCGCCCACCCGGCCGTCGTCGTGCTCTCGGGCGGAAACATCGATCCGCTGCTTCTGCTGAGGGTGATCAGGTTTGGCATGGGTTCCGCAGGAAGATACTTCTCGTTCAGCACGATGCTCGCCGACCGCCCGGGCGAGCTCCACCGGCTGTCCGGCGTGATCTCGGATGCAGGTGCCAACGTGGTCGGCGTCGAGCACCGCCGCGAGGGCGTTGCGCTCAAGCTCCTCGGGGACGTGGAGATCACGATGCAGCTGGAGACGCGAGGCCCCGACCACGTTCAGATGGTCATCAATCGATTGGAGGAGGCTGGGTACGTGGTGCAGCGCCTCTCCTTGGTGTAGGCCCCAGCCAAAGGATAAGGATGAACATCGAGATCGAGTACTGCGTCGTCTGAAACTACACCGACAGGGCCGTCGGTCTGGCGGCCAAGCTCCTAACCGACGAGCGGGTTGTACGCCACGTTGGAGAGCTCCGGCTCATCCCTTCGGGTGGCGGCCGGTTCGAGGTGTCTGTGGACGGTAAGAAGATCTGGTCGAAGGTGGAGACCAAGGCGTTCCCGCAGTACGAGCAAGTGCTGAAAGGGCTTCCTCTATAGATCCCCATCTAGTGATCGTCGGCGGTGGGTTCGGCGGCCTAGAGGCTGCCAGAGCGCTCGCCGGCGCGCCGGTCAGGGTCACTGTCATCGACCGGCGGAACCACCACCTCTTCCAGCCGTTGCTGTACCAGGTCGCGACTGCGTCGCTCAACCCGAGCGAGATCGCCGCTCCCATTCGCCGGGTTCTCCGAAAGCAGGAAAACGCCGAGGTGGTCCTCGGCTGTGCGACCGGGGTCGACACCGCCTCCCAGAAGGTCATCCTTACCGATGGCGAGGTCGGCTACGACTACCTGATCCTTGCCGCCGGCGCCGGCCTCTCTTACTTCGGGCACGAGGAATGGGCGGAGTATGCACCGGGACTGAAGAGCATCGAGGATGCGCTCGAGTACCGGCGCAGGCTGCTGATTGCCTTCGAGGCGGCGGAGCGGGAGGAAGATCCCGACCGCCGCGAGCGCTGGCTCACCTTCGTGATCGTCGGAGGGGGGCCGACGGGCGTCGAGCTTGCAGGCGCCCTCGCCGAGATCAGGCGTACCCTCAGGTCGGACTTTCGGCGGATCGACCCCCGTACTGCCCGGATCATTTTGCTGGAGGGAGTGCCCCGCATTCTCCCGACGCTACCCGAGCGCCTCTCGAAGAAGGCGGCTAAGCAGCTCGAGAAGCTTGGCGTGAAGGTTCTAACGGGAAGTCAGGTCACGGCCATCGACGACGAGGGAGTCAAGGTCGGCGACAAGCTCATTGGTGCCCGGACGGTGTTCTGGGCGGCGGGGGTCGCGGCGTCGCCGCTAGCTAGGGGATTAGGCGCACCGCTCGACCGGGCCGGGCGCGTGAAGGTCCGCGCGGATCTCACCGCTCCCGGCTTTCAGAACGTCTTCGTGATCGGGGACCTGGCGTACTTGGAGCAGGACGGCAAACTGGTTCCGGGGGTCGCGCCGGCCGCCATCCAGCAGGGACGCCATGCAGCCTCGAACATCCGCCGCCTATTGAGCGGAATGCCTACAGAGCCGTTTCGGTACGTTGACAAGGGGACGCTTGCCACCATCGGCAGGGCGGCGGCCGTCGCCGATATAAGAGGACTCCAGCTTTCGGGCGTCCTCGCGTGGCTTGCGTGGCTGGCGGTGCACATCTGGTTTCTGATCGGCTTCAGGAACCGCTTCGTGGTCATGCTCGAGTGGGCGCGCGCCTACGTGTTGTGGGAGCGCCAAGTGAGGCTCATTACGGACGAGGTTGACAAAGTGCTCGACGCCGCCGGCCAGAGCAGGGATGCTGCGAGGGCCGGCTAGGCGGCCGCTCGGCGGGGCGGGAACGCTGCGAGGGACGGCTAGGCGGCTGCTCGGCGGGGCAGAGACTCAGGAAGCAAGCTGACGCGCCAGCTCGTCCGGTTCAGACGTAGGGCGCTGGCAAGCATGGTGCTCGCAAACGAAGGCCGTCGGCTTGCCTTCCAACGGCGTTTTGCCCTCGAGGAGGGGCAAGTCGATACCTGGAGGGGCTCCCGCCACGACCTTGTTGGGAAGGAACCGGCTCCAGACCTCGCGCTCCAGCGGCGCCGCCTCGAGTCTGTCCCCGATTATCACGATCTCCTTAGGGATCGAGAGCCAGAAGTCGAGGGCTGAGAGGAACGTCCCGCACGCCTGCGGCGCTCCGGCCATGTGGTTATGGGCGAGCCTCAGGACTCCCTCAGCGCGCCGCTCCAGGTCCTTGTCGTCGGTTAGGAGAAACAGACGCTGCATCACGAGCGCCGCGACCGCATTGGGGGAGGGGGTCACGCTCTCGATCAGCTCCTTCTGACGGAGGATCAGCTTCTCGTGGTCGCTCCCCGTGGAGAAGAAGCCGCCGTCCCGATCGTCCCAGAACCGCTCGATCATCTGGCCTACTAGGTCCTGGCACCGCTCGAACCACCTGGGTTCGAAGGTCACCTCCCACAACGCGAGGAGGGCGTCGGCAAGGTACGCGTAGTCCTCGAGCATCCCGAGGGTGCCGACCCTGCCGTCCTTGTAGGAATGAAAGAGGCGGCCGTCGCCGCCCGCGACCTTCTCGAGCAGAAAGTCCGCAGCCTGGGCAGCCTTCTCGATGAAGTCCCGGCGGCCGAAGGCGGCTCCGGCTTCGGCCAGGGCGGCGATGGCGAGGCCGTTCCAGCTCGTGAGGATCTTCTCGTCGCGCCCCGGCCTTACTCTGAGAGCCCGGGCGGCAAAAAGCTTCTCGCGCGGCCCGAGCGGGGGATCGTCTCCTGCCGCGGTCAAGATGTTTTTCCCTTCGAAGTTGCCCGCCGGCGTCACTCCGTAGTACTCACGGGCCTCGGGTGCAAGCGACATGAACTCGTCGTACGACCAGACGTAGAACTTGCCTTCCTCGCCTTCCGAGTCCGCGTCCTCGCTTGAATAGAAGCCGCCGTACGAATCCCGCATGTCGCGTACGAGGTACTCGATCGTCTCCGTGGCGATCCTCTGGAACAGGGGGGCGTTGAAGAGCTGCCAGGCGTGCGTGTAAACGCGAGCGAGCTGAGCGTTGTCATAGAGCATCTTCTCGAAGTGGGGGACGAGCCACTCCGCGTCCACCGAGTACCGGGCGAACCCGCCGCCGACCTGATCGTAGATCCCTCCGAGGGCCATCTTCCGGAGCGTGGTCTTGACCATGAATGACGACGAGTCGTCGCCGGCACCCGCCATGCGGAGCAGGAACTCGAGCGTCGGCGGCTGCGGGAACTTAGGCGCCCGCCCGAACCCTCCGTTGACGTGGTCGAAGGAGTAGTTGAAGGACGTCACCGCGTCTTGCAGCAGTGACCGGTCGAGTGGCTCGTCCGATGGCGACAAGCGGCTGAACCGCTCGATCTGGTCGACGAGCTCACGTCCCTGCTGCATCGCGTCGTCCCGCCTCGTCTCCCACACCTTCAGGACGGCCTCGAGAACCTTGCGGAAGGAAGGGAGTCCGTGGTGGTCCTGGGGCGGGAAGTAGGTCCCGCCGTAGAAGGGGTTGCCCTCGGGCGTCAGGAACACCGTCATCGGCCAACCCCCGTGGCCGCTCATCGCCTGGACCGCATCCATGTAAATGGCGTCGAGGTCGGGGCGCTCTTCGCGGTCCACCTTGATGCAGATGAACCCCTTGTTCATGAGCTCGGCGATGTGGGGATCCTCGAACGACTCGCGCTCCATGACGTGGCACCAGTGGCACGCCGCATAGCCGATCGACAACAGGATGGGCCGGTCGCTCTCACGCGCTGCAGCGAGCGCCTCCTCCCCCCAGGGGTACCAGTCGACCGGATTGTGGGCGTGTTGCAGGAGGTAAGGGCTGGTCTCGTTTATCAGACGGTTGGTGTGTTGCTGCTCCGTGGCGTGTTGTGAAGCCATTACCTATCTCCGCTTCCGGGTTATTCCTGAGATTCTCGCAGGGTCTGTCGCTAGTGACCTACCCGCTGCGCCCCCAGCGCATTCGACCTTCGGTGAGATGCATTCTTGAGTCATGCGTATCGGGATCCACGTTCGGGGGTTTGATAAGGGGCGTCCCGTCGCCGTCTCCAAAGCGTTGGAGAGGGGAGCTGAGACGATTCAGATCTTCGCCTCGAACCCGCGCCAGTGGAGGCTGCCACCGACGTCGTCGGAAGCCGATAGCGACTTGAGGCAACAGATGGAGTCTCACGACGTCGCCCCGCTCTTCCTCCATGCGCCTTACCTCGTGAACCTCGCCTCTCCGATAAGGCAGACGAGGGAGCAGTCGATCCGCACGCTCGAGTGGACGATGAGGCGCGGAGCCGAGCTCGGCGCCCGGGGTGTCGTAGTCCACGCCGGACAGTGCGCAGGGGGAGACCGGGCGGCCACGCTGCCTGCGGTCGCTTCGGCACTCTCGGGGCTCGTGGATTCGGCTCCAGCCGGTCCACAGCTGTTGCTGGAGCTGACCGCGGGCGCCGAGGGAGCGGTTGCCAACCGTCTTCCGGAGGCAGGTGAGCTCCTCGATGCGTGCGACCGCCATCCGCGGCTCGGCCTATGCCTCGACACGTGCCACCTCCATGCAGCGGGCGTCGACCTTGGCGGCGAGGAACAGGTAGCGGCCTTGGTGAAAGAGATCGAGTCGGAGGTCGGCCTCGACCGGGTCGAGCTCCTTCACTCCAATGACTCCTTGCACCCTCTTGGCTCAAGGCGTGACCGCCACTGGCACATCGGCGAGGGACAGATAGGTCTTGAAGGTTTTCGAGCGCTCGTCCGGCACCCCGCCCTCCGAACGGTGCCAATGATCTGCGAGACGCCTGGGGAGCTCGACGAGGACCGAAGGAACATCGCGGCGCTCAAGGGCTTGCGCGGCCTTGTCACCGGTGGTTGAGAGCGAGGCCGGCGGGGCCTAGAATCGAGGCGTCGGGTGCGGTGGGTCGTCCTCTTCTCGTCCCGAACTGCCGCAACCCACTTTCCCGCGCCGACTGAAGGAGAGTCCCGGTGGCCGTCGTCAAGACCATCGACCTGGTAGGGGTTTCGAATACGAGCTGGCGTGACGCCGCGCAGGAGGCGCTGAGCGAAGCCGGCAAGTCGCTGCGCGGGATCGAGACGATGGAGATCCTGGGGACGTCCTGCAAGGTGAAGGACAACCAGATCACCGAGTACCTGACGCATGTGCGGATTGCCTTCCGCATCGAACGTTCTTAGCAACCTGAGCCCAAGTCACGACCAGAGGAACAGCTGATGCCGGGTATCGCGCTCGTGGGGACCCAGTGGGGTGATGAGGGCAAGGGCAAGGTCACTCACCTCATGGCGGATGAGATGGACATGGTTGTCCGCTACTCGGGGGGGAACAACGCCGGCCACACCGTCATCGTGGGAAGCGAGACGTTCAAGCTCCACCTCCTTCCCGCCGGGGTCCTGTACCCTCACATCGTTCCGGTCATCGGGCCCGGCGTCGTGGTCGATCCCGCGGTTCTCCTCGACGAAATGGACGCATTGGAGGCAAGGGGGGTGTCCCCGGAGCGGCTTCTGATCTCGGGAAATGCCCACCTGATCATGCCCTACCACCGAGAGCTCGACCGGCTCACCGAGCGAAGGCTCGGGAAGTTGAAGCTCGGGACGACAAAACGCGGCATTGGCCCCGCCTATGCCGACAAGGCCGCGAGGATCGGGATCCGCGTGCAGGACCTGCTCGACCCCAAGATCTTCTACGCCAAGTTGGAAGTGAATCTCCGGGAGAAGAACCTACTGCTCACCAAGATCTACGGGCGCCTGCCGATGAAGATGGATTCCATATTCGAGGAGTACCTGGGGTTTGCGGACCGCCTTACCAAGCACATCACCGATACGGTCGCGGCCGTGCACGAGGCGCTCGACGCGGATCGCAACGTCCTTTTCGAAGGAGCCCAGGGAACGCTGCTTGACCTCGACCACGGCACCTACCCCTTCGTTACCTCCTCCAACCCGATCGCAGGCGGAGTCTGCACGGGCGCGGGGGTGGGGCCGCACGCAATCCAGCGGATCATCGGCGTCACCAAGGCTTACGTCACGAGAGTCGGAGAAGGCCCATTCCCGACGGAGGACCTCGGACCCGAGGGACTCGAGATGGTGATGCGGGGCAAGGAGTATGGGGCGACCACGGGCCGCCAGCGACGGTGTGGGTGGTTTGACGCGGTGATCGGGCGCTACTCCGCGCGCCTCAACTCGCTCACCGAGATCTTCCTCACGAAGCTCGACGTGCTGAGCCAGTTCGAGACGATAAAGATCTGCGTTGGGTACGAGCACGAGGGCGAGAAGTACGAGAGCTTCCCTCCTCACCAAACGATCTTCCACAAGGCGGAGCCGATCTACGAGGAGATGCCGGGCTGGGGAACGGACATCGGCTCGGCCCGCACTTGGGAGGACCTTCCCGTGGAGGCGCGGAACTACGTCTCGAGGTTGGAGGAACTTGTCGCCGTCCCCGTAGTCCACATCTCGGTAGGCGCCGAGGCGACCGAGACGGTAACCCGGCAACGTTGAGAGCGCTCGTCGTGGGAGGGGGCGGCCGCGAGCACGCCCTGGTCTGGGCTTTGTCCCGCAGCGCGTTCGTAGACGAGCTTTTCTGCGCACCCGGAAACCCGGGAATAGCGGAGCTCGCGGAATGCCACCCGACCAGTGCCACCGATATTGCAGGCATCACCGGTCTTGCAAGGCGAATCTCTGCAGACCTCGTGGTCGTCGGACCGGAGGCGCCTCTTGCCGCAGGGCTTGCCGATGCTCTCGCCGACGCAGGCATCCGCGTCTTCGGCCCCCGCGCGAGCGGGGCCCGCCTCGAGTCAAGCAAGGCGTTCGCAAAGGGCCTCATGGCTTCCTCCGGGATTCCGACCGCGCCGGCGCGGCTCTTCGACCGTCCGTCGGACGCAGTTCGCTACGTTCAGGCGGAGGCGCGTCCGCTCGTCATCAAGGCCGACGGGCTGGCTGCAGGCAAGGGGGTCACGGTGTGCGACAGCGCAGATGAGGCGGAGGCGGCGATCGTGGAGGCGATGGTCGAGCGCCGGTTCGGGAACGCGGGAGCGAAGATCCTGATCGAGGATCGACTGGAAGGGGAGGAGCTTTCGATTCTCGCACTGTGCGACGGGTCCACCATCGTCGCACTGCCTGCCGCCCAGGACTTCAAGAGGGCGTACGACGGAGACGCCGGTCCAAACACCGGAGGGATGGGGTCTTACTCCCCGGTTCCTTCTTGCACTCCCGACGTCTACGAACAGGCGATGGAGCTCATACTGCACCCGGTCGCCGGGGAGCTCGCCAGGCTGGGCGAGCCTTACGTCGGCGTGATCTACGCCGGCCTCATGCTGACCGAGCAGGGGTTGGCCGTCGTGGAGTTCAACTGCCGTTTTGGGGATCCAGAGTTGCAGGCGATACTGCCCCGCTTGACCTCCGACTTCGGAGAGGCGCTGCTCGCCGCCACGGAAGGGTCTCTCAAGGGCGTCGAGGTGACGTGGAGCGAGGAGTCCTGCGTTTGCGTCGTGGCCGCCTCGGCAGGCTACCCGGAAGCCGACCCCTTGCCCACGGGCTTTGAGATTCAAGGTGTCGATGAGGTCGGCCGGCGGGAGGGCGTCTACGTGTTTCATGCAGGGACGGCTCTCGACGATGGGCGCCTGGTGACGGCAGGAGGCAGGGTTCTGTCCGTCAGCGCGGTCGGCGACGACCTCGAGGACGCCCGGAGCAGGGCTTACGACGCCGTCGCCGGCATCTCCTTTGAGGGGATGAGGTATCGGACGGATATTGCGGCAAGAGCTATGGCCCGCGCGGCCCCCCGCGGGCACTGACAAGTGAAGGAGATTTGATGGAGCAGAGCCTTGGGCAGGGACCCCTGGTGGGAATCGTGATGGGAAGCGCATCGGACCAACCGAAGATGCAGTCAGCGGAGATCATCCTCGACCGCTTCGGCGTCCCCTACGAGTCGAACGTCATCAGCGCCCACCGCACACCGCAGCAGGCCCACGAGTATGCGAGGCTGGCTGAGGAGCGGCGTCTCGAGGTGATCATCGCGGCCGCGGGAAGGGCCGCCCACCTGGCGGGTGCCATGGCGGCGAACACGGTTTTGCCCGTGATCGGGGTGCCTTTGTTCGGGGAGCACCTAGGGGGGGCGGACTCACTGTACTCGACCGTCCAGATGCCCTCCGGCGTTCCGGTCGCCACCGTCGGGCTGGATCAGGCGACCAACGCCGCCATCCTGGCCGTTCAGATCCTCGCCTGCAAGCACGGCGAGCTGAGGGAGAAGCTTCGGAACTTCAAGCAGGAGCTGGCCCAGGGGCTCAAGGTGTGATCGAGCGCTATACGCGACCGAAAATGGCGAAGGTCTGGAGCGAGCAGGCCAAGCTGTCTCACTGGCTGAGAATCGAGATCCTCGCAACGGAGGCTCGCGCACGGCGCGGAGAGGTGCCGGCCGAGGACCTGGAGGAGATCAAGCAGAAGGCAAGCTTCGACATTGCCCGAGTGAAGGAGATCGAGCGAAGGACGCGCCACGACGTTGCGGCGTTTCTGGACAACGTCGCCGAGACGGTAGGCCCGGCCTCCCGCCACCTTCACTACGGCATGACGTCCTCGGATGTGCTCGATACCGCACTGGCTCTGCAGATGACGGAGGCGGCCGATCTGATCCTGGAGGAGGTGTCCACCCTGATCGAGATCACCGTGCGGCGGGCGAGAGAGTGCGCCGGCTACGTCATGGCTGGCCGGACCCACGGCATCCACGCCGAGCCCACCTCTTTCGGGCTCAAGATGGCGGGGTGGGCATTCGAGCTGCACAGGGGCCGCGAGCGCCTCCGGCGAGCCCGCGCCGCGGTGTCCGTGGGGAAGCTCTCGGGCGTGGTCGGCACATACAGCGGGCTGGATCCGGACATCGAGGAGTACGTTTGTCACCACCTCGGCCTCGAGCCCGATCCCGCCGCCACCCAAGTGGTTTCGAGAGACCGGCACGCCGAGTTTTCCACCGCGCTTGCGATCCTCGCCGGGACGATCGAAAGGATCGCGACCGAAATCCGGCACCTAGCGCGCACGGAAGTCGGCGAGGCGGAGGAGCCATTTGCCGAGGGGGAGCAGAAGGGCTCCTCTGCTATGCCGCACAAGCGCAACCCCTGGCGGTGCGAGAGGCTCTGCGGCCTCGCTCGAATCGTGCGGGCGGGTGTCATCCCGGCTATCGAAGACATCGCTCTCTGGCACGAGAGGGACATCTCGCACTCCTCGGTTGAGAGGGTAATGCTTCCCGACGCCTGCTTCGCCATCGACTTCATGCTCGCCGAGACGGCCGAGCTTCTGGACGGCCTCGTCGTCCACCCCGACCGGATGCGGCAAAACCTCGAAGCGTCCCTGGGGCTCATGTTCTCTCAGAGCGTCCTTCTGAAGCTGATCGACTCGGGGATGCTGCGCGACGACGCCTACCGGCTCGTGCAGGCGGCCGCGTCGACCGCTTGGAAGGAGGGCCGCCACCTACGCGAGGTGCTGAAGGAAGATTCAGAAGCTTCTTCTCGCCTGAGTGTCGATGAGGCCTTCGATGAGAGGCGCTATGTTGGACACGTCGACGAGGTGCTCGACCGGCTTTCACGAATCGAGGGGGAATGATGCCGCCCACCGCTTTGACCGAGATCGATCTTCCACTGCCCAGGTATGCCTCCGGAAAGGTGCGCGAGGTCTTCGAGCTTGGCGAGGACCGCCTCCTCGTTGCCTCCACCGACCGGATCTCGGCCTACGACGTCGTCATGTCCGAGGGCATTCCGGACAAGGGGAGCATTCTCACCGGGATGACCGAGTTCTGGCTCGACTTTGCCAAGGACATCTGTCCCCATCACCTGCTCTCCACTTCGGTAGCCGACCTCCCCGAGGAAGCCCGGGAGGCTGCGGCCCCCTTGAGGAGCCGGCTCATGATCGTCCGCCGGCTCCAGATGATGCCGGTTGAGTTCATCGTTCGCGGCTATCTCGCCGGGTCGGGGTGGGCCGACTACCGTAAGACCGGGTCGATGTTCGGGATGGAGCTGCCGAAGGGCATGAGGGAGTCCGACAAGCTGCCGGAGCCCGTCTTCACACCCACCACCAAAGCCACTGTTGGCCACGACGAGAGCGTTTCGGAGGAGCAGGCGGCCGAGCTGGCCGGCTTCGACCGGATGAAGATTGCCAAGGATTACGCCATCTCCCTTTACAAGAAAGCTTCGGAGCACGCCGCCGAGCGCGGGATCATCCTGGCCGACACCAAGTTCGAGTTCGGCGTCTGGGAGGGCGAGGTCTACTTGGGCGATGAGGTCTTGACCCCCGACTCGTCCCGGTTCTGGCCCGCGGACCAGTGGGAGCCGGGCCGGCCGGCTCCATCCTTCGACAAGCAGTACCTGCGGGACTGGCTCGATGCCCAGGGGTGGGACAGGAAGCCACCCCCTCCTCCTCTGCCCGCCGAGGTGATCGAGGGCACGCGCGTGAGGTATCTCGAGGCTTACGAGCGCCTCACGGGAAGGTCCTGGTGAAGTTCGAGGTCTCGGTCAACGTGATGCCGAGATCGGAGATATCGGACCCGCAGGGGCAAGCGGTTAAGCGGGCGTTGCCCGGGATCGGGTTCCAGGGCTTCTCCGACGTGAGGATCGGCAAGCGAATCCGCCTAGTGCTCGACGCGCCGAGCGAGGAGGAGGCGCGGGCACAGGTGGAGGCTGCTTGCGAGCGCATTCTCGCCAACCCCGTCATCGAGGAGTTCGAGGTCGAGCACGTGAGGCCCGTCGAGGGAACTGTGACGTCCGAATGAGCGTCAAGGTTGGAGTAATCGTCTTCCCAGGGACGAACTGCGACCAGGACGTGATCCACGTCGTAAGAGTGCTACGGGCCGAGACGCAGTACATCTGGCACCTGGAGGAGGATCTCTCGGGGGTCGATGCGGTCGTGCTGCCCGGAGGCTTTGCCTACGGCGACTACCTTCGGACGGGGGCGATGGCGGCCTTCTCCCCGGTGATGTCCGCAGTGAAGGACTTCGCGGCAGGCGGCGGGCTGGTCATCGGGATCTGCAACGGCTTCCAGATCCTCTGCGAGGCCGGCCTCCTTCCGGGCGCCCTTCGGCGCAACACCGGGCTCAAGTTCAGGTGCATGCCGGTAAAGATTCGTGTGGAGACGGTGGACTCCCCCTTCAGCCGGGGGACCTGGCCGGGCGAGGTGCTGAACATCCCGATCAACCACTTCGAGGGCAACTACTACTGCTCTCCCGAGTGCCTCGCGGAGCTCGAGATAGAGCGGCGCGTGCTGTTTCGTTACTGCGACGCAGAGGGCGAGGCAACCGATGCGTCGAACCCAAACGGCTCTGCTGCCAACATTGCCGGGATACTCTCGGAGAAGCGCAACGTGCTCGGAATGATGCCTCACCCCGAGCGGGCGGTGGACCCCGAAGTAGGAGGCACCGACGGAAGGATCGTCTTCACCTCCATGCTGAGCACGCTCGTGGGGTCGGATTAAGTGCTACACCTAACCCTCGGCCTCACAGACGCCGAGTACGACGGGATCAAGCAGATCCTCGGGCGCGAACCCAACCACGCGGAGCTGGCGATGTACTCGGTGATGTGGTCGGAGCACTGCTCATACAAGTCGAGCAAGATTCACCTCAGGGATCTCCCGAGCGGCGGACCAAATGTCCTCTTCGGTCCGGGCGAGGGAGCCGGAGTCGTCCGGGTAGACGACGTGGCGGTGGCAATGCGGATCGAGTCTCACAACCACCCCTCGTTTGTCGAGCCCGTCCAGGGGGCCGCGACTGGGGTCGGCGGAATCGTCCGCGACATCCTTTCGGTCGGCGCTCGGCCGATCGCGCTGATGGACTCTCTGCGGTTTGGGCCCCTTGCCGAAACGAGGGGGGTCACCCGCGAGGTAGCCGACCGCAACCGCTTTCTGACGGAGGGAGTAGTTTCCGGTATCTCCTGGTACGGCAACTGCATAGGAGTGCCGACCGTCGGGGGCGAGACGAAGTTCGACCGGACCTACTCCAAAAACCCGCTTGTAAACGTCCTGTGCGTGGGAGTCGCTCCCCTGGACCGCCTGGTGCGCGCCGAAGCCCCCGGGCCGGGCAACGCCGTCCTACTGCTCGGCTCGAGCACCGGCAGGGACGGAATAGGCGGTGTCTCCGTCCTCGCATCGGCCTCCTTCGATGAGGAGGCGGCAAGCAAGCGACCGAGCGTCCAGGTGGGGGACCCGTTCACGGAGAAGCTGCTGATCGAGGCCTGCCTTTCGCTGATCGAGAAAGGGCTCGCGGTGGGGGTCCAGGATCTCGGGGGCGCCGGGCTGTGCTGCGCCACTTCGGAGTCTGCGGCCAAGGCCGGCACCGGCATGGAGATCGACCTCGACATGGTGCCGCGCAGGGAGCCGGGAATGGTGCCGTTCGAGGTCCTCACCTCCGAGTCGCAGGAGCGGATGCTGGTGGTCGTCCGCCCAGACGACGTGGACGCCGCGCTCGAGGAGTGCTCGAGGCTCGGGTTGCAGGCCTCCCGAATCGGCACCGTCACCGATACCACCCGCCTCGTCGCCCTCGAAAAAGGTGAGGTGGTTGCCGACGTCCCCGCTTACTCCCTTGCGGAGGGCCCGACCTACAACCGCCCTCAGGAGATGCCCTCCGCCTCCCACAAGCCTCCCAAGGAGGAGGAAGAGGAGGACACAACGGACCCCCTCGAGGCGCTGATGACTCTCGTAGGGCATCCAAACGTGGCGTCGAAGAGGTGGGTTTGGGAGCAGTACGACCACCAGGTGATGCTGAACACCGTCGTCCTGCCCGGTCACGACGCAGCCGTCTTGAGGGTCCCCGGCACCCAATCGAGGATTGCTCTGACGACCGACGGGAATGGGAGGTTCAGCCAGCTTGACCCATATCTAGGTGCTCAGCACAGCATTGCGGAGGCGTTCAGGAACCTGAGTGTGGTTGGGGCGGAGCCGATTGCGATCACCAACTGCCTCAACTTCGGCAACCCCGAAGATCCCGAGATCATGTGGCAGTTCGTCCAAGCGGTGCGGGGGATTCGCGAGGCATGCCGCCTCCTCAGAATCCCGGTCACCGGGGGCAACGTCTCCTTCTACAACGAGACCCTCGAGACCTCGATCCACCCGACGCCCGTCATCGGCATGCTGGGGGTCCTCCCCGAGGGCCTCGTCCCGCCCCCGCCGGGATTCGTCCACGAGGGGGATGCGATCGCCTTGCTGGGGACCACCAAAGACGAGCTGGAGGGAAGCGAATACCGCCGCACGGTCCTCGGCCGGCTTTGGGGAGCTCCTCCCGCAATCAACCTGGCCCTCGAGTCGCGGCTAGGGAGGCTTGCTCGGACCGCAATCGAGGAGGATCTGGTTCGCGGCATCCACGATTGCTCCGACGGAGGGATAGGGGTTGCGCTCGCCGAGATGTGCGTGCTGGGAGGGTTCGGCGCGACCGTCACCCCTCCGGACGGCCTCGACCCCCTAACGTGGCTGTTCTCCGAGAGCGCCTCCCGCGTCCTGCTCGGAATCCGCGAGATCAAGCTGAGCCGCCTCGAGGAGCTCGCGAAGAGGGAGCGCATCCCGATGACCGTGCTGGGGACGGTGACCGAGGAGTCGTTGGAGATACAAGGAGTCGGCGAGGTTTCCTTGCAGTCTCTTCGACAAGCCTTCCACGAAGGCTTCGGGAAAGCGATTGGCGACGAGTTCGTAGGGACCCATCTCTAGCAGAAGCGTCGAGGCGTGTTGCATCGCCGCGCTCGGCGCTTCCGCATGCGCGGCGACGAACCCCCTCGACGGTCACCCCGCCGCCAGCAGCTCCGGCTGCCGGGCCTCCGGGTCCCGGGGCGGACCGTGAGGGCCGACCCAGATCCACTCGCCCCCCACCCGGTCGAGCACGTAGTGGTGGTAAGTCTTTAGGTAGTGGTGCCACCGGCAGAGCCGAGCAAGGTTGTGAAGCGACGTCCGTCCCCGCCGGTAGACGGGCACGATGTGGTCGAAGGCCAGATCCCGGTGCTCACCGCACCCTGGAACGACACAAACCGGATCCCGCTCGACGAGGGCCGTCTTGAGCCGCTCCGGGATCGTTCTTCCCAAGTGCGAGACCGCTTTTACGTCCTTGCCGTCTGCCACGACGGCGGCAAGAAAACAGTCGGAGACAAACCCACGAGCGGCCGCCACGGGAATCGGCCCCACCCCCGGTATCTCGCAGGTCTCACCCGGCTCCACGTGCCCCCGGACAAGGGCGGAGTGGTCCACCCTTACGTGAACTACCGCACCCACAC
>JALZBO010000023.1 GCA_030863545.1 Actinomycetota bacterium
AAAACCTCCATCTGTAAGCGGTCCGAGAGGCCTTGATACCTCTGCGTCTCGACCACGAACCGGTCGACACTGTCCGGCCAAAGGGTCACGGCTAGATCGGCGGCATAGATGTCGTGGGTGTCCCAGAAAGGAGCGTCGGCCATTTGCCGCATCTCCGGCAGACCCCAGTCCCCGAACTCGGTGATGAGCAGGGGCCTGTCCAGCTCGGACCAAAGGCGCGCCTTTTCGTCGATAGCATTCAGGTAGTCCGCGTGCAGACGGCCGTACCAGTGAGCCGTGAGGATCCGCGCTACGAACACTCGGCTGGGGTCTGGCTCCACCCAGTCGTTCTCGATGATAAGTCTAGTCGGGTCGCACGCTTCGATCTCCTTAACCATCGCTCGCACGAACCTCTCGTAACCCTCCCAATCGCGCGCTTCGGGCCGGTCCAGGCACAGCTCGTTCATCGCGGACCAGATGATGATGCAAGGGTGGTTGCGATCCCGGACCACCTGCTCCCGGGCAGCCTGCCTGCACCTGGCGTAGACGATGGAATCGTCGCCCAGCTCTTCGTGCTGTATCGGCTCTGCGACCGGTATGTCGCTGTGAACGCACATGCCGAGCTCGTCGCAGACGTCGAGGTAAGCGGGGTCGAATGCCTTTATATGGAGCCTTACGGTGTTGAACCCGGCCTCCTTCGCTTGGCGGACCTCCTGCTCGATCTGCGCTCGGGTGCCCTCGGCGTACAAAGCGTCGGGACGAAACCCCTGGACGAGGACGCTCTTCATCCGAAATGGCGTCCCGTCGATCAGCAACTGGGTCCCCCGCACCTCCACCCTTCTCAGCCCGAAGCGCGAGCTGCGCATGTCGCTGGGCCGGCCGTCGTCGAGGATGAGGTCGATGAAGGCGTCATGCAGCGCAGGCGAGGACGGGCTCCATCGTGGCGCAGAGGTCGGACCGAGGGCAAAGGCGAGAGTTTCTTGGGCCTTGGGAGCCAGATCCAAGGCATGCTCGTAAAGCAGGCCGATGGTGCGGATTGCAACGCGGCCGCGACATGCTTGCTCGTCGCGATTCTCGACGACTACCTCGACCCTGAGGTCATCGGGATCGGAGTTGAAGAAGACGCTCCGAACGATCAGGGGGCCGTGCCTGCGGAGCGTGACGGGCTGCCAGATGCCACCGTAGGTCATGTAGAGGCTGGGCCGGCTGGGGAAGAAGTGGTTGGCCCACCCCTGCTTGCCGTGCGGAAGGCGGAGGTGCTCCGGGTCCGAGACCGCCGGGTCCTGAACGCGAACGAGCAACGTGTTCCTCCCGTCTCTCAGGGCTTCGGACACGTCGAGCTCGAAGGGCGTGAAGGGAGCTTCGTGCCGCCCGAGGAGCCGGCCGTTGAGGTAAACGTCCGCGATGTCCATTACGGCCCCGAACTCCAGAGTCCAGTAGCCGGCCGAGCTCTCCAGGTCGAACACCTTCCGATACCAGGCGAAGCCGTCGAGCTCGAGGTATCCCTGAGCCTCCCAGAGTCCGGGCACCGTGACGAGGTCGGGAACGCGCTTGGAGAGCTCCTCGAGCGTGCCGTCCCCGGGAAAGAACTCCCAGACGCCGTCGAGGCGAGCGAGACCAGTATGGTCCGGTTTGAGCTCGACGGCGGGGGGAGTGTAGGCCTTGCTCAAGCGTCCATCACAAAACCGACCTTGCCTGCTGACCCTTTGTCTGCCAGGCGGTAGGCCTCCTCGGCATCTTCCAGCGAGTACCGGTGGGTGACGATCCTCTCCGGATGCAGGTCCCAGCGAACGAGCCGGTCGACAAGCTGCTCCATCCGCCCGACGCTCGTAACCCATGACCCGTACAGGGTCAATTGGGGATGGATCAGCGTTTGGCTCACGTCGAAATCCACCCGGTTCCCTTCCCCTACGAAGACGCACCGGCCCCAGCGGCGGGTCCCCTGTAGCGCCAACAGACGCGCTGAGGACGCTCCCGAGCAATCGACCGACACCTCGCAGCCGTACCCCGACGTGAACGCTTGAATCTCCGACAGCGCCGCAGCCCCTCCATCTATGGCATGGTCGACCGCGCCGAGGGAGAGGGCAAGCTCGCGCCGGGTCTCGGTTACGTCGACTCCCAGGATCGTCGAAACGCCGAGGCATCGGGCGAGCAGGCCTGCGGCGAGCCCGACCGGGCCCAGGCCGGTGACGAGAAGGCGGTCGTTTCCGGAAACGCCAGCCCGGCACAACGCCTCATAAGCCGTGCCGAAGCCACACGCCACGCACGCCCCGTCCAGAAAGGTCAACGAGTCGGGCAGCGCTATGCAGGTCGATTCCGCCGCGACCACGTAGTCGGCATGCCCACCGTCTCGCTGCCACCCGTATGCGGCCCGATACGGGGAAGTGCAGCCGATCATGTAACCCGCCCTGCAGTCCGCGCACAACCCGCAGCCCGCGATGTGGTAGAGCAGGACGCGGTCGCCCTCGCGGAACCTTCGGCACCCCGGGCCCAGCTCCTCGATTACCCCGGACGGCTCGTGTCCAGCGATGACGTTCAGGTACGCCTCGGGCCCGTGTCCAAGGTGCTCGCGGTAGATCGCCCTGATGTCGCTGCCGCAAATGGTCGAAGCGCGCATCTTGACAAGAACCTCTCCGTGGGCGGGCGAGGGCTTAGGCACATCCTTCACGAGAGCGGTGCGGTCGCCGGGCAGGAAGACGGCCTTCACTCGAAACTCATCAGGTGGTGGCTCTTCTTACCCCGCCGCAAGACGAGATAGCGGCCTAGAAGAAGGTCCCGTTCGGAAAGAGTTACCTCCGGATCCGTGTGCCGGACGTTGTTTATATACACGCCCCCGCCCTTGATGTACTGCCGTGCCGCCGATTTGGACTCTGCAAGCCCAACCTCCACGAGAAGGTCGACCAGGGGCTTGCCGCCGTTGGCCAGTGCGTTTCGCCCGGCTCTCGTAGAGGGCGCGTCCGCCAGGACCTCGAGCAGGTCGTTTTCATCGAGCTCGCTGATCTCGACCCCGAAGAGGGCCTTCGACGCTCGGATCGCCTTTTCAGTCTCCGCCCCGCCGTGGACGATCGTCGTGACCTCAGCGGCAAGCGTGCGCTGCGCCTCCCGGCGGGCAGGCTGCTCCTCGACCTGCAGGGTGAGCTCGTCGATCCGCCGTCTATCGAGGAACGTGAACAGCTTCAGAAGGCGGATGACGTGGCGGTCCTCGACGTTGAGCCAGTACTGGTAGAAGCGGTAAGGGCTCGTCTTCTGTGGATCCAGCCAGACGTTGCCCTTCTCGCTCTTACCCATCTTCGCCCCGGGCAGGCCCTCGATCAGCGGCGAAGTCAACCCGTACGCCTGGCCGTCCCGCATGCGCCGGATGAGGTCGATCCCCGACGTTATATTGCCCCACTGGTCGCTGCCGCCCATCTGGAGCCGGCAGTCGTGCTCGTCGTAAAGGTGAAGGAAGTCGTACGCCTGAAGGAGCATGTAGGCGAACTCCGTGAAGGAGATCCCCTGCTCCCTCTGCTCGAGGCGGGTCCGGACCGACTCACGGGAGATCATCACGTTTACGCTGAAGTGCTTCCCGATATCCCGGAGGAAGTCGGTCAGTCTGAGCGGGCGGAGCCACTCCGCGTTGTTGAGAAGCAGCGCCGACGGCGATCCGGGGCCGAAATCAAGCAGGCGGCTTATCTGCGCGGCGATCCGCTCCGCATTGGCATCAAGCGCCTGCTGGGGAAGCAAGACCCGCTCGGACTCCTTGCCGCTGGGATCGCCGACGAGGCCGGTGCCCCCGCCAAGAACGGCAATCGGACGATGGCCGGCGAGCTGCATCCTTCGCAGGTTGAGCAGCTGGAGAAGGCCCCCAACGTGGAGGCTGTCGGCGGTCGGGTCGAATCCGCAGTAAAGGGTGACCCGTTCTTCTCTCAGGACGTCGGGAAGATGTGGATCGGTGATCTGGTGCACCGCACCTCGCCACTCGAGGTCGGCGTAGACGTCGTTCAACACGCAGGTAGGTTACCGCTCGACGGACAGCGCCGGCGCGTCCCGCGACCTTTTAGGAGTGCTCCCGAGCATTGCTTGGAGTTTCGCGGTTGAGCCATGAGGGGCCGCTCACCCACGGACCCTCCTCGTAGAACCTCCAAGGCTGGTCAAGCCTACGCGGCACTCCTATCCGAAGTGATGTTCGCACCCGACCCTCGATGCGGCGCTCGGACCCGACCCACACGGAGCCGGCCGTAAGGTCGGCCCCGTTGTCGGCCCTGGTGAGGCTGAACGCCTGACAGAGCCGGCCGGGGCCCCGCGCCAGAAGACGTGGATCGCTCAAGCCGCGCCGAGCCGCCATTAGCTCGAGCCCTTCCAGGGGCTCGAGCGCCCTGAGCAGGACGGCTCCTGCGACGCCGTCCGTGTCGCTGACGATGTTGGCGCAGTGGTGCATCCCGTAGGTGAAGTAGACGTAGAGGTGGCCAGGGGGTCCGAACATCACGGCGTTGCGAGCGGTCATTCGGCGGTAGGCGTGACTCGCAGGATCGTCGGACCCGCAGTAGGCCTCGACCTCCACGAGCCGACCGGCGACAACGCCCTCGTCCGTCCTTCGGTAAAGGGTTCTGCCGAGGAGCTCCTCCGCAACCACCAGGGCGTGCCGCGCGTAGAAAGCCCGGCCGAGGTGCTTCATGCGATGCTCTTGGCCAGGAAGGCCCGGAGCTCGGGGAGGGGGCGGCAGTTCACGACCTCCTCGGGCGAGACCCACCCCCGCTGAGCCATCCCCACGCCCAGCCGTATCCTCGAAAGCTGCTCGGGCGAGTGAGCGTCCGTGTTGATGCAGAAGCGGCATCCATATTGCTTGGCGAGCCTCAAGTGGTCGTCCTTCAGGTCGAGCCGGTTGGGGTTGGAGTTGACCTCCAGCGCGACCATGTTGCGGGCCGCGGCCTCGAAGACCGGGGCAAGATCCACCTCCACCTCGGGCCGCGAGCCGAACCACCGGCCGGTCGGATGGCCCAGGACGTTCACGTCGGGGTTGCTCACCGCCCGGATCATCCTCCGAGTCATGTCGCCTACCGGCAACTCGAAGAAGCTGTGGATGCTCGCCACGATGACATCGGCCAGCTCTATGACCTCGTCCGGGAGGTTGAGGTCGCCGTCTTTGTCGATGTCGGCCTCGACGCCTTGAAGTATCGTGATCGTCCCTCGTAGCTCCTCGTTCACCTCGGCAATCTCCCGTGCCTGGCGAGCAAGCGTCTCGGGAGTGTTGCTCCTCACGTGTCCCGCATGGAAGTGGTCGGTGATCGTGAGATAGCGGTGACCGAGGCTTCGGGCGGTGAGAGCCATCTCGCGCACGGACCCCTTACCGTCCGAGTAGAGGCTATGGCAGTGAAGGTCGCCCTCCAGCTCGCTTCGCTGGACCAAAGGTGGAAGTGCATGCTTTAGGCTGAGCTCGATCTCGCCGCGGTTCTCGCGCATCGGGGGCGGAGGGAGCTGCATTCCCAGGGCTTCATACACCTCCCGTTCGGTGGCCCCTGCCACCTTATGGTTGCCCTTGACGGTGAAAAGTCCGTACTCGGAGAGCTTGAACCCCTGCTTCACGGCAATCTCCCTCACCCGCACGTTGTGGGCTTGAGACCCAGTGAAGTACTGAAGCGCGGCTCCAAACTCGTCGGGCGCCACTACCCTCAGATCCACCTGGAGCCCCTCCCGAATGCGGGCGCTCGTCTTCGTTGGCCCATGGATCTTTACTTCCTCTATCCCGGAAAGGGTCGGGAATAGCTTCGTCGCCGCGGCTGGATCCCTGCCGGCAGCCAGTAGGTCGAGGTCGCCGACGGTTTCCTTCATCCTTCGGAGGCTGCCACAGTAGGCCGCGGACGAGACAGCCGGGGACGCCTCCAACTCCTCCACCAGCCTCTCGGCAGCAGGCAGGGCGACGCCGAGCGACAACCGCCTGCTTGCCTCCGCCATTCGCTTGAGGGATGCGAGGAGGTTGGCCTCGGTCTTCGGGCCGAAGCCTCTTACCGATCTCAGCTTTTCCTTGTTGATCGCAGCCTCGAGCTGCTCCAGGTTCGATATTCCTAGCGCCAGGTTGAGGGCCATAGCCCTCTTCGGCCCGAGACCGCGAAGGGCGGTCATCTCCCTAATCCCGCGGGGCACGGCTGCTCTGGCCTGCTCGAGCTTTGCCATAGTCCCGGTCTCGATCACTTCCCTGATCTTCGAAGCGGTGGCCTTCCCCACGCCGCTGAGCCGTGCCAGCTCCTTTTGGTCTAGGGTCGTGATGTCCCTGGAGAGGGCGCGAATCTCGGCCGCCACCCGCCTGTAGGCGAGTATCTTGAACCGGTCCCCTTCGGCGATCTGCAGAAGGTCGGCAAGCTCCTCGAAAGCTTCGGCTACCCGCTCGTTTGCCTTTGCCATGCTGCGACCTTACCCAAGCGCGTTCTCCATGTTGTGAGTGCCGGGATTAGTGAGGCCGGCGTTATCGCCTGTAAACAAGAGCTCGCGTCCGCTTGCCTGTTTCGACTAGACTTTGCCGGGTGAGATTCAAAGGCGCCGTCGCCAGCGAGACGACGATCCTGCCCCGTTCCTCCCGCTTCCCCTTCTCGAGAACGCTCTCGGGAACGATTGTCTTGGTTCTGCTGTCCGCCATGTTCCTGACCGTGCTCGGCGCGCCCGCCTTTGCCGGCTCGCCCTCCGTGAACAAGCAAAAGATGCTCGAGTTCAACAATGCCGAGCGAAACGCACGAGGAATAAGACCGCTGAGCAGGAACTCGGCGCTGGACGCGGAGGCTCAGCGCTGGGCCGAGAAGCTGGCCGCCGAGGGCAGGATGTACCACCGGTCGTCGACCTACGCTCTCAGCGTCGGCTTCAGATCCGGGGCGGAGAACCTCGCATGGCACGACCACTCGATAAGCGCGTCGCAGGCGCACAACATGTGGATGCAAAGCGCAAGCCACCGCCGCAACATGCTGGACCCCGCCATGACAGCGGCAGGGTTTGGGATCGCTTGCTCGACGAAGTCGGGCCGCGCTTACGCGATCGCGGTTGTCGAGTTCGGGGGGGACTCTCCCCCCGCCCAATCGACCCCTCCCTCTAACCCGCATGTTGCAGGGGGGACCGCGGTAGACGGGGTCGGATGCTCGGATAGAGACACCGACGCGCCGGCTGAACCCTCATCCGCTGGTCGTCTCGCCCCGCAGACCACCACCCCGGACCTCCCTTCGAAGTCCTCCGTCGGTGCTCCAACGGCGGCGGCGCCTTCGACTCCAAACAAGACCTCGTCTCGTATGCCCTCCGGGCCGCCTGCCGATGGGTCGGACGAAGACTCCGATGGATCGGCGAAAGGTCCAGGCTCCCCTTCCCGCGTCAATACGGTCCCGTCGAAGGCACCCGTTCGGAACAAGCCCCAAAGCAGCAAGACAGGTTCGGACTTGGGCAGTTCGGACCAGGGCAAGGAGTCACCGCCCCCCGAGCTCGGCGAACGCGCCGCGGACGTCGATCAGACGAATCAAGATCAGACCGCGCAACAGGAGAAAGACTCCTTCAGCGACCGTCCGGAAGACGCGTCCGACATGACCGCGGCAAGCGCCAGATCGAGCCAGCGGCCGATGCCGTGGCCCGTCATCCTCGTGGCGCTTGCGCTCGCGTGGGGTTTCTTGCTGAGGGTCTTCGGGTTTCGACGTCCAGCCCCTAGGCGGCATCCCAGGCACTCATACCGGTAGCTCGGGGCTCTGCTTGTCGTGAGGATAGTCTCATAGAGTGCCCTACGCCCGCGAGCAAATGCTACGTTGCAGTCCCGGCGGGGCCGTTTGAGCTGCCGGTGGCCAGCTGTGCCAGCGTTTCCTTTTCTTGCCGGATGATGGCGCTCAGCTCGTCGAGCTGCTCCGCGATTCGTGCGGGAGAGGTTCCTCCATGCGAGGAACGTGCATTGACCGAAACCCGTGGATCGAGCATCTGGAGCATGCCGACGGTGAGCTCGGGATGGAATGCGGACACCGTGTCCTCGTCGAGATCGGTCAGGTCGGTCGCGAGGGCCTCGGCCCGGGCGACGAGCTTGCCCACAGCCTCGTGAGCCTCCCTGAACGGAACTCCCTTCATGACGAGCGCCTCGGCAAGGTCGGTTGCGCCCGCCGACTGCCCGCGCGCGGCCTCGTCCAGGCGGAGGTGGTCGAAGGTCATCGTCTCGACGACTCCCGCCATCGCGGGCAGCATCTCGATCAGGGAGTCCGCCGCGTCGAACACCGGCTCCTTGTCCTCCTGTAGGTCCCTGTTGTACGCGAGGGGAAGGCCCTTTATAACGCCGAGTAGATGCACGAGATGTCCCGTTATGCGCGCGGACTTCGCCCTCGCAAGCTCGGCGATGTCCGGATTCTTTTTCTGAGGCATGATGCTCGATCCGGTCGAGTACGAGTCGTCGAGGGTCACGAATCCGAACTCCGCCGACGACCAGATCACGATTTCCTCACCGAGCCGGGACAGGTGGATGCCCAGGATGCCCGCAGTCGCCAAGAACTCGCAAGCAAAGTCGCGCGCCGAAACCGCATCCGCAGCATTGTCGAAGACCCGAGCAAAGCCGAGATCGCGCGCCGTTTCTCGGGCGTCAAGCGGGAGGGTCGTCCCGGCAAGAGCAGCTGCCCCCAGACACGAGACGTCGGCCCTCCGGTACGCCGCGAATAACCTCTCGACGTCCCTGGCAAGCGCGAAAGCGTGCGCGAGCAAAAGATGCGGGAGAAGCACGGGCTGAGCGCGCTGGAGGTGCGTGTACCCGGGGGCGAGCGTGCTCTCGTGCCGTCTTGCCTGATCCCGCAGCGCGATCTGAAGCCGCAGGACTCCCTCCGCAATGGCAGCGATAGCGCCCTTGAGCCAGAGCCTCAGGTCGGTCACGACCAGGTCATTTCGTGATCGTCCGGCGTGGATCTTCGCCCCGGTCTCCCCGAGGCGGTCGGTGAGGAACCTCTCGATTGCAGTGTGGATGTCCTCGTCGGCCTCGGCGAACTCGAACGAACCGGCTTCGAATGCGGCCGCTACCTCGTCGAGGGTGGCATCGATGTCCTCCCTCTCCTGGGGACTGAGCAGGCCGGCGCGCTCGAGCGACGCCGCATGTGCTCTCGTCGTCCGGACGTCCTGCCGCCACAAGCGTGCGTCGAAGTGCAGCGACCTGGAGAAGCGTTGAAGCTCCTCTGACGGGCCCTTGGAGAATCGGCCTTTCCAGAGCGGCTCCCTCACGAGGTCAGGCTTTCGGGACTAGGTAGCTCGCCGTCCGGCCGCTCGTCGGGCCCGCGACCCGGTTGCGCCTCCCCCTGCTCGTCCGTGCCCCCGTGCCCCTTCGGCTCGTCTTCGGTCGCCGTTCGGCCCTGATGAGCCCGGGCCCACGTCTTTAGCGGCAGGCCCCATAGCTTCACGAAGCCCTGCGAAGCCCGATGATCGAACTCGTCCTCCCGGTCGTAGGTTGCGAGGGCCGTGTCGTAGAGGGAGGCGTCGGAGCGCCGCCCCACGACCCTGCAGCTTCCGGGCTCCAACTTGAGCTTCACCGCGCCGTTGACGTAAGCGGCGGTTGCCGCGATGAAGGCGTCCAGCGCCTCTCGCAGAGGCGAGTGCCAGTAGCCTTCGTAGACCAACTCGGCGTACGTCTTCTCGAGCTGGCGCTTGGTTCTGAGTACGTTCCGGTCGAGCGTCAGCTCCTCTAGGTCGCTGTGGGCAGCGATGAGGGCCAGAGCGGCGGGAGCTTCGTAGACCTCGCGGGACTTGATGCCGACCACGCGGTCCTCGATCATGTCGACTCGCCCGAAGCCGTAGCTGCCGGCCGCCAGCTCAACTTGCTGGATTACCTCGGCGAAGGTCATCGGCTTTCCATCCAATGCAACCGGAATTCCCCGCCTGAACTCGACCTCGAGGTAGCTTGAGGCCGTGACGCTTCCGCGGCGCGCGGTCCGCTCCCAGACGTCGTCTGGCGGCTCCGTGAAGGGGTCCTCGAGGACTCCGCACTCTATCGCCCGGCCCCACAGGTTCTCGTCAATCGAGTACGGCGAGCGGGTACCTGTGGGAGTGGGAAGGCGGTGCTCGGCCGCATACTCCATCGTCTGATCGCGGGTCATGCCCCAGTGCCTAACCGGAGCGAGTACTTCGAGGTCGGGAGCGAGGGCGGCGAGCGACACCTCGAACCGCACCTGGTCGTTGCCCTTGCCCGTGCACCCATGAGCCACGAATTTCGCCTGACGTTGCTTCGCCACGCGGGCAAGGTGATGGCAGATCAGCGGCCGCGACAGCGCCGAGACGAGGGGGTACTTCCCCTGGTAAAGCGAGTTGGCGTTGAGAGCCCTCGCCAGATATTCGTCGGCAAACTCCTCGCGGGCGTCGACGACCAACGCCTCTTTCGCCCCGGACTTGAGCGCGCGCCGGCGCAGCATCTCCAAGTCGCCGCCTTGCCCAACGTCGACGAGCAGGGCTATCACGTCGAGCCCCTCGCGGTGATCCAGCCACCTAACGGCGACCGTCGTGTCTAGTCCGCCAGAGTAGGCCAGCACCACTTTGTCCCGAATCAACTCTTTCCTTTCCGAGCCCTCACGCGTTGGTTCGCGCCTCGTTCGGCCCCAGGTCGGGCAAGGATTCGATCATGGATCGGATCCGCTTCTCCACGCGCCGCGGCAGCACTCCGGTCCTGCACACGAGCAGTAGGGTGTCGTCCCCGGCCACGGTGCCGGCCACCCCCTCGAAGCCGATGCGGTCAAATGCTCCTGCGACCATCCCGGCATGCCCCGGCGGCGTCTTCACGACTATTAGGTTGCCGCTTGACTCGATTCCTAGCATCGAGTCGGCGAGCATGCGTAGCACGGCATCCCCCACTGGGAGGGAGCTGGACTCCGCCGGCAGAGCGTAAGCCACCTTTCCGTCCCGTCGCACCTTGACCGCGCCGAGCTCGTCGAGGTCGCGAGACACCGTCGCTTGAGTGGCGGGATATCCCGCCCTCCTGAGCATCTTGACCAGCTGGTTCTGAGTTGCGACGGGAGTCGACCGGATGATCCCGACGATGCGGCGCTGCCGGTTTGCTTTCAACGCCGCCTCCGCCCGTTCGGGGACAAAAGCCACTCGAGCAGAGCCTTGTGCACCGGGAGGCGGTTGGCCGCCTGCTCCCATACCACTGCCGAGGGGCCGTCTATGACCTCGGCCGCGATCTCCTGGTCGCGATGAGCCGGGAGGCAGTGCATGACGATGGCTCCAGGCTCAGCCTGCCCAAGTAGTTCGGAGGATAGGCGGAATCCTTGGAACACCCGGCGGCGCTCCGCTTGCTCCGACTCCTTGCCCATGCTCGTCCAGACGTCCGTGTAAAGGACATTCGCACCTTTGACCGCACTGACCGGATCGTTCGAAACGTCGACCCGTGAGCCGGTCTCCAATCCGATCGCACTGGCGCGCTCGGTTATGGGCTCTAGAGGCTCGAACCCTTTGGGGCAAGCCGCCTCTACGCGGCGAAAGCCGGCTTTGGCGCCGGCCAGGAGCAGGGAGTGGCAAACGTTGTTCCCGTCCCCCAGGTAGACGAGGTCCACCTGCGAGAGGTCGGGAAAGCGCTCAATGATCGTCATCACATCGGCCAGCGCCTGGCAGGGGTGCTCGAGGTCGCTGAGGGCGTTCACGACGGGGACCGTCGAGGTACCCGCCATGTCTTCGAGGCGGTCCTGGCCGAAGGTGCGGACGACCACTGCGGCAAGGTACTTGGAGAGGACCCTCGCGGTGTCCTCGAGGGTCTCTCCGCGCTCGAGTTGGAGCTCGTCACCACGCAGGGCTATCGGATGGCCGCCGAGCTCGTAAACGGCCGCCTCGAAGGCGATTCTCGTCCTTGTCGAGGGCTTCTCGAAGATGAGCCCGACAGACCGCCCTTCGAGGACCCCCTTGCCCTGGTTTCGCGAGCGCTTCATCTCGATCGCTCGGCGAACGAGCGCGGCCTGCTCCTCCGCGGTCACGTCGTCCGACGAGAGGAAGTGCCTCACTCCTCCCCGTCCCCCACCCGCATCAACACCTTGTCGAGGATTTCGACGCCTTCGTCGCACTGCTGCTGATTGACTATTAGTGGCGGGCACAGCCTGACGGCGGAGGGTGTCACGTTGTTGACGAGCAGCCCCTCCTCGAGAGCGTGATGAACCACGGACGCCGCACTCTCTTTTTTCAGCTGCACGGCCAGCAGCAGCCCCCGCCCGCGCACCTCGCGGACAGACTCGTGCCGCCGCCCCAGCTCTTCGAGCCTCGACTTGAGGTACCTGCCCATGTCACGCGAGTTCTCGATGAGATTTTCCTTTTCCATTGTCTCCAGCACGGCGAGGGCGACCGCGGATACAACCGGGCCTCCCCCCATCGTCGTCGCGTGATCGCCTGGCTCGAAAGCTTCGGCGAGACGGCCGCGGGCAACGCACGCGCCAATGGGAAGGCCGTTTCCGAGAGCTTTGGCCAGCGTTATGACGTCCGGGACCGCTCCCGACATCTGAAAGCCGAACCACTCCCCCGTCCGGCCCAGCCCCGTCTGCACCTCGTCGGCGACGAACGCCATCTCGTGCCGGTCGCAGATTTCCCGAACCTCGGGAAGGTAGCCGTCCGCGGGAACGATGACGCCCGACTCTCCCTGTACGGGCTCGAGGAGTACGGAAGACTCGCGGCCCGTGACGGCCGCCTCAACCGCCGCGGCATCGCCGTAGGGGACGTGGGTGA
This sequence comes from Actinomycetota bacterium, assembly GCA_030863545.1. Classification (GTDB taxonomy): domain Bacteria; phylum Actinomycetota; class CADDZG01; order JAHWKV01; family JAHWKV01; genus JALZBO01. Next base: position 12,637 of record JALZBO010000023.1, read on the forward strand.
AACCCGGCGGCAGCGGTGAGAACGGCTTCCACTTGGAGGGCTGGCCGGTCGCGGCGAGGGTTTCGAGAGTCCTGCCATGGAAGGCGCCGTACGCCGCGAGCATGTGGTAGCGGTCGGGGCCGAAATTGGCTCCGGCCCACCTCCGGACGAGCTTTATCGCACACTCGTTGGCCTCCGCCCCCGAGTTCGCAAAAAAGGCCCTTCCATCCTCCCAGCCGAGGAGCTCGCACAACCGGTCGGCGAGGTGGGCCATTGGCTCGGTGTAGAAGAGGTTGGACGTATGGACGAGCTTCGACGCTTGGGTGCTGATTGCCTCCGTGACCGCAGGGTGCGCATGGCCCAGGGCGGTGACAGCGACGCCGGCAACGAAATCGAGGTGTTTTCTGCCTCGGTCGTCGTAGAGGTACATGCCCTCCCCCCGGACGAACGTCACCGGCAGACGCCGGTAGGTCCACATCAGACGGGCGTCCGCCAGGTCTTGCACGCTCGACGTCATGGGAGAACCATCGTCCCTATGCCCTCGTCGGTGAAGATCTCGAGAAGAAGGGCGTGCGGCTCCCTCCCATCGAGTATGTGAGCGCTCTTCACGCCCGATTCTAGGGCCGACACGACCGCCTTCACCTTTGGGATCATCCCTTCGGACAACGCGTTTCCCTCCAGCATCTCCCGAAGGTGCGCGAGAGTCGTCTGAGAGATCAGCGTGTCCTCGTCCCCAAAGTCGTGGTACAGCCCCTCTACGTTGGTTAGAAACACGATCTTCTCCGCGCTGAGTCCGGCGGCCAAAGCACCCGCAGCGAGGTCGGCGTTGATGTTGTAGACGCCGTCGGGACCCGAACCGAGTGGCGCAACGACCGGAACGGCCTCGTCCTGGACCAAGGGTTCCAGGACCGCCGGGTTCACGCTCTCCACCTCGCCTACCAAGCCCAGGTCCTGCCCCTCGGGCCCCAACACCTTCCTCGCCACCAACAGGCCGCGATCCTCCCCCCCGACCTGCACGGCTCGTGCCCCTTGCGCCCTTATCGCATCGATGATCTTCACGCTCACATGGTCGAGCAGGACGTGCTTCACTACCTGAACGGTCTCGGCATCGGTCACCCTGTAGCCGTCTATAAAGGTAGGGTTCATCCCGCGCTGCAGCATCGTCTGCGTGATCTGAGGCCCGCCGCCGTGGACGATCACCGGGCGCATGCCGACGAACCGCATGAGCGCGACGTCGGTGGAGAACGTGTAGAGGGTCTCCTCGTCATCGACGATCTCTCCTCCTACCTTGACCACGACGGTCTTGCCCGACCACCTCCTGATGTATGGGAGGGCTTCGACGAGGACGGCGGCTCTTTCGCCTGCGGCCGTCCTCACGTCTCGTATTCGGCGTTGAAACGCACGTACTCTGGCGAGAGGTCTGTCGTAAGGATCTCCCCCTCGCCCGAGCCCACCGCGAGGTCGCACTCGACCGTTAGCTCCCTCGCCGCCATGGCCTTCCTTGCTTCAGCCGCAGTCGCGGAGCTGGGCGGTACTCCCTTGTTCATCAGGGCCACACCTGCCATCGATATGCTCAGCCGGCCGAAGTCGGCGGAGGCGCCCGAACGTCCGAGGGCCGCTGCCACTCGTCCCCAATTCGGGTCCTGGCCGAACAACGCCGTCTTCACGAGCAGCGACTCGGCGACCGTTCTCGCGGCGTTTCCTGCTTCAACCTTCGACGCAGCCCCCCGGACGACCACCCGGACCGTCTTGGTCGCGCCCTCTCCGTCGGCGACGATCTGCCGTGCGAGGTCGCTGCACACGATCCTCAACGCGGCCGCCAGCTCCTCGCGACCGGGGGTCACGCCGGATGCTCCGTTCGCAAAAGCCAGAACCGTATCGTTGGTGGATGTGTCGCCGTCCACCGTGATCAAGTTGAACGACTGCGAGACCGCGTCCTGCAGCGCTGCCCGCAAGTCCAAGGGCTCCACGCGCGCGTCGGTCGTCAGGAATGCGAGCATGGTCGCCATCTTCGGAGAGATCATGCCGGCCCCTTTGGCGATGCCGCCGAAGGACCACCCGGCCGAGCTCACCACCGACGCCTTCTTAGGACGGGTGTCCGTGGTCATGATTGCGGCCGCTGCTGGATCGTCATCGGTACCCAAATCGGCCGCAGCTCTTGGGATCGCGGCCTGCAGGCGCTCCATTGGCAGGAAGGAGCCGATGAGGCCAGTCGAGCAGACGAGAACATCCTCGTTGTCAAGCTGAAGCGACCGCGCCGCAATTGCGGCCATCTCCCGGGCGTCGTCGATACCTTGCCGCCCCGTGCACGCGTTCGCGCAGCCCGAGTTCACGACCACTGCTCGCCCCGACCCTCGCTCTACACGTTCTCGGGAAACGACAACCGGCGCGGCGGCTGCTCGGTTCGTCGTGAACGTTCCCGCAACCGCGGCGGCTCCATCCGACCAGATCAAGGCAAGGTCTGGAGATCCGGATGGCTTGATGCCTGCCTTCACCCCTGAGGCGAGGAATCCGCCTGGCGCACAGACGCCGCCTGAAGAAGGCGTGAGCGTCATGGGACCCACGGGCCCTGCTCCAGCCCTGCCTCTTCCGGAAGGCCGAGCATGAGGTTGGCGTTTTGAATTGCTTGCCCCGCCGCTCCCTTCCCGAGGTTGTCGAGGGCGCTAAAGCAGAGCACCCGGCCACTGTGGCCGTCCACCTCGACCCCAACCTCCGCAAAGTTCGTCCCCATCAGCCGTTTCGTCTCGGGCAGCGAACCCGAGGGAAGGACTCTCACGAAGCGCTCCGACGAGTACCTCTTCTCTAGAATGCTCGTTAGCTCATCTCCCGTAGCCTCACCGGCCGCTGACGCGACGCACGTTACCGACAGCCCCCTGGACAGCGGCACCAGGTGCGGGACGAAGCTGACCGTGACACGCTCCCCTGCTGCCGCCTCGAGCTCCTGCTCGATCTCGCCGATGTGCTTGTGGCCGGTGACCGAGTAGGGCCTCACATTCTCGTTGGCCGCGCAGAAATCGAAACCCTCTCCCCCTGCCCTCCCGGCCCCCGAAACCCCGGATTTGGCGTCGATGTGGATGCCGTCCGCCCGGATTGCTCCCGCAGCCAGCAGTGGGGCGAGCACGAGGAGCGCCGCCGCAGGGTAGCACCCAGGATTCGCAACCCTCGACGCAGGCTGGATCTGCCCGCGGTTTAGTTCCGTCAGCCCATAGACCCACTTGCCCAGCGTGTCGGGGTGGGAGTGTTGAGTCCCGTACCATCGTTCGTAGCGATTCGGATCGTTTAGGCGGAAGTCGCCTCCCAGGTCCACGATCTTGGGTCCCCCCAGCCCGCCGAGTATGCCCATGCTTGCGGTATGCGGGAGGGATGCGAACAAAATGTCGCAGGGGGTGGCAAGAGCCTCCTCGATGGGTACAAACGCCCGCGCTCCACCTCGGGGTGAGTAATGAGAAAGAAGGATGGGCTGCCCGGCGCGGGAGCTTGCGCCGGCCGCCAGGACCTCCAAGGAGGGATGCGACTGAAGCAGGCGCAATATCTCGGACCCGGCGTAGCCGGAGGCCCCCAGGACTACGGCGCGATAGCCCATGAGGAGGTATCGAGGGGAACGGGCGGACAGAAAGGACAATTCACGCTCTATACGATACCATGCATACTAATGCAGATATCCCTCCAGTCAGCAGCGTCTCGGGGGGGTCCATGTTGAGGGTCGAGTACGCCTTCATCGCGGAAGCTGCAGACGCTGTTGGCGGGTTCTTCTACGTCCTGAAGGGCGGCAGCGACCTATGGAAGGCGCCACCCGGTACTACCTTTCCACTTAATGTCGGTCCCATGTCCTTTGTTGTGAGGGTCATCGGTGAGCCGGACCAGGTGGGCCTGACCTATCCCGTCGACTTCACAGTCGTCGACGCCGACGGCCGCTCGATCGGAGTGAGCGGCACGGGAGAGATCGAGTTCCCGCCTCACCCCGTGGATCGTACCCGTGCCGGTGGAGCCCTGATACATTTCCGCCTTCCGGTGCAGGTGCCCTCGCCGGGAGCTTACTTCTTCGAGCTCCACGCTTTCGACAAACGCCTCTGCCAGGTCCCCTTCTGGATCCTTCCTCCCGACGAGGAGTAGAAACCAGCGAAGGGCCCCCCTGCCGCGGGAAGTCTTGCTCGTCATGCCCATCGGACGGTACGTCCTTGTAGCGCAATCCGTTTTTGCAGCCGGCGGCTGCAGTCAGCTCCGGATGCTCCCCCCGTACTCCTTACTGATGGCCGCGGCGATAGCGTCTCGAACGACGAGAGCTTCCGCTTCCGTAAGGGTTCGATCCGGGCTTCTAAACATGAGGGTGAAGGCAAGGCTCTTGTTCCCCTCGGCCACCTGTTGGCCCCTGTATACATCTATGAGTCGGACATCCTCGAGAAGCTCCCCCCCTGCCCGGCGGGCCGCCGCGAGAACGTCGCCGGCCTTCACGCCCTCGGGTAGCTGAATGGCGAGGTCGAGGTATACCGCAGGAAACCTAGCGAGCTCCGCGGAACGCTCGCGCGCAATGGCAACCGCCAAGAGCGCGTCGAGGTCCAGCTCGCAGATGTAGACGGCGTAGGGCAGGTCGAGCTTCGCCGCTAGATCTGGTCCCACCTGCCCGGCAAGCCCAACGACGTTGTCTCCCGAGCGAATCTCGCTGCTCCTGGTCTGGTGGTAAGGAGGCTTCCCGTGGTCTGCGAATGTCACGTCCGGAACGTTGAACTCGTCGATCACCCGCTCGAGGACGCCTTTGAGGTCGAAGAAATCGAGGTGACGCGCCGGGGTGTGCCACTCCTGCCTGATCGGCCCCCCCATGACGATGCCGAGGCGCCCAGGCTCCAGCGGCGGACCGGGGCTCGCCCGCAGGAAGACCTTCCCAATCTCGAAGAGCCGAACATCGCCTGGCCTCCTGGAAAAGTTCAGGGCCAGGCTGCGAAGCAGGTTCGGGAGCAGCGACGGCCGAAGAAGCGAGTCGTCCCGGGTGAGGGGGTTGCTGATCGCAACCGCAGACCGCTCATCCAGTCCAAGCATCTCCAAATCTGTAGGGCCGCAGAAGCTCGAGGTTATGGCCTCATACACCCCTGCACCGACGAGGGCCCTCTTTAGCGCCCTTATCGAGCGTTCCCTTTCCGGGAGGCGGCCGACGCTCCACCTGCCTGCCGGCAGCGTAAAGGGGATTCGCTCGTATCCGACGATGCGAGCGACCTCTTCGATCAGGTCCTCCTCCGCCTTCAGGTCGACGCGGTAGGTCGGGGGGGTAGAGAGGATCACCCCGCCGCGCAGCTCCGCCCCTAGATGCAGGCGTTCAAGAGCCTCCAGCATCTCCTCCTCGGACCAGTCGACCCCGAGCAGCTCTCGCGCCCTGTCGACCCGCATCGAGACGGGGCTCGGGACAACCGGTTCGGGGTACAAATCGATGACTCCACTTGCCACCTTCCCCCCGGCCCACGAAGTGATGAGGGAGGTGGCAAGAGCAGACGCAAGCTCGACGTTGTTAGGGTCGACGCCCCGCTCGAATCGAGCCGACGCTTCGGTTCGAAGCCCATGCCTGCTCTCGGTTCGGAAGATGCTGACGGGGTCGAAGTACGCGGACTCGAGCGCTACTCGGGACGTTGACTCCGTTACCTCGCTGTCGAGGCCCCCCATTACTCCGGCCAGAGCGACGGGCCTCCCCGAATCGGCAATGACGAGATCCTCCGAGTCGAGGGCACGTTCCTCCCCGTCGATCATCGTCATGCTCTCGGCGCGGACGGCGCGCCGGACGACGATTGTTTGCCCTTCGAGCCGATCCAAATCGAACGCATGCAGGGGCTGACCGGTGACGAGGAGTGCGTAGTTGGTTGCGTCGACGACGGCAGAGATCGGACGGAAGCCCGACTGCATCAGACGGTACTGAACCTGCGCGGGAGACTGTGCGGCCTCGACTCCGTCGATAACTCGCGCCACGTAGCGAGGGCACCCGCGGGCTTCCTCTACCTCAACCGTTAGCAAGTCTTCGACGCGCCGGCGCAAGGCGTCTGGTTGCGTTTCGGGGCGCGGGACCTGGAGCTCTGCGAGCTCCTCACCGGTTACGGCCGCAACTTCCCGGGCGACGCCGACGATACCCATGAGGTCGGGACGGTTCGGGTTTATTTCCAGCTCGAAGACCGCATCTGGGAGCCCCAGAACCTCGCGAACGTCCCTGCCGACCTCGGCGTCGGGGCCTAGCACCAGGATGCCGGAGTGGTCGTCTCCCAGGGCGAGCTCCTTTGCGGAGCACAGCATCCCGCCCGAGGTGACTCCCTTGAAAGGTCTTGCTTCGATGACCCCGCCCCCTGGCAGGACCGATCCGGGGGTCGCGAGGGGCACCCTGTCTTTGACCGAGAAGTTCTTCGCGCCACACACGACCTGCACCTCGCCGCCTCCGGCCGTGACGTTCACGACGGTCAGCTTGTCCGCCTTGGGATGGGGCTGAATGTCGAGGACCTCCGCGACCACAACGCCCTTCATTCCGTTTCCGGGGCGGTGCAGCTTCTCCACCTTGACGCCCGCTGAGGTCAGCTTGGACGCGAGCGACTCCGGCGCGTCCTTCACCCGGACGAATTCGTTCAGCCAGGAAACCGGTACCTTCACAAGGATGCCCCTAGACCGACTCGAGGAGTCGGAGATCGTTTTCGTGAAATGCGCGGAGGTCGCCTACTGCGTAGCGCAGCTTCGCGATCCGCTCAACTCCCATCCCGAAGGCGAAGCCCGTCATCTCTGGGTCGTAGCCCGCGGCGCGGAAGACGTTCGGGTGAACCATCCCTGCCCCCAGGATCTCGATCCACCCCTCGCCGCGGCAAGTCGGGCAACCCGCCTTGTCGCACGCGAAGCACGATACGAACGCCTCTGCCGACGGCTCCGTGAAGGGGAAGTAGCTCGGGTCGATGCGTACTTCCAGTTGGCGCCCGAACATGGCCTTTGCCAAAACTTCGAGAGTGCCCTTGAGGTCGGCAAAGCTGATGCCGCGGTCGACCGCAAGTCCCTCCACTTGGCTGAAGACGGCGAGGTGGTTCGCATCCACCTCGTCTCGCCGGCAGACCGTCCCTGGAAACAGCATGTACAGGGGCGGCTCCGTTCGCTCCATGATCCTTACCTGCATCGGGGAGGTGTGGGTGCGGAGGAGCAGCGGTGGCTGTTCGTCTCCCTCGATGTAAAAGGTGTCGTGCATCGAGCGGGCGGGGTGATCAGGGGGAAAGTTGAGTGCCTGGAAGTTGTAGTAATCGGTCTCGACAACGGGGCCCTCAGCAACCGTGTAGCCGAGGCCGACGAAGGTGTCGACTATCTCTTCCAGCACGAGCGTGAGGGGGTGCAGGCGGCCGGCAGCAGGACGGCGCCCGGGCAGCGTGACGTCGACCCGCTCCGCCTCCCACCGCCTCGCGAGCTCCGACGACTCCAGCTCTCGGCGCTTGGATGCGATCGCGCCCTCGATCGCTCCCCTAACCTCGTTGGCCGTTCGCCCGACGACCTTGCGGTCCTCGAGCGGCAGCTCCGAGATGCTCCGCCCGATTCTCGCTACAGGGCCCTTGCGTCCCAGGTAATCGACCTCGACCGCGCGGAGACGGTTCGAGTCCTCGGCCCCTTCGATGTCCTTGAGAGCGTGGTCGCGAACCGCGTTGAGCTCCTCGACGAGCGATTGCGCGCTCACGAAGCCTCCCCCCGAGGCAGGGTGAAGGCAAACTCGGCCCCGCCGCCTGGCGCCTCCTCCACCCAGATGCGGCCGCCGTGAGCCTCGATGAGGCCCTTCGATATGTACAGCCCCAGGCCCGTTCCGGGGTTCTCCAACGCCCCTCCGTGCCGGTAGAACTTGTTGAAGACCTGAAAACGCTGCTCCGTCGGTATGCCCTCCCCTTCATCGGACACTGCAATTCGTACGACAGAGTCCTCAGTCCTGCCGGTCACCGCGACCCTGCCTCCATCGGTGTACTTCAATGCGTTCTCAATGAGGTTGGTGAGGACCTGCTCGATCTTGTCGGAGTCTGCGTATACCTCGGGAAACTCATCCGGAAAGACGTGCTCGAACTCGTGGTTGGCGGCGCGGGGCCGCATCCGCTCGATCACTCTCGATGCTATATCCGCGACCTGGATCATCCTCCGGGTGAGGTGCAGGCGTCCTGCCTCGAGCCTGCTGACGTCCAGCAGCTCGCCGATCAGCCTGGTCACGCGGTCGGTGTCTGCGTCGATAGTCACGAGCAAACGCTTCTTGGTCTCCTCATCGAAGCGGTCCCACCTGCTCAACAGCGTCGAAGTGAACCCCTTGACGGAGGTGAGAGGCGAACGTAGCTCATGCGCGACCGCGGAGATCACCTCGGACTTTGCCAGGTCCACCCTCTTTCGCCGAGCGATGTCGCGAAAAACGGCAGTGGCCCCTACCACCCTTCCCCTCGCGTCTCGCTCGAAGCTACAGGTGACCCCGACCCACAGGCGGCTGCCGTTCCTCGTGAGCACGAGCATCTCCTGCTCGGGCGTGCCCTTCACGATCCTCATCCGCCGCTGCCTGGGAGAGCCGCCGATGCAGCAACGGTTCCCATTGACGTCGCTCGGCGCAAGACGCTCTTCCACCGTCTGGCCTAGCATCTCGTCGGCATTCCAGCCAAGCAGGCGTTCGGCGCCGCCGAGCCACTCGACCACGCGGTTGTCCGCGTCGAGCACGACGATCGCCTCGCGCAAACTTGACACGATCCGTTCCAGGTCACTCAAGCCACCGTTCTCCGTTGCCGGGCCGCCTCGAAAAGCAGTACCGATGCCGCCATACCAACGTTAAGGGATTCCTGGCCGCCCTTCATGGGAATCGCGACCCTTGCGTCGACGGCGCCGGCGATCTCGGGGGTCACGCCCCAGGCTTCGTTTCCCAGGATGAAAGCCACTCTCCCGCTCATGTCCACCTGGTCGTACACCGTTTCGCCTTTGGGATCGGCCGCGAGGCGTTTGATTTGTCGCTTTCCCAGCTCGGTTAGGAGCCAGGGTACCGCAACGTTTCGCGCAATCGGAACGTGGAACACGGCCCCCGCCGTGGCGCGAATCAGCTTCGGGTTGTAGAGATCCACGGTCTCGGCTCCGACAAACACGGCATCGACTCCAACGGCGCAGGCGCTTCGGATGATGGTCCCCGCGTTGCCCGGATCCCTGACGCCTGCCAGGACGACCACGAGCCCAATCGGGCGGTCGAGCAGGATCTCGGGAGGGAGATCCAGGAACTCAGCGACGGCCATGATCCCCGGTGGCGTCGTCGCCCCCGAGATCGCCCCCATGATCGCGCGAGACACCTCCAGGACGGGGACCTTGCGCTGGCGGGCGGCGCGCACCTGTTCCTCGAATCCCTCCTTGGAAGGATCGACGATGAGCGACGCGAGCCGGGCGCCACGCGAGATCGCCTCCCCGACCCCGATTGCCCCCTCTACCAGGAACCGCCTCTTGGCGTCTCGGACGCCGCGTTTTACGAGCTTTCGCGCTGCCTGGACGTGGGGGTTTCTAAAGCTCGTTATCACGGCCCGCGCCAGTCGCCCCCCGGCTCTTCGGGGTCTCCGCCCAAACGCCGGCCCCCAAATCCCGCCCTTGGTGCTCGAGCCCGCGCCGCAGACGAAGAAACGGCGCCGTACAACGCTTCACGCCGGAGTTTTGTCGCCAGAGCCGAATCCGGCCCGGTCTTCGCTAGCGGGATGAGGCGGTCTTGCTCTCCCAGGATTGCTTTGCCGTCTCGACGAGCGCCGCAAAAGCGGCGGGGTCGTTGATCGCAAGCTCGGCGAGGACCTTCCGATCGAGCTCCACTCCTGCCTTGTTCAGACCCTCGATGAAACGGCTGTAGGAGATGCCGTTCGACCGGGCACCGGCGTTTATCCGGGCTATCCACAAGCGGCGGAACTGGCCCTTGCGGTCTCGCCTGTCCCGGTATGCATAGGAGAGGGAGTGGAGGAGCTGCTCCTTCGCAACCTTGAACCGGCGGCTGCGCGCCCCTCGATATCCGGCCGCGGCGGCGAGCACCTTACGGCGGTGCTTGCGCTTGTGAACCCCTCGCTTGACTCGTGCCATGCCCTAGATTCCCAGCATCTTCTTGACCTTGGGAGCATCGGCCTTCGAGACGGCCGCATTCCGCTGAAGACGCCTTCGGAGGGTCGCCGGCTTGTGCTCCAGGTAGTGAGCAATGCTGCTCTGCACGCGAACGAGCTTGCCGGTCCCCGTCTGACGGAAGCGCTTCGCCGCTCCCCGGTGTGTCTTTTGCTTTGGCACTTAAAGCTCCTAGATACAGCCTCTAAGCTCTGGCGTTGGTCTTGGCCGCAGCCCGACGGTCGGCCTTCTGCCGGTCGGTCTTCTTGATGGGTGCAAGCACCATGACCATGTTCTTCCCATCCAGCTTCGGCATGCTCTCGACTGTAGCGACATCCTCCAACTCTTTTGAAAGCCGGGTCAGGAGCTTGGCGCCAAGATCGGTGTGCTGCATCTCCCTGCCTCGAAACCAGACCGTGATCTTGACCTTGGAACCCTGCTGGAGGAAACGCTCGATGTGATGGCGCTTGACGTCGTAGTCGTGAGGGGAGATCTTGGGCTTGAACTTCATCTCCTTGACCGTTACCTGCTGCTGCCTCTTTCGAGCCTCCTTCGCCTTGACGTCCTGGTCGTACTTGTACTTGCCGTAATCCATTATCTTGCAGACCGGAGGGTCTGCCTGAGGAGCGACCTCGACCAGGTCCAGGTCGAGCGCTTGCGCGCGGTCCAGCGCCTGAGTGATCGACATGATGCCAAGCTGTTCGCCTCCCGGGCCTACGACGCGTACCTCAGGTGCACGGATTCGGTCGTTCAGCCTTGGTTCAGGAGCTATCGGCTGTCACTCCCTGTTGAACGCTTGGTCATCAACCTCCTCGAGACGCGAGTGCGGGCAGCAACCCTCGTAAACACTAACACGCGGCTCCCGGGGGGAAACGGGCACCGAGCCGGCCCCGGGGGGAGGGTCACTCGACGATCTTCGTGATCGGCAGCTCGATGATGTCGTTGGCGCCCTTGGCCTTCAGGGTGGGGATTAGCGTGTTGATCACGCTCTTCTCGACGACGCTTTCTATTGCGAAGAAACCCTCCTCCGCCAGCTTGGAGACGGTCGGAGCCCTGAGCGAAGGGATTACTGAAAGGACCCCCTCCAAGGCACCCTGCTGGACGTTCAGCTTGACAAGCACCTTCCCTCTCGCGTCGATCGCTCCCATGAGCAGGATCTTGATCTCCTCGAGCGCCTTCCGCTTGTCCGGGTCGGCCCACGCCGTTGGGTTGGCGATCAGCAGCGTGGGCGACTCCATGAGGGTGTGGATGACGCGCATCCCATGGCGGCGCAGTGTGCTGCCGGTTTCGGTCACATCCACGATCGCATCGACGATCTCGGGGACCTTCGCTTCGGTCGCGCCGTACGAAACAAAGATCTTGACCGGAATGCCCAGCTCTTCGAACAGCCTTCGCGTGAGGTTCGGGTACTCGGTTGAGATCCGGCTCCCGGGGGCGATCTCGGAGGCCCGCATGACCTCCGAACGCTCGGAGACTGCCAGAACGACCTTGACGAGCATCCCCACGTACCCCTTCGAGTAGGGCAGCTCTGCCACGACCTCGACCTTCGCGCCGGTCTCCTCGACCCAGTCGAGCCCGGTTAGCCCGACGTCGAAGAACCCCTCCTCCACGTAGCGAGGTATCTCTTGAGGGCGGAGAAGGGAGAACCGGTCGAGCCGCGGATCGTCGACCGTGCCGTGGTAGTCGCGGTCGCTGCCGCGCACCAGGCGAACGTCCGCAGCTTCGAAGAGAGCCAGCGTTTGGTTCTCCAAGCTCCCCTTCGGGATGACCAGTCGCAGCATGGCGCCGCAATGCTAACCGGTATAGTCGGTAGGTGGCCCGTACGCGAGCGAAACGCCTCCTGGCGGTCTTTGGGGTCATCGGGATCGTTGCCGCCCTCTGGGTCGCCGCAATCGTCGTCGGACGCGGCTCGGGCGAGCGTGGGACGTCCGCCACGCAATACGACGAGGAGCTGCTAAGGGAGGGTTCCTCGGACGAGAAGATCGCCCTCATCAACGTGGTCGGGGAGATCTTCTCCGATCCGGAGGAGTTGGCCGAGGGAGCTTCCGACTCCAACATCCTCAGGCAGCTCGAGCAAGCCAGGGATGACGAGAGTGTAGCCGGGGTCATCGTGAACCTGGAGACGCCGGGCGGATCGGTCACCGCGAGCGATGCGATATACCGCAAGGTCCTGGAGCTCCGGAGGCGGGACAAGCCGGTGGTGGCCCTGATGGGCGACGTCGCGGCCTCGGGCGGGTATTACATCGCGGCCGGCGCGGACGAGGTCGTCGCGCACCCGTATACGTGGACGGGGAGCATAGGAGTGATCGCTCTGCTCCCGAACTTCGAACAGGCGGCGGGCAAGCTCGGCGTCACGGTCGCCGTTGTGAAGAGCGGAGCGCTCAAGGACGCGGGCTCGCCCTTCCGTGCGCTGACGGAAGAGGAGAGGGCGCTGTTCCAACGGCTGATCGACGAGGCCTACGCCGGGTTCGTGAACGTCGTGTCTACAGGGCGGAAGCTGAACGGAGCAAGGACGCGGGAGCTGGCGGACGGACGGATCTACTCCGGGATTCAGGCAAAGGAGCTTGGCCTCGTGGACTACCTCGGAGACAGAGACCTTGCATTTCGGCGGGCAAAGGAGCTGGCGAGGTCTCCAGGAGCTTCACTGGTCCGCTACTCGCGCGGCCGCAGCTTCTTCGAGCAGCTGATCCCCTTCCGGCTAAACGCCCCAGACGGCGAGCTGCTGAAGGAGGTGGGCATTCAGCGCCGCCCGGGCGCGGCGTACCTCTGGCTCCCCTGACGCTAGCGAGCGGGAGCCTGCGCCGCTCAACCTATTAGCCGGTAGGTGTTGGCCATCTCCACGGCGTCGTGCGCCGCGTCGTAGCCTTTGTGCCCGAGCTGCCCCCCCGCCCGCTCGAGCGCCTGCTCGCGGTTCGCCGTCGTGAGGACGCCGAACGTTATGGGGATGCCCATCTCCAGGGACACCTGGGCGACGCCTTCCTGAACGGCCTTGCAGACGTAGGTGAAGTGCTCGGTCTCCCCGCGTACGACGGCCCCGAGGCAGATGATGGCGTCGACGCGCCCACCCGCGGCCATACGCTTGGCCGCTCCCGGGATCTCGAATGCTCCTGGGACTGAGACCACCGTTACTCGCTCTCGTCGCACCCCCCCATCAACGAGGGCCCGCCGCGCTCCCTCGAGGAGGCGCTCGGTTATGTCGGGGTTGTATCTGCTCACGATGATGCCTACTCGCAGATCCTCCCCGCGAAACTCTCCTCTGACGAGATCTGGATCGTCGCCGGCAAAGCCATCGCCGCGTGCGTTCTCGGGCATGCTCAGGTCGAGCCGGCGTCGGGTTTACCCGCCTCGCTCATCGGGTTGCCGAGCCCCTCGAGAATATGTCCTAAGCGGTCCCGCTTGGTTCGGAGATAGGCGATGTTCTGCTCCGTGGGGCTTGTCTCGAGCGGCACTCGCTCGGTGATCGACAGGCCGTAGCCCTCGATCCCCGCATACTTGCGCGGGCTGTTCGTCATGAGGCGTATCGACGTGAGGCCGAGATCGGTAAGCACCTGCGCCCCGATCCCGTAGTCCCTCAGGTCGGGCGCAAAGCCGAGCTCGGCATTTGCCTGAACCGTGTCACGGCCTTGCTCCTGCAGGTTGTACGCGCGGATCTTGTGAATGAGCCCGATGCCCCTGCCCTCGTGCCCCATGATGTATAGAACGACGCCTCGCCCCGCCTCCTCGACCTTCGTCAAAGCCAGCTTCAGCTGCTGTCCGCAGTCGCATCGCGCCGATAGAAAGACGTCTCCAGTGAGGCACTGGGAGTGGACCCTCACCAGCACGTCCTTCTCCCCCTCGACCTCCCCCTTGACGAACGCAACGTACTCTTGGCCGTCGATTGTCGACCGATAGGCGTGGCAGATGAAGTCTCCAAACGCCGTGGGCATCTTGGCGGTGGCGACTCGCTCGACGAGCTTCTCGCGCTGCCGCCGGTAGGCGATGAGATCTTTGATCGTCAGGATCTTCAGCCCGTGCTCCTTGGCGAGGCGCTCGAGATGGGGAAGCCTTGCCATCGTCCCGTCGGGATCCATGATCTCGGCAAGGACGCCGACGGGGCGGAACCCGGCGAGCTCGGCGAGATCGGAAGCCGCCTCGGTATGGCCTGCCCGCCGCAGGACCCCTCCCGGCGATGCTCGTAGCGGAAAGACGTGGCCGGGGCGTGCAAGGTCGGCCGGCATGGTCGCATCGTCGGCAAGTGCTCTTATGGTGACCGCCCGGTCGAACGCGCTCGATCCCGTGTGCCCCGGGATCTTGAGGTCAACCGACACCGCGAAGGCGGTTCCGTGAGGCGCAGTGTTGTCGTAGACCATCATCGGGATCGCCAGCTCGTCCAGGCGCTCCTTCCGCAGAGCGGTGCAGATCAGCCCCCGGCCGTGCGTCGCCATGAAGTTCAGGTTCTCAGGGGTGATCGTCTCGGCCGGCATCACGAAGTCGCCCTCGTTTTCCCTCTCCTCGTCATCGACGACGATGATCATCCGTCCCTGCTTCAGCTCGTCGATCGCCTCTTCTACGCTGACGAAAGCCACGTTTACCTCCCGATCATCTGCCCGAGCTCGTGAGCAGCCGCTCGACGTACTTCGCAAGCACGTCTACCTCGATGTTCACCGGGTCGCCCGGACGCCTATCTCCAAGCCTCGTTGAGACCAGCGTATGGGGGATTAGGGAGACCGAGAACCACCCCGGCCCTACATCTGTGACCGTCAGGCTGACACCATCGACGGCCACGGAGCCCTTCTCCACGAGGTAGCGCTCGAGCGATTCTGGGATCGAGAAAGTCATCTCCACGGACCCATCCAGCTCGACGCGCTTGAGCACGCGCCCGACCCCGTCCACGTGCCCTTGGACGACGTGGCCGCCGAACCTGCCACTCGCGGGCATCGCACGCTCGAGGTTCACTCGATCCCCCTCCCCCAACCCGTGCAGCGCGCTTCTCCTCAAGGTCTCCTCTGAAAGGTCGGCAGCGAAGCCACTTCCGGTTATTGCAGCCACCGTAAGGCAAACGCCGTTGACGCTGACCGACTCTCCTTCCGACAGGTTCCGCAAGTTGCAGGCAACCTCAAGCCGGGGAGGCCGGCATCCAACGACGATGCCCTCTGCCTCGACTATGCCCGTGAACACCGTTCTAACCCTTTGCCGCGGCGGCTGCTGCCCGCGCCGGACAAGCCGTCACCCTTAGATCGGCCCCTACTCGCCGAATCTCCTCGATTTGCAACTCAAAAGCGTCTTCGATCGACCTAACGCCCCAACCATCGAGAGACGCATGAGCACCGTTTCCCCCGACGAGCTTGGGCGCCACGTAGAAGACAAATCGGTCGATGAGGCTCTCAGATAGAAAGGTCCCTGCAAGCGTCGGCCCCCCTTCGAGAAGGAGGGACATGATTCCCTGTCTCGCAAGCTCTTGAAGCATCGCCGGAAGCAGGACCTTCCCATCCCCCGCCGGAGCAGACAACACGGTCGCGCCGGCCCCCTTCAAAGCGACGACGCGTGGATGGGATGGGTCGAGCGCCGTCGCTATCACCGTCGGTGCGTCGTTCGACAGGACCCGTGAGTAGAGCGGGGTCCTTGCGTTCGAGTCGACCACGACCCTTACGAGGGGACGGCACCGCCCGCCTGCTCGAGACGTCAGCCGCGGGTCGTCGGCAAGGACGGTGCCGACGCCGACGCAGATCGCATCGACCTGCCCGCGGATCCGCTGGACGTCGCGGCGGGCTTCCTCTCCCGTGATCCACTTGGAGCTTCCGTCGGATGCTGCCGTCTTGCCGTCGAGGGAGGTGGCGGCCTTGTAGATCACGAAGGGCCGTCTTGCCGTCCTGTGAAGGAAGTAGAACTCATTCAGCCGCCTGGCTTCTTCTGCCATGAGCCCGCAATCGACTGCGACCCCGGCTTGCCGGAGCGCGGCCAGTCCGCGCCCGGAGACGCGCTCATCGGGATCCTCGACGGCCACAACCACTCGATCGATTCCGGCTCCGACCAACCCCTCGACACAGGGGGGCGTCCGCCCCTGGTGGCCGCAAGGCTCGAGAGTCACGTAGACCGTCGCGCCCCGGGCTTCGTCGCCGGCCTGGATCAGCGCAACGACCTCAGCATGCGGGGAGCCCGGCCCCTGATGCCAACCGGAGCCGACCGGCTGGCCGTCCTTCACGACAACCGCCCCGACCGCGGGATTCGGGCTCGTCCGTCCCCTCCCCCTCGAGGCGAGGCGCAGCGCCATCCTCATCCAGCGGCGGTCATCAACCTCTGCCAAACGCCCCCCCAACAAGTCGGCCGCCGCGGGGCAGGAATGGCAAAGCTGCGACCGTGCCGGTCGCCGAGCGTTGCCGTCTTCTCCCTTCCAGACTTTCACTGTCGGCCCTGGAGTCTCACCAGGTCCACCTCCAGCCCGGCTGAAGGGTCGCGGGCTATACCGCCGATCCGGATTTTCACCGAGCCCCGAAGACGGGCGATCATCTTCTTCAACTCAAATTATGCATCAAGGAAGTCGCGGGCGGTCCGGCTCGCCGCACCTGTAGTTCCGGCTTGAGGCTGGTAAGCTCGCCGGGCCGCACTCGGACCCGCTCCGCTCCCTCGTCGGCACTAGCTTCAACTGACGGGCTCTCCTCAGTTGCCTTGCGTCGAGCACCGGCTCGGTTAATTGTTGCGCGGGGCGCTTTTTGCAGAGGAAAGGGAGAATTTCATTTAAGTATTTCGTCTTCATGCCGATACATAAGTATGGAAATCGGCAAGGTGGTGGCCGAGATCAAACGTAGGTTCGCGAGCCCGCAGTTCGTGGCCGCGTTCGTCGCGGTCTCGGTCGTGCTTTTAGTGTGCGGGTCCGCCCTTGTCTACAACTCCTTCAAGTCGACGGGAAGCGAGGGCTCGGGCGGCGAAGACGACGTGGCTCGTCGCCTCGGGTCCGCCGTCGGCAGGTCCGAGCTCGGGCGTCCGGAGGAGCCGAAGTTCTCAGTGGCATGCTCTCCGGGAAAGTTTCCGGCTGGACCGGGAGAGGCCGGCAAGAACGTTTGCATGGTGACCTCGCTCGGTGGTTTCTCCGAACGCGTCGAGCTGAGCTGCGCAAAGGTGCCGCCGGCGGTAGCTTGTGACTTCGCCCCCACCTCGGTCACCCCCCCTCCCAATGGTTCCGCTAGCGTCACGCTCAACCTCTTGTGGGATCACGCCC
Source organism: Actinomycetota bacterium (assembly GCA_030863545.1). Lineage (GTDB taxonomy): Bacteria > Actinomycetota > CADDZG01 > JAHWKV01 > JAHWKV01 > JALZBO01. Next base: position 29,876 of record JALZBO010000023.1, read on the forward strand.
CTCCCGGTGAATACGTCTTCGAGGTGGTCGGCCGCAGCGGCTCCGCCACGAGCGCCTACAACTTTCCCTTCTCCCGGAAGGACCCCGGCGCCGCCCTGTATGACTTCACGTGCCCCACCGGCCCATCCGGAGCTCATGCACAGATCCCGCGTGGCCAGCGGGGCGAGGTCACCTGCACCCTCTCGTCGCAGGGCACCTTCAGCGGCCCGGTGTTCGTGAGGTGCTCGTCGACAAGTGCTATCGAGTGCCGCATCACGCGGAATCCCATCGTCGCACCCGCCGGCGGCACCGCCACCACGAGGCTCACAATCGATGTTCCGCCAAACGTGGGTCCCGGCTTCCACGAGCTGCTCCTCGAGACGGCGCCTGCCGACTCGGATGTCGACTTCGGCCCTTCCTCCCGCCTCCTCGTCGACGTTCCCGGAGTGGCTCCCTCGAGCTTTGGCTTCGGGTGCACTCCGTCGACGCTCACCCTCGTCCAGGGAGCCAGGGGAACGGTCACCTGCCGGGTAGAGTCGATCAACGCCTTCGTCGGCGACATCAGGATGAGCCTGACCCACCTGTCGGGGTTTGTCCCCTACGAGATAAATCCCCTCGCCGTCCGGCTCACAGGGCAAGGATCTACGGCAACCGTGACCGCCACGTTCGACACCGCCACGCTTGCGCCCGGCACCTACGGCTTGGCGATCACCGCGACGTCCGACGACAACAGCGCCGTGAGCCGAGTGCAACTGGAGGTTGCTCCCGCTCCCGCTCCCCCTGCCCCTCCGCCGGATCCGCCGGGACCTCCGGGACCGACACCTCCCCCGCCACCTCCGCCTCCAGCGCCACCGGCGCCGCCGACCTCTGCGCCTCCACCGCCGGCCGGGAACGACCAGGCGGAGGACAAGACGGGCTAGGCGAAAGCCTCGCCGCTCTCGGGGCGGTAGCCTCGCATGAACTCGGCTGCGGTCATTGGCGAAGAGCCCTCGGGCTGTACCTCTTCGAGCAGCAGAAGGTTCGATCCCGTGCTCACCTTCAGTGCGCCGGGACCCGATACTGCTATCTCTCCGGGATCACCCCTTGACGGCTCCTCGGTAGCTCTTGCCCTCAGTACCTTCAGCCTCTTCGTACGCCAGATGCTCCAGGCGCCGGGGCGCGGGTTGAAGGCGCGGATTCGGTTGGCGATCTTCTCGGCCGGCATGGACCAGTTGATGCGAGCGTCCTCGCTCGTGAGCTTGGGGGCCATCGTCGCCATCGTGTCGTCCTGAGGCTGCGCGTCGATTCCACCCTCCTCGAGCTTGTCGAGGACCTCAAGGAGCAGAGACGCTCCCGCATCCGCCAGCCGCTCCGACAGCGTCCCGCTCGTATCGTCCGGAGTGATGCGCTCCTCTGCTACGGCAAGAACTGGTCCGGTGTCCATGCCGGGATCCATCTGCATGATCGTCACCCCGGTCCTGGTGTGCCCTTCGATGAGGGCCCATTGAACTGGTGCAGCACCCCGGAACGCCGGCAGTATCGAGAAGTGGACGTTCAGGCACCCGTGCCTTGGGATCTCCAGAACGGCGCGTGGGAGGATGAGGCCGTACGCCACCACTACGAACAAGTCGGCCTCGAGCTTTGCCAGCTCCTGGTGAACCTCGGGGGGTCGAAGAGAGGGCGGTTGCAGCACGTCTATCCCGGCTTCGACGGCGGCCTCCTTGACCGGTGAAGGACGGAGCTTCATCCCTCTTCCCCTAGGGCGGTCGGGAGCGGTCACGACGGCCACGACCTGGTGTCGCGAGTCGACGAGCCGCTTGAAAGCAGGGAGGGCGATCTCGGGAGTCCCGAAGAAGACCGTTTTCACCGGGTCGACGGGACCGCCGCCTCCTCGGGGGGCCGCATCAAATCGTGGGGGCTGATTCCGCCTTTACAGCTACCTCGAGCTCCTGTTCCCTCAACTTGGCCAATGCCTCGCGGCGGAGATCGGGCGGCAAGCGGTCGATGAAGAGCACCCCGTTGAGGTGGTCGACCTCGTGCTGAAGGATCCTTGCGGTGAGATCGAACGCCTCGACGGCGACCGGCCTGCCGCTTGGCTCCACGCCCTCCACACGCACCCACTCAGCCCGTGCGACCGGGTAGATGAGGCCGGGCAGGGATAGGCAGCCCTCCTCTCCCTCGATGCGCCCTTTCGCCGCAACGATCACGGGGTTCACGAGCGCTCCCCGGTCCTCCTCGTTCTCCCACACGATGACGCGGCGCAACACTCCGACCTGCGGAGCCGCGAGCCCTACTCCTGGAGCGGCGCGCATCGTCTCCTCCATGTTCGTCACGAGGTCAAGGACAGAGTCGTCGACGGCCTCCACCTCGCGCGCCCGCGTTCGCAGAACCGGATCACCAAAGAGCCTTATGGGAAGTAGCGTCATCTCACCAATCCCTTGGGTCCATCTCGACTAGGAGAGCCTCGTCGGAAGTCGCGGCAATTTCGTTGAGTGGATCCAGCATAGCTTGTAGCTCTTCCACTTTTAGAAGCATCTGCCATCCGACGGTACCTCCGGCCGATGGGCCCAAGACAGTGGTGCCCGGCAGCGAAGCGAGCGCCGCGAGCAGCTTTTCGCTGGGCGGGCGGGGAGACTGGATCCTGATTAGCGTCTTGGATGGCGGGACTCCCGCATCCTCTCGAAGCAGCAGCTCGCGAGATGCGAAGTACCGGTAATCCCCTCTTACCACCGCCTGGATGACATGGTGATCGGAGCTCCTGGTCTCTATGAGGAGCCTGCCCCGGGGAGTCCGGCCCGCCACGAGGGTCGCCATGTCCCAGAGCAGGTGCAAGGCGTCCTCGGCCGCCTTCCCGCTAGGGCGGTGGAGCAGCGCGTCGATTCCCAGTGCGACCGCCGCCGCAATGGGGGGCCGTTCCACATCGGCAAGCGCGGCCTCGGTTGCGATCACCACGTCCGCTTCGAGAGCGCGGCGGAGCGCCCCGGGCTGCAGACCGAGGTGGGGGCGGTCAGCCCTCCCCACGACCGCGCGCGGCAACACGCGGGAAACGAACGCCTCGACCTCGGAGGGACCTGGTCCGGACGGAGTCGCGTGTACGCGAGGGAGACAAATCAGGACCCTTTCTCCCCTCTTGTTCGACTGGACCAGGCATCCGACGACTCTTTCGGGCAACCCACGCCTGGCAGGCTCCACGAGCTCGACCATTGGCCACGAGGCTCTCTCGCTCCGTCTCTGGGGCTCCTCGATGCCCCGCATCCCACCACCCAAGCTCAGCGCCTCGAAGGAGGGCGTCTTGCTCGCCAGGATGACCGATGCGTGAAACGCTGCGGCTCTGAAAGCCGCCACCACCCTCCCGTCGTAATAAGGAGCGCGCTGCTCCTTCAGGGAAGGGTCGTGCTCTTGATGAACGATGATGCTCCCAAGCCGAAGAGGAGGAGCAAATACGGCGGCCCTTCCGCCCAGCACGAGGCGGCGGCGGCCCGCGGCGACGCTCCACAGCGCCCCGGAGCGCTTGGCGGGCTCCAACCCGCTGTGGACTACGGCCGCATCCGCCGAGAAGCGGCTGGCAAGGGCGCCGAGGATCCGTGATCCCTCACGAACCTCCGGCACCACGACGATCACTCCATTTCCCGCGGACAGCTGCCTTTGGATCTCCGCCGCGTAGCGCTCCCCGGGGTCCTCCCGAGCTCCTAGGCGCACGAGGATGTACCGCTCGCGCGACTCGGGCGCCTGCTCCTGCTCGTATCGAGCTAAGTCCCGCGGCGCGTCTGAGGCCGTGGACCGCCAGCCCATCCGAGGAGGGGTGAAGAGCGATAAGAAGCTGCTCAGTGGGTGAACGTAGCGCCGGGAAAGCTGCGTGGCCACGCCCAGAAGCGTCTCGTCGAAGATCGGATGCGGCCCGCTCACGCGCATGATCGGCTGAAGCCCGGCCGGGGTGCCGGAGCGACCGCCGCCCGCTCCTCCACGTGCCTCACTGATAGGGTCGGGGGGGTGAGGTTGTTCCCCATCCTGAAGCCCTACCACCCACCCTCTGACTCGCCGGTTTCTGAGAGGAACCCTCACGATCGACCCGATATTCACGAGACCCTCCAGCCTGTCGGGAATCTCGTAGGTCAACTCTCGGTTCAACGACCAAACCGGTACGTCGACGATGACGCGTGCAAGCACGGCCAAAGGGGGTGTTCCGAAGGACCTACAGGGAAGCAATCAGAGGTCTGCTGCGGCCTTCGCGAGCTCCTCTGCCCTGTCCGTCCGCTCCCACGTGAAGACGTTCGTGTCGGTTCGCCCGAAGTGGCCGTAGGAGCTGGTGGCTTTGTATATCGGCCTTCGGAGGTTGAGGTTCCTGATGATCGCCGCGGGACGGAAGTCGAAGAACTCCATTACGAGCTCTTCCAGCTTCTGGGGGTCGACCCTTGCGGTACCGCGGTCGTCGAGGTTGACCGAGACGGGGTGGGCTACGCCGATTGCGTAGGCGATGCGAATCTCGCAGCGGTCGACGACCTCCGACGCCACCAGGTTCTTCGCGACGTACCGGGCCATGTACGCGCCCGTGCGGTCGACCTTCGTCGGGTCCTTGCCGGAGAAGCAGCCTCCGCCGTGGCTCGCCATTCCACCGTACGAGTCGACGATGATCTTTCTCCCGGTGAGGCCCGTATCCCCCATCGGCCCGCCGATCTCGAAACGACCCGTAGGGTTGACCAGGAACCGGATGTCGTCCGACCACAGGGACTCTGGAACGAGCGGCTTGACGACGTGCTCCATGAGATCTGGAGCCAGGAGGGTGTCGATGTCCACCTCGGGCTCGTGCTGTGCAGAGATGAGGATCGTGTCCACTCCGATCGGCCGCCCGTCCTCGTAACGGATCGTGACCTGGCTCTTTCCATCGGGGCGTAGATAGGGCATCCGGCCGGTCTTACGCTCCTCGGCCAGGCCGTGAGCGATACCGTGGGCCAGCCATATCGGAGTCGGCATCAGCTCCGTGTTCAGGTCCGGCGCCTCCTTGGAGGCATACCCGAACATCATCCCCTGGTCACCTGCGCCCATCCGGTCGAGCTCGTCGACCTCCTCGCCCAGCCGCTGCTCCAGGGGCTGGTCGACGCCGGCAGCTATGTCGGGGGACTGATCCTGAATGGCGACCAGGACTCCGCAAGTCTCGCCGTCGAGGCCCGTCTTCGCGTCGGTATAGCCCACCTCCATGATCGTCTCCCGCACGACGTTGCGGATCTCGACGTAGGTGCTCGTAGTGATCTCCCCGGCAACGATCGCCTGACCAGTCGTCACGAGCGTCTCGCACGCCACCCGTCCATCTGGATCGTCAGCAAGGATTGCGTCGAGAATCGCGTCCGATATGCGGTCGGCCAACTTGTCGGGGTGGCCTTCGGTCACGGACTCGGAGGTGAACAGGTAGCGGCGTGCCATTAAAGGCTCCTTCTTCGCGAGGGATCGACAGATTATAGGAGGCGATCTGGAGGAGAGGACTTATACGAGGCGCTGCTCAGCTTACCGACCAGAGCTCACCCGTGCAGCTACCTCCTGGGTGAGGTGGCGCTAGAGCCCCGAGGACAGCCTTTCCGCCACCTTCTCGAGTAGCGCGAACGCCACCTCGTGCTTGGTGACGAGCCCGAGGGAATCCACGTTGCCTTCTCGGTCTACTATCAGCGCTCGCGACGTCGGGGATCCCGGCCCGGAATCTGCAGTGCCGACCAAGTTTGCAACGACCAGGTCGAGCGACTTTGCCTTGAGCTTTGCAACTGCTGCGTCCTCGAGGCCGTCGGCCTCGGCGCAGAAGCCGACGAGCACCTTGAGGTTCCCGAGCTCTCCCATCGAGCGCCGCTCCCCCACCAGAGCGAGGATGTCGACCGTCGGCTCGAGGTCGAGAATGGGCGGCCCTGCGCTTTTGTGAATCTTTCCGGGCATGATCGTCTTCGGGCGCCAGTCGGCAACGGCAGCCGCCATGATCAGAACGTCTGCATGAACGGAGGCGTCGGCCACCGCTTTCAGCATCTCCTCGGCGCTGGCGACATTAACGACATCGGCCGCAGCGGGAGGCGGAAGGTGAGTGGGACCGGAGATGAGAGTGACTTGCGCGCCGCGGCGCATGGCCTCGTACGCAACCTCGTACCCCATCTGCCCCGAGGACGCATTCGCGATGAAGCGGACGGCGTCGATCGCCTCGCGCGTCCCCGCCGCCGTCACCACTAGGCGGGCGCCCCCAAGCCGGCGCCTCCTGCGAAGCTCGCCGTCGGTTGCCTCGAGGATCGCGGTGATGTCGGCAAGCCTTCCTACCCCGGAGTCCGGGCCGGCGAGAGGCCCGGTGTCGGGACCGACGAACCTGACGCCCCGGCTCTTCAGGAGCGCGACGTTTTGCTGCGTGGCGGGGTTGAGCCACATCTCGCTGTGCATAGCCGGAGCGATCACGACGGGACAGCTCGCGGATAACAGCATTGCCGACATTAGATCGTCCGAGATGCCCCGCGCAGCTTTCGCTATCAGCTTTGCGGTCGCAGGAGCCACGACGAGCACGTCGGAGGTTCTGCCGAGGTCTGTATGAACGATCTCCGACGGCGCGGCCTCGGGAAAGAGCTCCGTCCTGACGGGATTTCCCGTAAGCGTGGAAAACGTGATCGGGCCGACGAACTTGGTCGCCGAAGGCGTCATCACAACCTTCACGTCGGCCCCGGCCACTGCCATCTCCCTGGCCAGGCCGGCAACCTTGTAGGCGGCTATCCCCCCGCAGACACCGAGCGCGATCTTCTTGCCTGCAAGGTTGCTCCACTGCATGGGGCCGGCTCCCTGTCGTTTGAGACCGAGGGAGGGATCTACTTGATGCGGGTCTCCACCTCGGGCGGGCGCTCCCACCCGAACTTGCCCTGGGCGATCTCCTCGAGCGCTACGGACAGAGCTTTGGCGTTCTCACCCAGTGTCGAGACCTGGGGCGGGACGAAATCGCGGATGCCCTCACCGAGCTGGTAGTAGTAGGAGTTGATCTGGCGTGCCCGCTTCGCAGCAAGGATCACGAGGGTGTACCTGCTGTCAACCTTCTCCGTAAGCTTCTCGATCTTGGGATTAATCAATTCTTTCTGCCCTTCAATCGGTCCATCAAGGCCAAGACTTCGGCGACTGCCTGCTCGACCTCCACGTTAACGATAACTCCATCGAACAACTCTTTCTTCCGCAGTTCGTCGTATGCATCCGACAGCCGGCGGTTGAGGGCGTCCTCCTGTTCGGTGCTGCGCTTGCGCAGGCGTTGGCTCAGGACCTGCATCGACGGTGGCTCGATGAAGATGAGCCGGGCCTCGGGCATGGCCGTCTTCACCTCTGCGGCGCCCTGGACATCGATCTCGAGGATCACGTCTTCCCCCTGCGACAGATAGTCCTCCACGGGCTTGCGGGGGGTGCCGTAGAGGTAGCCGTGGACCTCCGCCCACTCGAGAAACTCTCCCCGGTCGCGCCTCTCTAGAAACTCCCTCTCGGAGACGAAGTGGTAATGAACCCCCTCCACCTCCATGGGTCGGGCGGGCCGGGTCGTGCAGGAGACGGACAGCCGGATCTCGGGCCGTTCCTCGAGCACGCGCTGGACTATCGTTCCTTTGCCCGCGCCAGAGGGTCCAGAGAGTATGAAGAGCTTTGCACGGCCGCTCACGACGCGAGCTCCTCCAGGATCGCGGAGGCAGCCGACGCGGGGTCCCCGGAAGCCGTTATGGGCCGGCCAACGACTATGTAGCTAGCACCCGCTTTGGCGGCATCCGAAGGGGACGCCGTGCGCGACTGGTCGCCGGCGTCGTCGACGGCGCGCCGAACGCCGGGGACGACGAGCTTGACGTTCGGGCCAAGGGCGGCTCGCAACGCGGCCGACTCTCGCGGGGAGCAGACGACCGCCCCAGCCCCGGCCGAGACGGCGGACGTCGCGAGCTGCAGGACGCTGTCTCCCAAGCCGGCGCCGTCCGCAGGGGTACTGGTCAGGACCGTAACGGCGGCTACCGTCGGCCCGTCTCGTCGTTTGCCGGCTGCTTCCACTGCTGCCTCGATCATCGCTGCCCCTCCCGAGGCGTGAACGGTGAACATCCACACCCCCCAACGCGCGAGCTCGGCTGCTGCAGAGCCCACCTGTGACGGTATGTCATAGAACTTCAAGTCGCAGAAGACGCGCCCGTGCCGGGCGATCTCCGTCAGGGCTCGGGGCCCGTGGGCGGTGAAGAGCGTCAACCCTACCTTGAAGGCGGTTACCTTGTCGGACAATTGAGCAGCCAGCGCGTCCGCTCTCGACAGGTCGGGCTGGTCCAGAGCGACTATCAACCCCGGCGGCTCCGCCAAGCGGGGACCGCCCGACATCAGCCCTCTACCTTGACCCTTCCCTGCAGCGAGGACAGGCTGGAGATCCCCTGCTCTATGAGATAGCTCTCGATGCCCTTGACGACATCGGCGGTAATGCTGGGGTTGATGAAGTTCGCCGTCCCCAACGCCACCGCCGTTGCCCCGGCCAGCACGAACTCGATCGCGTCTTCGTGGTTCATGATCCCGCCCATTCCAATGATGGGGACGTGGGGGAAGCTGCGATGCACCTCGAAGACGGACCTTACGGCTATCGGCCGTATCGCAGGGCCAGACAGCCCCCCAATGACTCCCGCGAGCTTCGGACGCGCGGTCTTGATGTCAATCGCCATACCAAAAACGGTGTTAATGAGGCTGAGGCCGTGCGCTCCGGCGTCCAGAGCTGCGCCCGCGATCTCGGTGAGGCTCGTCACGTTCGGGGAGAGCTTGGCAAAGATGGGAACGGCGATCGACCTCCGGACGGATCCGATCACCGAAGCCGTGGCGGTCGCGTCGTGAGCGAACATGTTGTTGCGATCCTCGAGGTTCGGGCACGAGATGTTGACCTCGACGGCTATCACCCCGGGAGCGTCTCTCAACCGATCTGCCACGTAGATGAACTCCTGCACGGTGTTGCCGGCGATGCTCGCGATCACCGGCACCCCAGCCTCGTTGAGCCAGGGAAGGTCGACCGCGAGGAAATGCTCGACCCCGTGATTCTGCAGCCCAATAGCGTTGAGCATCCCCGCCGGCGTCTCGGCCATTCGCGGCGTCGGCTTGCCCGGCCAGGGATCGAGGGTCATCGACTTGACGACCACTGCGCCGAGAACGCCGAGATCCATGAACTGGCTGACCTCGCGCCCCGAGGCGAAGCAGCCCGAAGCCGAGACGACAGGGCTTCGAAGCCGGACGCCTGCGAGGTCGACGGAGAGGTCGACGGCCGGCACGCTAGTTCCCCGGAGGGGCCGGCGCCGCCCCCGCCCTGGGCGCAAAAGCATCCCAAGCTACCCTCGCGCCGCTGAAGACGGGGCCGTCGACACACGTCCTGACGTGGACGATCTCATCCCGCTGGCGGTTCCAAACCGGCTGAACGCACGTCATACAGACTCCGTAGCCACAGCCCATCAGAGCCTCCATAGCAACCTGAACCGGGATGCCATGCTCTTGCCCGATTGCGGTCACCGCCGCCATCATCCGGTGGGGGCCACAAGCGTAGATGACCTCCGTCCCGCAGCGCTCGATCATCCCGGGAAGTAGATCGGTGACGATCCCGTGATGTCCCTCGCTGCCGTCCTCGGTTGTGAAGACCGAGACCGACCCGAGCCGCTTTGCGTCGATGGGATTGAGCAGGCGGGAGGCCCGCGCTGCTCCCCACAACGTGTCTACCCTCTTGCCTGCGGCCTTCAGCTTCTCGCCCAGATAGAACAACGGGACCGCGCCTATCCCTCCCCCGACGAGCAGGCACGAGTGCCGGGTCTTGGGAATGGCAAAAGGCCGGCCGACCGGGCCGATGATGTCGATCGTGTCGTGGGGCCGCAGGGCTGCGAGCGCAGCCGTCCCACCTCCCCGGATGTCGAAGACTACCTCTATAGTCGCAGCCCAATTCCCCCGCCGGTTCACCTTGTACACCGAGAACGGCCGGCGGAGGATGAACTGGGCATCACGCCTCGGCAGCAAGTTGACGAACTGACCCGGCTGCGTGAGCTCGGCTATCTCCGGGGCGACTATCGTGAGAAGGTAATACTCATCACCGACCTTCTTGTACGACAGGATCTGCGCCGAGGATAGGTGGATCACGTCTGCCTCGATTCCTGCGCCCACTGCGACCTGGGAGTGACGGTCTCCGAGCGGCCTCCCGGTTGCCAGGAGGCCATCGT
>JALZBO010000032.1 GCA_030863545.1 Actinomycetota bacterium
CTGCGGGGACGGGCCTTGCTCATGCGGGTGCTGCTCCCGCTAAGCAGCTGAAGGTGGGTGGCGGCAGGCCTTGCCGATCGGGCCGCCATCCCCCGGCCGCTTCTGGAAATTGCCCCCCGATGAGCCCGTTTGGCCATCACCGACGACGACCGATCGGGCAAGAAACTGTCATAGGCTGTCCGTAACCTGCCGGAGTGGAACTGGGAGGTAAGCCGTGGGGACACCCGCAGAGACCGGTCTCAAGGGCTTCAAGTACGCCGATCTGGCATCGTTCCCCGACGACAACCTACGCCGCGAGATCATCGACGGCGAGCTGATCGTGACGGCAGCACCCGGCACGCGGCATCAAAGAGCGGTAGCTAACCTCACCGCCGTCCTGAGCACTTATCGGAACTCTTACGGCGGGGAAGTCTTTCCCGCCCCCACCGACATCTACCTCTCCGAGGAGAACGTGGTCGAGCCCGACGTCATCTTTGTTCGAGCCGATCACCTGGATCGGGTCGAGGAAAAGTACGTGAAGGGCCCGGCCGACTTGGTGATCGAAATCTCCTCCCCCTTAACCCGCCGCCTCGAGCTCATAAGAAAGCGGGGGCTGTACGAACGCTTCGGCATCCCCGAGTACTGGTATGTCGACCTGGAGGCGGAGCGGGTCGAGATCTACCGTCTGGAACAGGATGGTTATGGAGCACCATCGCTGCGGTATCCCGGCGACGAGCTCCAAACCCCACTGCTGCCCGCCTTCTCGATCCCGGTCGAAGAGGCCCTAGGGGCCTCACCGGCTCCGCGTGCGTAGCAAAGTCGGCTACGGATCGGGGAAGGCCGCTTCACTCGCCCCCAGGCTCGCCGACGACGAGGCCAACCTTTTCGATCACGCTGCGGAGGGAGGTGTCCGGAAGCTCCATCGTGATCTCGTCGTTGAGGGATCTTGCGGGGACGAGCAGCTCGGCTTCGCAGATCTTGCTCAGGAATACGGCAAGGGATCCGAGCTCCAGCGTCTTGGCGCTGAAGCTGACGGGAGCCTCGAGGCCGAGCTTTTCTTGACGGGGGGCAGCCGGAACTGCCGTGCACTCGCAGATGCACGCGTCCTCGTCGTGAACCAAGATGCATGCGCAGTGAGGCGCGCCGGGACAGTTGAAGTCGCAGGTGCAGTTGGTTCCCATCGGCTCCCTCCCTCGTCGATCGCCACCAATGACGCTCGTTAGGACTCTAACCGCACTTCCTGTCGGCACGAACCTCTAAGCTCTTATTGGAGGCGGCGCCGGGCAACCGCCGCCAACGGAAGGAGTCGTATGGACATCAACATGTCCGGCTGGATGGCGCTGGACAGCGCGACGAAAGGCGATCGGGCGCGCAAGGTCAGCCGGGAAACTCTGAAGAGGGTGTGGAAGTTCACCGAGCGCCACCGCCGGGCGCTGTTGATCTTCGTCCTGCTGAGCACGGTCAGCGCCACCATCACCGTTGCAACTCCCGTATTGGCAGGGCAAGTGGTCGACGCAATCGTCGAAGGCCGAACCACCCGTATGGTCGTCGGCCTCGCACTCGTGATCGCCCTGCTAGCGGTCCTCGACGCCGTGGTCGGAATGGCAGAGCGGCGGAAATCGGCCGGCATCGGAGAGGGGCTGATCCTCGACCTCCGGCAGGCCGTCTTCAACCACGTGCAGCGGATGCCGCTCGCCTTCTTCACCCGCACTCGCACGGGTGCTCTCGTGAGCCGGCTCAACAACGACGTGATCAGCGCCCAGCAGGCCTTCACCTGGAGGCTTTCGTCGGTGGTGTCCAACTCGATCGCGCTGATCCTGACCTTGGGGGTGATGCTGCGGCTGTCCTGGCAGATCACCTTGCTGGCGCTCGTGATGCTGCCGATCTTCTTCGTCCCCGCCCGGCGCATGGGAAGGAGGCTGGCCGCCCTGAACCGCGAGCAGGCCGATCACAACTCCGCGATGACGACCCAGATGACCGAGCGGTTCTCGGCCCCCGGGGCCACCCTCGTGAAGCTCTTCGGGCGGCCCGACTCCGAGGCGAGGGAGTTCGGGAACCGGGCCGAGCGGGTGGCCGACATCGGGATCCGGGCGGCCATGGCCCAGTGGTTCTTCCTGACCATCCTCAGTCTGGTGTCCGCGCTTGCCCTGGCGCTCGTTTACGGGATGGGAGGCTTTTTCGCGCTGCGGGGCAGGCTCGATGCCGGGACGGTCGTGACCCTCGCCCTCCTCCTCACGCGCCTGTACGGCCCCCTTACGGGTCTGGCGACGGCCAGGGCGGATGTCATGGCGGCGATGGTGAGCTTCGAACGGGTCTTCGAGGTGCTCGACCTGAAGCCCCTCATCACCGAGAAGCCGGATGCCGTCTCCGTACCGGACGGCCCCGTCTCCCTGGAGTTCGACCACGTCCGGTTCAGCTATCCATCCGCTGACAAGGTCTCGCTGGCGTCACTCGAGGAGGTTGCCGTTCTCGACACCCGCGGCGGTGAGGAGATCCTGAAGGACGTGAGCTTCCGGGTCGATCCCGGTCAGGTGGTGGCCCTGGTGGGGTCCTCTGGCGCTGGCAAGTCGACGGTGGCCGCGTTGGCGGCACGGCTTTACGACGTCGACGAGGGATCGGTGCGGCTGAGAGGGATCGACCTCCGTGACCTTACGTTCAAGTCCATTCGGGAGACCCTCGGTATGGTCACGCAGGACGGGCACCTGTTTCACGAGTCGATCCGCGACAACCTGCGCTTCGCCAATCCCGAAGCCAACGAAGAGGAGCTGTGGGAAGCGCTCCGCCAAGCCCGCCTCG
>JALZBO010000026.1 GCA_030863545.1 Actinomycetota bacterium
GCGTCTGCCCGGTCGAGTACAGCCAGTTCGGTGGATACCATGAGCCCATGGAGGGGTTCGCGGCGTAAGGGACGCCGATGAAGCGATGAGGGTCCCAGAGGGGAAGGTCCCCCGCCCTCAACCGGTCGCCCAGATACTCGTGCCAGGGATAGCTGGCGAAGTACGAGTCGGCGTCGATCGGGTTGGATGCCGGCTCTTTTCGTCCATTCGCATTCGCGGCGGATTGAGCAAGGTCGGCGGGGAACCTCACCTTTCCCGACAGGACGGGAAAGGTGAAGGAGAGCCAAATGAGCACCAGGAAGGAAAGGGCCAGCCACCTGACGCGGCGCGGGTACCGCATCTCCTCGGGGTCGGGGCCGGGGGTGGGGGAGTGCGTCCGGTGGGGGCCGGGTGTAAGGGAGTGCGTCCGCATGGAGCCCGATCCTATTGGCTCTGCCGGCCGCCGCCGTCGTGCACCTAGCCGGTGAAGCTCGAGCTAGAACCCCGCTCCTGCCCCGTCTGCGGGTCGCGAGAGGAAGCTTCGGTCATAGAAGCCGAGCTCGACCTGTCCAGGCTCGACCCCCGGTCCTTCTCATCTCGGAAGGAGCCGGAGTACATGCACTACCGGCTGGTCGAATGCGCCCGCTGCGACCTTCTCTACGCAAACCCGGCCCCTCCGGAACCCTTGCTCGTCGCCGCATACGAGGACGCGGCGTACGAGAGCGGCGAGGAGTCGGCTTACGCCGCCCGCACCTACGCTCAGCTGCTCCCCCCGATCATTTCCCGCCTGCCCGCCCTCCAAGGCGCGTTGGACATAGGAGCGGGGGACGGTGCTTTCATCCAGCGGCTCATCGAGGCCGGCTTCACCGACGTGGTGGGGGTGGAGCCATCCCGCGCGCCGATCCTCGTAGCCGACGAGCGGATCAAGCCTCTGATTCGGGAAGGGCCTTTTCGGGTCGGCGACTTCGAGCCCGGCCGGTTCGATCTCGTGACCTGCTTTCAGACCCTGGAGCACCTCCACGAGCCCCGCGAGGTATTCGCCGGGCTTCCCGCGATCCTTGCGCAGGGGGGAGGGGTGCTCGTCGTCTGCCACGACCGCCGTGCGCTCAGCGCTCGCCTCCTCGGGCGCCGCTCGCCGATATACGACGTGGAGCACCTGCAGCTCTTCTCCCCCAACAGCCTTCGGTACCTGATGACGACGAGCGGCTTCACTGACGTCGAGGTGAAGCCGCTCGTCAACCGCTATCCGCTTCACTACTGGGCCAAGCTTGCGCCGTTCCCCTCCGGCGCCAAGGCCGCCGTTCTCGAGCGCCTTCGGAAAAGCAGGTTGGGTGGACTCGAGCTCGCCCTGCGGGCAGGAAACCTCGCAGCCGTCGGCTACCGGTCGTGACTATCGACCAGGATCGGGCTCGGCCTTGCCCCGAGCCCTGATGAGGAAGTCGATCTGATTCTGCTTCCGAAGGATCGCGTGCTCCAGGAGGTGCTCGAGGGCCTCTGAGCGCGCCCGCTGTCCGGTGGCCGGGATGACCTCGCGCAGCGCCTCCGCCGCCTCGGTCTCGTCGTCGATCAACGTGTCGAGCCCGGCGGCGTCCAGGTCCAGGCGCTTGAGTGGCGCCACGTCCGTGCTCGGCCTTCCTCCCAAGGTCACGATCTTCTCCGTCAGCCGCCGGACATCGTCGAGCTCGGCCGCGCCGTAGGCCTGCAGCTGCAGGGCCACGGCCTGCGCCTCCACCCCAAGGCTGGTCCCTGCAAGGAGCGTGAACTGCAGCGACGACCGCATCTGCAGGGGCAGGGCCTCATTCAATCGCTCTATGGCCTCCTCGACCTTCATTGGCTCAGCTTCCATGTGCCTCCTTTGCGTAGCCCTCCGGCTGCTCGTCGCCGGAGGGGCGGACGGTGGATGGAGCGCTTACCCCGGTTTCCGAGGACGAAACCGCTTCGCCCTCCTGCTGGCCTGCCCGGCGCGCCTCGGGAGGGTTGAGGACGCTTTCCCTGATGAACGCCGGCCGTCGCTTCACCTCGTCGTAGAGGTGGGCGAGGTAAGAGCCGATGATGCTGAGGCAGAGAAGCTGTATGCCTCCGATGAACAGGATCAGGACGATGAGGGTCGTGAATCCCGTAGGCACGAGCTGGGGTGCGAATATCCGGGCGAGGATTTGCCCCACGATCAGTATCAAGGAAATCACGCATACGGTGACGGCGAGAACCGTGATGAAGTCGAGGGGCGCGTACGAGAACGAGAAGATCGCCTTGCGGGCCCATCCGAGGTTCCTGAGAAGGTTGTTGGTGCTCCGCCCGAACGGCCTCTCCGCTCGAAGGTAGGTGACCCCCGTCTGCTTGAACCCGACCCAGGCGCGCAACCCCCGGATGAAGCGGTTGGTTTCGGGAAGAGAGTTGAGCGCGTCGACGACGCGGCGGTCGAGGAGGGAGAAGTCCCCTGCGTCGACTGGAATCTGTACGTAGGACGCAGCCCTGAACAAGCGATAGAAAAGCTTGTAGGCGCCCTGCATGAGACGCGACGTCTCCCTCTTCACTCGTACTCCGTAGACGACGTCGTACCCTTGCCTCCACCGCTCGACGAACGCCTCGATGAGCTCGGGCGGGTCCTGTAGGTCCCCGTCCAGGAGGACCACGGCATCTCCCGTCGCGAGCTCCATTCCACTGGTGAACGCGCTCTGAGACCCGAAGTTGCGGGTGTGGTTGATGACGGTGACGCGAGGATCGCGAGCGGCGAGCTCGCGCAGGACCTCGCCGGCGTCGTCCGGGCTCGCGTCGTTGACGAAGATGATCTCGTAGTCGACGCCCAGCTTCTGGAAGACGGCCGCGAGGCGCTCGTGCATCTGGGGGATGGCCGGAGCATCGAGGTAGCAGGCCACGACGGCGCTGAGCTTCGTAACGCCGGCGTTCGTTGACACGCGGGCTATGGGTGGGCGGCTTCCTTTAGAGCCCGGTGCCCCGCCGCCGCGATCTCTCCGGGGGAAAGTCCGTGGAGAGCGGCCATGTACTCGCTGCTTCCCGTGACGCCGTCGACGGCCGTCGTGACGCCGCACCTTACGAGACGGCAATCGAGGCCGCACTCCGCGATGAGCTCGGCTACGAGCGACCCAAGGGCGCCATCTACGTAGTGTCCCTCGACCGACAGCGCAACCCGGTACTCCGACAGCGCCGAGCTCAGCTCCTCCGTGTTCGCGGGCCGGAGGGTCGAGACGATGAGGACGGTGCTCTCGACCCCGTCGTCCGCCAGCTCGTCGGCGGCGTGAACCGCATGGAGGGCGTGGCTGCCGGTAGCCAGGATGAGAAGGTCGGAGCCCTGCCGGACCTCCTCTGGGTGCCCGAGGCGGAACCTTCCGCCGAGGCCGGGCACGATCTCCGAGTCATCCTTGCCGATCCGGAAGTAGATGGGCCCCGGAAGGTCCCAAGTTGCGTTGAGGGCGGATGACGCCTGCTCGTGGTCGGCGGGGGCGATCACGGTCATTCCCGGCTGGATACGCATGAGGGCGAGGTCTTCGAGCGCAAAGTGCGTGTATCCAGCCGGCCCGTAGTCGAAGCCACCCCCAACCCCCACTATCCGAACGGGCAACCTCTGGGCTGCGGGGCCGTTTCTGATGAACTCGTACGGCCTGGAGGTGGCGAAGGTAGCGATCGAGTAGACGAAGGGTACGAATCCCGACTCCGCCATCCCGGTTGCGAGGGCGACCATGTTCTGCTCCGCCACGCCCGCATTCAAGAAGCGGTCGGGAAACTCGCTGGCGAAGGGCTCGATCACGGTGAACCCGAGGTCCCCGGTGAGCAGGACTAGTCGCGGGTCCCTCCTTGCGATCTCGACGAGCGTGCGGATGAATGCCTTCCTCACGGCCGGGACATGGCCTCTCTCATGGACCGGACGTGACCTCTTCGAGCGCCTGCCGGTACTGATCCTCGGACATCGGAAGATAGTGCCACCTGATGTCGCTCTGCATGAACGACACCCCCTTGCCAAACGTGGTCCGGGCGATCAGCACGTGTGGACGGCCTTCTTCCGCTGCGAAGGAGGCAACGCTTGAGATCATGGCGGGGATGTCATGGCCGTCGACCTCCCGGACGTCCCATCCAAAGCTCCGCCAGCGATCCTCGAGCGGCGCTAGGTCGAGCACGTCGGCCGTGTACCCCAGGGCTTGCTG
>JALZBO010000037.1 GCA_030863545.1 Actinomycetota bacterium
TCCGGTCCCTCGACCTGCGGAGAGAAGTCGGGAGTCCTGATCGCGTTCGAGTCCGCACGTATGATCTCGCGGCGGTGCAGGTCGCTGAGGATCTCGTCGAGGAGCGGGGCCGGGAGTCCGAGCGCCGGCCTGAGTGCGGTCAGGGGTAGGCCCGCATCCAGTGGATGTGCCGATTGATGAGCGCGAGCCAGGCCCACAACCTTCTCTGTAAAGTCGCGAAATGCCTTCCCCGAGAGGATGAATCCCGGGAGGATGACGACATCCCCTTCCACTTCCTCTGGTTTTAGGCCCGTTCGCACCGTTAGCTCTCTCACGGAGAGAAAGCCCTCTTCACCCAGCAGCAGCTGCAGGTAAGCCAGTCGACCCGAAGCGTCGAGCCGGGCCTCCAGACGGCGAAGCGTCGCCGGGTCGTTGGCCGGCAACGCGACGGGGTGTGCCTCGAGCACGACTCCCCCGGCGACCGTCTGCCTACGTCCCGCGTCTCGCAGGATGAAGCGATCGTGGAAGTCTAAAACCGTGGGGCGGGAGAGGCGGATGGTGGCAAACCCCGACTCCCCTGCCTCCGGCGTCCCTCCGATGAACACAAGCTTTGCGTCTATCTCCCCCGA
Source organism: Actinomycetota bacterium (assembly GCA_030863545.1). Taxonomy (GTDB): domain Bacteria; phylum Actinomycetota; class CADDZG01; order JAHWKV01; family JAHWKV01; genus JALZBO01. Next base: position 609 of record JALZBO010000037.1, read on the forward strand.
TCCCACGTGGACCTTGTACGCGCCCCTCGCCTGAGGTTCGTGAGCAAGCTGCGGCAGGAAGCGAAGGGAGGCGAGGAAGCGGTCGGTCGTTCGCCAGGCTCCTGGGGTCGTGAGGACGTCCCCCCGGCTGAGCGCATCCTGCTCCACGCCGACGAGGTTGAGAGCCGTCCTGTTTCCCGGACTGAGGAACAGCAGCTCCCGGTTATGCGACTGAATCGCCCTCACCCTCGCGCGCTGCCCTCCCGGGAGGATCTCCACCTCCTGGTCGGTGTGTATCGAGCTCCCGGCCAAGGTCCCGGTCACCACCGTCCCCGATCCCTTGATCGTGAAGACGCGGTCGATCCAAAGCCTCATCCTCCCCTTGTCCTCAACGGCGGGGGCCCTCGCGAGGAGGCCTTCGATCTGTTCCACTAGGTCGTCTATGCCCTGCCCGGTCAAGGCAGAGACGCCGATGATCGGCGAGCCCTGAAGAGTGGTTCCGATGATCTTGTTCTCGATCGTTCGCTTCAGCGCCTCGATCTGCCGGTCCTCGACCGTTTCTACCTTCGTGATGACGACTATGGCCGCGGAGACGCCCAGCAGGTCCATGATGTCGAGATGCTCCTGGGACTGAGGCTTCCAGCCTTCGTTCGCGGCCACACAGAAAAGCGTCACGTGGATCCCCCCGGCCCCAGCGAGCATGTTCTTGATGAACCGCTCGTGCCCGGGGACGTCGACGATTCCAACGTGCTCTCCCGAGGAGGTGGTGAACCAGGCGAACCCGAGGTCGATAGTCAGGCCTCGCCGTTTCTCCTCCTCCAGGCGGTCGGGATCGATCCCTGTGAGGGCCTTAACGAGCGTGCTCTTGCCGTGGTCGACGTGGCCGGCCGTGCCGATCACGGGCATGTGGCGGCTCCCTTTGTGGTCATGACTCAGGTCCTAGAGCAGCTTCGAGAGGCTAGACGCGACCGTCGAGTCGTCGTCCGGCACGACCGTTCGCAGATCGAGGACGACGAGGTCCGCCTCGATCCGGGCAATGACGGGGGGATCGGATTGGACGAGCCTTTCCGCAAGTTCCTCCGAGGTGCAGGATCGAGGAGAGATCCGAACGAGCCACGTCGGGATCCGGCTTCCCGGGGCTGACCCTCCTCCGGTCGTGGAGAACCCGGGCGTTACCGCCGCCGCATCTGTAGGAAGCGCCGCGCAAACCTGCTCCGCTCGCGACCGTATGGTGGACGGGTCGGACAGCGCCATGCTCCACACGGGGAGGTTCGTCTCCTCACCAGCCAGGTAGGCGTCTAGAGTCGCGCCTAGAGCCGCGAGCGTGAGCTTGTCGACTCGAAGCGCCCGAAGCAGGCTCGATGAGCGGATGAGGTCGATCGCGTCCCTGCGGCCCACGATGATGCCGGCCTGCGGCCCCCCGAGCAGCTTGTCCCCAGAGAAGGTCACGGCGTCGGCGCCTTCAGCGACAGCCTCGCTTGCGCATGGCTCCTCCGATAGCCATGCGGGGACGGTCCCGCCTACCCGCCGGGTAAGAAGCCCGCTCCCGATGTCGTTTATGTACCGCAGTCCCCGGTTTCGGCAGAGCTCCCCGAGCTCCCGGCCGGTGACAGAGGCGGTGAAACCTATGATCTGGTAGTTGGAGGGGTGGACCTTGAGGATCGCTCCGGTATCTGGACCGATCGCTTCCTCGTAGTCCTTCAGGCGGGTCCTGTTCGTGGTCCCAACCTCGCGGAGCCTTGATCCCGATTGGGCGATGATCTCGGGGATCCGAAACTCTCCACCTATCTCTATTAGCTCGCCGCGCGAAACGATCACTTCACGCCCCTGGGCAAGGGCTGCGACCGACAGCAGGACCGCGCCGGCATTGTTGTTGACCACGAGACCGCCCTCCGCTCCGGTCAGGTGTGCGAGCGCCTCCTGGGCGTGTTCGTAACGGCTGCCCCGGCGGCGTCTCTCGAGGTCGAACTCGAGGTTGGAGTACCCGGCGCCCACCTCCCGGGCGGCATCGAGTGCGCGAGCGGACAGGGGGGCACGGCCGAGGTTGGTGTGCAGGATCACGCCCGTAGCGTTGATCACCGGGCTAAGACGGCGCCGCTGCTCGAGGCGCAGCAAGCTCTCGCTTCTGGCCAGAAGCTGCTCGAAGGCGGGCGCGGGGTCGCCGTCGCCGATGCGCTTGGAGGCCTCTGCGATAGCTGCTCGGGCTGCCTTGACGCGTAGCCGGGCGGGGACATCCGAGGGGAGCGCGCTGGCGAGCCGGTCGACCTGAGGGAGCTTTCTCAGCTCCGAGACATTGGTGTCCCTGGATGGCTTTTCCATCGAGCCATTTTATTCTCGGCTACAGCCGTTCCTTGGTCGCTCCGGAAGCGTCCTCCGTGTTTGAAGAAGCGGCCCGAAAAAGGCGGAAGCCCCCCGCCCTAAGAGCGGAGGGCTGATTAGGGGCGGGTGGGCTTCCGGGCCTCTCGTTTCGCCGGGCTTAGAAGAAGGCCTCCGCGATGCCGATCGCTGCCGGACCGAGGACGATGATCATCAGGGCGGGGAAGATCGCGAACAGCAGGGGAAACAGCAGCTTCACCGGAAGCTTCGCTGCCATCTCCCGCGCCCGCTGGCGCCGCACCATCCGCATCTCGCCCGCGTAGGTCTGGAGGACCTCCGCAATCGGGCTACCAACTTGATCGGCTTGGATGAGGGCCAGGGCAAACGTCGACAGCTCATCGACGTCCGTCCGGTGCCGGAGGTTTTGCAGCGCCTGGCGCCGCGTGGAGCCGAGCGAGATCTCCTGCAGCATGCGGTGCAGCTCGTCGCCTAGGGCACCCGGGATCTTGCGCGAGACCAGCTCCATCGACCCCTCCAGCCCCATGCCCGACTGAACCGCGATCGCCATCAGATCGAGCACCTCCGGCAGCGTGTTTCGGATCTGCTCCTGGCGAGCCTCCGCCCGCCTGGAGATCCAGAGGTCGGGGAGGAAGAACCCGATCGCGCCGCCGATGATCGCCCAGAGGATCACTCCTCCCGGCCGCGCGCCGAGCAGGGCGAGCGCAAGAGGCAGGATCGTCGCCCCGGCCGCGGTGCTTGCGGCCTTGAGGGCGAGCACGCCTTCGAGCCCCCGCCGGCCGAAGCCTGCCAGGGTGGCGTTGCGGCGCATCCGCTTCAGCTGCCACGTCGGCGTCAGGCTTCGTCCGAGCTTCTGAAAGTCCTCGAGCGCGGGCCCGAGGAGGCGGACGGCAAAGGGGCGTTCGAACTGCTCGTTGTATTCGAAGCCTTCGTTCATGATGACGTCGGCCGCGGGCCGGGGTTGGCCGGTGGAGCGGGCCCGAGCAACTCCCACCGCCACCATCACTAGCCCTCCCCCGACGGCGGCCAGGCTCATTAGAAGTACCAAAGTGCTCATGTCAAACCTCCACCCGGACTAGCCGGCGCATCCAGATCGTCCCGAGGACGAGTCCGGCGACGGCGATGAACAGCAGGATGCGGCCCGCCCCGCTCTCGATCAGTGGCTTCATGTACTCGCCTCGGAACAGAAACAGGATCGCTCCGATGACGAGGGGCAGTGCGGTCAGGACCTTGCCGGAGATGCGGGCCTCCGCGGAGAGGGCCCGTACCTCCCCCCTGACCTCGAGCCGTGTGCGCATGAAGTCGGCCAGAACCCGCAGCGTGTCGGCCAGCCGGCCTCCGGTCAGCTGCTGGATGCGGATCGCCTCGACCGTCCAGGCGATGTCCTGAGATCCGATACGCTCCGCCATCGCCTCGAGCGACTCGATGAGGGGCCTTCCGACCCTGGTCTCCGCGACCACCCGCGAAAGCTCGGGGGCGAGCGGCTCGTCTCCCTCGGTTCCCGCAATCTCGAGCGCAAGGAGCAACGATGCTCCCGAATCGAGTGACCCGGCGATCAGCTGGAGCACGGAAGGAAGCTGAGCCTCCATCTTCTGCAGGCGGCGCCTTCCCTTCGAGTGCAGCATCGCGACCCCGGCAATCGGGGTGAGCCCGGCGGCCAGGATGGCGGCCGTCGCCGATTGGGTGACGAGGCCAACCACTACCGCCGTTCCTATCGACGTGATGGCGAGGATCGCGCCGAACTCGCCTGCCTTGAGGGACCACCCGGCCTGCTCCAAGCCGACGCGAATCCGCTCCGCAATCGAGGTCTTGCCGAAGGCTCTCTCGGCGTACGCACCGGCGCGCTCAACGAGCTCCGCGAGGGCTTCCGGCGACCGGGACGGCTCGTACATCTCGGCCTCGAGAAGCTCTCTCAGCTTCTCCTGGCGGGCCTTGCCCTTCTCGTTGATGCCGTACCAGATCAAAAGCGCCCCGATGGCGATGATGAGGATGGGCAGAACTATGTTCACGCTAGTTCCTCCTTCCATTCGGGGTGTCGACGGAGCGCAGGGAGTACGCGGACTCGTCGGCAGGCCGGAAGAACTTCGGGGGGACGCCGACGCCGGCTTCCCTCAGCTTCTCGATAACCCGTGGGCGCAGCCCCGTCGGGCGCAGCTTGCCAGCCGAGCGGACGCTCTCCTTGCCCCCTTCGGCGAAGGTGTAGCGGAAGATGTCCTGGAGCGTGATCACGTCTCCCTCCATGCCCTGGACCTCGCAGACGTGGGTCACGTGCCGGCTTCCGTCGCCGAACCGGTCCAGGTGGATGATGATGTCGAGCGCCGAAGCGATCTGCTGGCGAATAGCCCGCACTGGCAGGTCGTAGCCCGCCATGAGAACCATGGTCTCCAGCCGGGAGAGTGCGTCCCTCGGCGAGTTCGCGTGGATCGTGGTGAGCGACCCCTCATGACCCGTGTTCATTGCCTGAAGCATGTCGAGCGCCTCTGCACCCCTCACCTCGCCGACCACGATACGGTCGGGCCGCATACGCAGAGCGTTGCGAACGAGGTCGCGAATCGTGACGTGGCCCGCTCCTTCAATGTTCGGAGGTCTGGACTCCAGCGTGACGACGTGCGGCTGGCTGAGCCGAAGCTCCGCCGCATCCTCGATCGTCACGATTCGGTCGGTCTCGGGCACGAACTCGGTCAGAACGTTTAAGACGGTCGTTTTACCGGTGCCGGTTCCTCCCGATATCAGCACGTTCAGCTTCCCTCGGATGCAGGCCTCGAGGAACATCGCAACGTCTAGGGTGATGCTCCCGAAGTTGATCAGGTCCTTCATCTGGAGAGGCTCGGCGGGGAACCGGCGGATCGTCAGAACCGGCGAGTGGACGGCCACCGGCGGGATGATCGCGTTCACCCGGGAGCCGTCGGGGAGGCGGGCGTCGACCATGGGCGACGCCTCGTCGATTCGCCGCCCCACGCTCGCCACGATCTTGTCGATCACCTGGCGGAGGTGGGCCTCGTCGGTGAAGTTCGTGTTCGTGTGCTCGAGCTTCCCGAAACGCTCGACGTAGACGTCATCGAACGCATTGCACATGATCTCGGTCACGTCGGGGTCTGCGAGCAAAGGCTCGAGCGGTCCGTAGCCCAGGAGGTCCGCCGTGACCTCGGTCACGAACCTCGCCCGCTGGGTCACCGGAAGCGAGACCCCCGCGTTCTCGAGAGCCTCGTCCAGGTGCGCCGAGACGACTGCCTTTAGCTCTTCGGGCTTTGTCTTGGCGTAGAGCTTGGGGCCGAGCTCGTCGAGAAGGGCGTCGCGCACCTTGCGCTTCATCTGCCCCCAGTTCTCCTGCCCGCTGCCCGCTGGGTGTGCCTTCCGGCGGCCTTTCCCGCCGGGATGGGCCTTTTCGACCTCTATCAGTTCAACTCGGTCGGAGAGTTTCATGCAGCGCTTCCTTTCAGTAATCTCATGAACCAGCCTCGCCGGCGGGGTTGTGATTCGCTAGGAGCCCAGGGCAGGATCACCCCGGGGTTGGGTGGAACGAGCCTCCGTGCCGCGTCGGCCAGCTTCCGAGATATCTCGGCGTGGGGATCGGACTCGAGGATCGGAGCTCCCATGTTGAGAGACCAGGAGACCTGCCTCGAGTACGGCAGAACCGCAGAAAACCCTTGCGGGTAGAGCGGCTCCACCTCCTTGAGATCGATTCCGGTCCCCGCTTCAGCTTTGTTGATGACCACTGAGACCTGGTCTGCCGGCAGGCTGAGCTTCTCGAGCGTCTGCAGGAAGATCCTCAGGTTCTTGAGCGAGGGAAGGTCCATGGTCGCCATGATCACCAGCGACTGAGACTGGTCGAAGGTCGCCAGGACCGTCTCGTTGATCGTGGGTGGAGTGTCGACAACTATGAAGTCGTACTGCGTCCGCGCGGCCTCGAGGATTGCGCTCGTCTCCCGGGGGCCGACGCGGTCGCCGGCAACCGGGTCTTTCGGAGCGCATAGCACGTTGAAGCCGGAGCGGTGACCGACCACGAAGTCGGGCAGGGCCGCTGCGATGTCCTCCTCTTGGATGAGCTCCGCGATCGTTCGTTGGGGCCGAAGGTGCAGGGCGATCGCGACCTCCCCGAACTGAAGGTCGAGGTCGACCAACAGGACCCTGCTCCGAGTGGCCGTGGCCAGATATGCGGCAAGGTTGGTGGAGAAGAAGGTCTTGCCGCACCCTCCCGAAGCCGATGCCACCGTGAAGACGCGGGCGACACCCGTATGCCGTAGCTGCTTCGGCCGCGGGATCGACACGGGAGCAGGCGCAGGCTCAGGATCGGGCTCGGGTGGCGGAGGCGGAGGTGCTTCGATCACAACCTTCTCGGTCACGACGAGTCGCTCCTGCCGCAGTTCCTCGGCCGTCTCGAGCGCTCGTGAAATGCGGTTCCGAAGCCTCGCCTTCGTGGGCGTCGCGGGCAGGATGTCGTGGGTCCCGCACGCGGCCGTCTGCAGAGGCGAGATCGGCTTGCCGTTGTCGCTCAGGATGATGACTACCTTGGGGTAGCGGTGATGCACCTCGGCGAGCCGGCGCAGGCCGGCCCCCGTAACCTCCCTGGGAGCGGCGACGAGCACATCGGGCTGGTCTTGGGCGACAACGTCGAGGACCTCGGTCGTCCGGCTCAGCCTCAGGATCTCGGGGGCCGGGTCCAGGGTGGCGGTGGCTTTGGCGAGATTCGAAGCAAAGCTCCCCTGGCGGTCGAGCACGAGGATGGTTGGGACGTGGTCCGTCTCCTCCTCGTCCTCCGGCCACAGGGCCTCTTCACCCCCGTCATCGATTGCCAGGGCCGCCTCGTCCCGCCGACCGCTTGCCACGGCTCCCTCGTCCCGGTCCCTGCTTGCCGGGCCGGGGCGGATATCGTTTCCCTCCCGCTCCGCCAAGCGGCTCTCAACGGCCACCGGCGCCGGGGGCGGGATGGAAGGCTTGACCCAGGGCTTCACCCACGTCTGAAGCGCTTCGCGCTCCTCAGGCGCTTGATAGTCGTCGAACTCGGGGAGGTCCTCCAGCCGCTGCTCGTCTGTGGGCGGAAGACCAAGCTCGACTTCTCGCCGAGCCCTCTGGGGCTTCCTATTTCTACGAAGATCGGAGTCCCTCCTTGTCTCGCTCGGCTTTTCCTTCCGAGAGGGGAGCGACTCGTCGTCTTGGAGCTCGGCTACGACGTCGAGCTCCTTGGTCTGGGGGGCGGCAGGCTTCGTTCCCGTTTGCTGGGTCGAAGAAGCCTGCCGGGCGTATTTGACGGTCTTTGGCAGCCTCCCGCCGCCCACCGCGGGACGCCCCGCGGTGGGTCGGTGGTTGAACGGCTGCTTCTTCCGTGGGACGCCGTTGGCAAGCGGATGGAACTTGAACGTGTCGTTCGGTGGCTGCGCAAGGTCCATCCGCCCGTTTGCCCCCTGATCCTTGGATCCTCCGTTCGGATAGGTGACGTCGGGACTCGCGGACCTTTCCTTGTTGGTGAGTCGGAAAGTCATCTCCTTTTTTCCTTTGATCTCGCCTTACGGTCTCGGTCGCGGTCTTTGTCCTAGATGAGTGCCGACCGGAAGGTTCTGCCCGTGGTCGTGACCGGCGGGTTGTCGGGGTTCACCAGGCCGAACCAGAGGTTGCCGTTCTCCTTGGCGAAGATCAGCTTCTCGGCGTCTTGTGGGGTGAGAGCGAGCGTTAGCAGCACGTCTCCCGTCGGGTTCGCAACGTTCGACGACTGCTGCTCCTCGACCGGTCCCGCGATGCGGTTCGCGAGCACCTTCACGTTGCTCAGGATGAGCTTCGTCACGACACTGTCGGCGGCGCTGTTGATGCCAGGGACGCCCTTGAAGGTCGCGTAGATGTTGGTCAGCGAGCCCGCCTGAACGTACCGGGCCACGCCTGCCGGAACACTGAGGTTGATTGTGATCGCGTTCTGCCCGGGCGGAATGTCAAGCCCGCCGGACGGAGAGGTGAACTGATTGGTGGTGATCACCTGCCCCCTCCGGATGCTCTGGCTTGCGGTCCTGCCGTTGAGCTGGGTCGGGCTGATCACCGCCGAAGCCGGCCGCTCCCTCTCCGAGACCGATCGCTGCTCGACGAGGTTTCTCATGTCTTCCCAGCGGGTGCCGACTGGAATGTCCGTCGTCGTTACGAAGGCGGGCGTGCCTCCGCCAAGAGTCGTACCTGCCGCGCCGCCTCTCGCGTAGACGAAGACGAGGAGCATGCCCAACAGGGCAACGAAGACTCCGCCGACGACGATGGCGTTGGAACGCTTTTGCATCTTTTCTTTCTCCTTTTATTCCTCACGTCCCCAAGCGGAGACTGTTACTGGCTGGGATTCCGGCAGGTACGCACCCCCGCGGAACAAAACTCGATTAACCGAATTGGCGATGTCGTCCAGGACCCCATAGGAGACCTGGTAGCTTGCTTCGATCTGAATCCGCTCACCTGGAAGCGCGCCGCTGGGATCCGGAGTAACGGCGATGCACGTTTCACAGATTGAGATCTGCGGAGCGGACCGGCGGATGAAGTCCGCCACCTCTTGTTGGGTTGGACGCCGGGTCAACCCTGCCGGTCCGGGCCGGGGGTTCTCGTCTGCACGGCTGGCATACCGGATGCCGTGCGAGACTGCCCGCGACAGGACGATGTACTCGTATCCAGCCTTCAGCAAGGGGAAGGTCAACGCCGCAAGCAGGACCAGGATCGGGAGGACCAACCCGAACTCCAGTGCTGCTGCGCCTTCCTCCCTCCTTAAGAGTCTCGCCATTGCTACTCCCTTCTGCCCTTGGCATCGGCCGTCAGCGTCACGGTGCCGGCGTCGTCAGATCCGCCGCCTCCGCCACCAAACAAGCCGCCTAGGCCGCGCAGAGCCCGTCCGGCCGGGTTCGGGAAGTCGCAGCTAACGGTGAGGGTGAACTCCTCATTAGGAGTCCCCGCAGGCGGGACGCTCGTCGTGCAGTCGTCGGCTTGGAAGAAGGGGGTGGAATCGGCGACCTTGCTCTGGACGCTTTGGGGAGTGGGGTAGAGGTTCGCGGGGGCGTCGACGGGAATGGTCGCGAAGCGAACCCCCACGTTGGCCGCGTAGTTCAAGGAGAGTTGGGCGGCCATCGCCAGCAGCGCATAGATCACGCCGAATACGAGCAGGAAGAGCAGAGGGCCCACGAATGCGAACTCCAGCGCCTCTGCTCCCGCCTGATCCCTTCGGATACCCGCCAAGGAGGCCCGCCTTAGGCGAAGGCCTTTAGGGGTGCGTAACTTCGGGACGAGGGCCATGTCAGTTAACGAGAGTGGCCCTGAAAAGGCCACGGGCGCCGAGCGCGTCACTGTAGTCACCAGGGTTGTCGATCGTTCCGTCCTCTAGGTTGTGAGCCGTCACGATCGCCACGTCGAGGGCGGGAACCTGGAGTGGCCCGAGGACGGCGAGAGCAGCGGGGGCGGCTAGCTGCAGGACGGGGCGCAGGAGTGGTGGGACGAGGTTGGAGGGATCGTCCGCATTCGCAACGATCAGGAATGCTTCTCCTGCCAAATCATCGACGGCCTGTCCGGACCTGCTCGCAGCGTCTCTTGTCGCATCAGCTGCGGCGTCGATGACCTCCATGACCGACGGCGAATTGCTCCCGGGGTTGTAGATGTCGGCGACGTCGGTTCGAAAGTCGTTGATTACGTGGCATTCGCCGAGGCCCAAGCCGCGGGTCAGGTCGTTCACCTGACGGTCGATGGCCGCCAGGGCCTCGAGGACCGCACTTCGAGGCATGGCAGCGATCGCATTTAGGTTCACTCCGGCAAGGTCGCCGCCGGGCAGCGCCACGAGGTTCTTGAGCCGCCTCTGAGCCGTGGCCGTCGCCTGAAGCTGTACTCCTGCATCGCCCGCAACCATTGCGAGGAGCGGAGGGTTGACCCCGCTCTTGACCGTCACGGTTACCTTCGGCGTGAGCACCCCAGGCGCCACCGCCGATAGAAGCAGAAGGTCGTTCTGGAGCTTAATGAGGGGATCGATAATCGGTTGCAGAGTCGGGAGCAGATTTGCGGGAAGCAGGGACTTGACCCGGTTTACTATCCCGTCCACGCAGTTGGAGATGCCGCCCGAAAAGGAAACCGCGACTCTGGCATCGTTCGGACAGCCGGGAGAAGGTGGGGCCGTGGGTGCGCTGCCGAAGGAGTTGATCAAGGCAGCCGAGTTGCCCGTAAGGCCCGCGTGGCCGTACGCGCAAGCTACGGCTCTTGGATCAGGAATGACGTTCTTCAGTGGTACGTCGAGGCCTGTGACAGGACCAACAACGGAAATCTCGGAAGTCGTGCCGGGGAGCGGCAGCCCATCTATGAGCGGTCCAGGGTTTACGGGCGGAAGAGCGGCGGCGCCTGCCAGAGCTGCTTGGTCTGCAGCTTTCTGGAGCTCCCTTTGAGCCCCGAACATCGTGAAGCTGCTGATCCCCCCCGCCACGAGGAGCATCAGGACCGTCATGACCAGAGCCACGGTCAGCAGGACCGCGCCTCGTTCGTTGCTAACTCTGCGTCTTAGCTTCATTCGTCTCTCCGGCGAAGCAAGAAGTGGGGATCGAGCGGGAACCAAGGGTTGAGAAACAGGTGATCGTTGCGTCGAGCACTCCCGGGGGACCCGGCCGGACCTAGTGCGTGTCGGACCAAACCGGGCCCCCTTCGCTGGAGCTGTACTAGCTGGCCGCAGCGCAGCCTTCGGGAGAAGCGTCGACCGGAAGGGCCTCCACGACGTCGCAGAACATCGTCCTGAGCTGCCCACCGAGGGCCGTGACGGCAAGGATGATCGCCACGGCGATCAGCCCTACGAGGAGGCCGTACTCGACGGCTGCAGCGCCACGCTCGTGGTCCTCGCGAAGGGCGTCGATCCGAAAGCGGATCCAAAACATGATGTTGCCCATGTACCTGAATTCCTTTCCTTTACTGGAAACTCAACAGCTTGCGGATCGAAGGCTCTCGAGCGAGGCGTCACCCCCTTCCATCGATGCGGGTAGGCCTTCGACCTCCTTCTTGACGCCCCTTAATATCGGCAGCTTTTTGCTTTTCATAAGGACTTTCTTCTACGAAGAGTGAAGTTTTTACTACTGACAGTGACGGAAAAGTACGCTTCTCCGGAAAGAGAACGCCCTAGAAGGAACCAGGGAAGGCGGGGTCTCAGTAGGGAAAAGGCGCCGGTAAACTGGGGCTTTTGGGAACGGAGGGACTTGATTAGATGGCTACTTATGCAACCTTCATCACCTCGATGGGAGACATCAAGGTAAGGCTGCTGCCGGAGGTGGCCCCGAAGACGGTGGAGAACTTCGTCGGGCTCGCCACCGGCTCGAAGGAGTGGACGGACCCTCGTACGGGCGAGCCGCGGAAAGACCCGCTATACAGCGGAACGATCTTTCACCGGGTCATCCCGGACTTCATGATCCAGGGCGGAGATCCCCTCGGAACCGGCGTGGGCGGCCCCGGGTATGAGTTCGAAGATGAGACGGAGAGGGCTCCATCCTTCGACAAGGCAGGCTACCTTGCGATGGCGAACGCAGGCCCGAACACGAACGGGAGCCAGTTCTTCATCACCGTGGCCGAAACGAAGTGGCTGGACGGCAAGCACACGATCTTCGGGGAGGTTGTCGAGGGGCAGGAGGTGGCGTTTGCCATCTCCCGAGTGGGCACCAGCTGGGCGGACACGCCGGCCGAGAGGGTGGTCCTCGAGCGGGTTGAGATCAGCGGCGACTAGCCGCTGAGCGGAGGTAAGGCCTAAGGGACGACGAGCGTCTCGAGCTTCTCCAGCAGCTCCTCGGTCCCGGCCGCGACTGTGAGCGTGCCGTGCCTGCGGACGAAGCCTCCCGAGGCTTCGACGAGGGCGATGCCGGCGCTGATATCCCAGTGGCGGGTGTCCTCCTCGTAGTACGCGTCGAGGCGGCCACAGGCAACCCACGCTAGATCGAGAGCGCAGCTGCCCGCGCGCCGGATGTCCCTGACCTTCGGCAGCACCTCAGCCACGAGCTGCGCTTGTCGCGTTCGTACCTGTACCGAATAGGAGAAGCCTGTGCCGACCATGGAGTCCGCGAGGTCCGTCTTGCTGCTGGGCCTGAGGTCATCGGCGTCGGTGAAGGTCTCCCTTCTGTTGGGATCGTGAACGACTCCTACCCGGGCGCCTCCTTCGATCCCAATTGAGACGCACCACTGCGGGAAGCCGTAGACGAAATTGACGGTCCCGTCCAGGGGGTCGATCACCCACTCGATCCCACTGGTTCCCTCCCGAACGGACCCCTCTTCGGCCTTGATCGAGTCGTCGGGGCGAACCTTCCTGAGCTTGTCGAAGATGTGTCGCTCCGCGGCTCGGTCGGCATCGGTCACGAGATCGGTCGGCGACGTCTTCGACTGGATCCTCCCGATCTCGATGGCGAGGAGGATGTCACCGGCTTCTCTTGCCAGCTCGACCGCAAGAGTTCTGAGTTGCGCCGTCTCGTCGGCCACTCAGCTCGAGGAGGGTAGGAAAGCCAGAAGGAGCTCCCGCTCGGGGTTGTCCACGTTAGGGTCCACCATCGCAATGCTCTGCCACGTGCCGAGCAAGACGCGCCCGTCGACGACCGGCAGGGTAAGGGTGGGCGCGAGGAAGGCCGGAAGAAGGTGGTCCGCGCCGTGCCCCTTTGATCCGTGCGAGTGCACGTAGCGACGGTCCCGCGGCATCAGCTGGTCGAGACAGTTCCACAGGTCGGCCTCGCTTCCCGAGCCGAGCTCCATGATGACCAGGCCGGCGGTGGCGTGAGGAACGGAGATGTTGAGCAAACCGTCCCCCTTCTCACGGACGAAGCGGCTTACCTCGCCCGTGATGTCGACGATTTGCCTAGAGCTGCCGGTACTTACGGAGAAGCGGTGGGTCTTCATGGCGTGAGTGTAAAGGCTTCACACCTCGACTATCGTGAGGCCGGTGGAGTACGTCCTGCTCGGTAACACCGGTGTTCGCGTAAGCCCGCTCTGTCTCGGTGCCATGATGTTCGGGTCCTGGGGGAACAGGGATCACGACGAGTGCATACGAATCATCCACGCCGCGCTCGATGCCGGGATCAACTTCGTCGACACCGCCAACGTGTATTCCGCCGGCGAGTCCGAGGTCATCGTCGGCAAGGCGATCAGCAAGCGGCGGGACGACGTCATTCTCGCCACGAAATTCCACGGCCGGATGGGGGACGGGCCCAACGACCGGGGAAACTCCCGCCGCCACATCTTCAAGGCGGTCGAGGACTCCCTCAGGAGGCTCGACACCGATTACATCGACCTCTACCAGGCGCACCGCCCCGATCCGCTGATGGACGTCGGGGAGACGCTTGCCGCGCTGAGCGACCTGGTCGAGCAGGGCAAGGTGCGCTACCTCGGCTCTTCGACGTTTCCGGCAGGCGACCTGATGGAGGCACAGTGGGCCGCCGAGCGGAGGCGCCTCCGTAGGTTCGTCTGCGAGCAGCCTCCCTACTCGATCCTCGCCAGGGAGACAGAGAGAACGATCCTGCCGTGGACGAGGAAGTACCGTATGGGCGTCATCGTCTGGAGCCCGCTGGCCGGCGGCTGGCTTTCGGGCAAGTTTCGCCGGGGCCAGCCGGTGCCGCAGACCGGGCGCGCAAAGAGGACACCGCAGCGGTTCGATCCGGCGATCCCCGGCAATCAGAGGAAGTACGACGCCGTCGAGCGGCTCATACCGGTCGCACAGCGAGAGGGTGTCTCGCTGGTCGAGATGGCGGTTGCCTGGACGCTGGAGCACCCGGCGGTGACTTCGTCGATCATCGGGCCGCGGACGGTGGAGCAGCTGCACGGCCAGCTGAAGGCTGCGGACATGCGGCTGTCGATCGAGGCGCTCGACGCGATAGACGAGATCGTTCCCCCCGGGATCACGTTGAACCCGGCGGACAATGGCTACACGCCCGTGTGGCTCGAGCCTTCCTACCGCCGGCGGCCCCGCTAGCCGCGTCCGGCTGCGACCCTGCTACGGCTGCCTTCGCGTCCCTGCTAGGGCTGTCCCGTCGCGTCCCTGCTAGGGCTGCCCCGCCGACGACCCGGCTTGCCCTCAGGGTCATCGAGGAGCTCGGCGATGACGTCTTGCCTCACGATCTTCCCCGCCCAGTTGCGCGGAATCCGATCGACGAAGCGGACGACTTTGGGTGCGTGGAACGAGCCCGCCTCAGCGGTGACGAACTCCTTGAGCGCGTCGGCGCTCACCCGGCCTTCCTCGGCTCCATTCCCGACGGTCACGACGAGCGCCCCCACGGCCTGCCCCCACTTCTCGTCCGGCACGCCTGCGACTGCGGCGTCCGCGACGCGGGGGTGGCGGCTCAGCACCTCCTCCACCTCGACCGGGGAGACCTTGACCCCTCCGGTCGTGATTACGTCGTCGAGGCGCCCGTAAACCGCCAGTCGCCCGTCCTCATCCAAGCGCCCTCGATCCGACGTCCTGAACCAGCCGTCGGCGAGGTGCTCCCGGGTAAGCTCGGGCTGGAGGCGGTAGCCGTTCATGAGGATCGGCCCTCGGATGAGGATGCGTTCGTCCTCGACGGCGACCGACACCGCGGGCAGGGGGATGCCGTCATGCACGCACCCGCCACAGGTCTCCGTCATGCCGTAAGTGGTCACCACTCGGACCCCCGACTCCTTAGCCTTCGCGAGAAGCTCTGGCGGGATCGGCCCTCCCCCGAGCAGGACTGCGGCGTAGCCAGACAGGTCGACGCGTGCATCGAGCAGACGGGCTAGGGCGGCCGGCACGAGGGAGATGAGATCGACATCCTGCTCTCGGCCGATGGCGGTGGGATCGAACTTGTCGTGGATCACGGGCTTCGTCCCGAGGATTTGAGACCGGAAGAGGATGGCAAGGCCGGCGATGCGGCTGAGCGGGAGGCAGCAGAGCCAACGGCGTCCGGAGGAGAGGACGGTGGTCACGGCCTCGGCCGCGCTCGCCATTGCTCTCGTGCTCAGCTCCACCCCCTTGGGGCGCCCCGAGGTGCCGGAAGTCATGACTACGAGCGAGACGTCGTCCGCCACGGGCTCACTGCGGGGGAGAGGTCGGCAGCCGGAAGGGTCGACGAGGGCCGAGGGCCGCAGCTCCTCGACCAGCATGGAGACGGCGGGTTGAGGCAGCTTGGGGTCAAGCGGGAGAACTGCCTCCCCCCGGTCCCACGCCTTCTCGAGCTCGCGGACGAGCTGGGAGTTTGGAAGCTGCACGGCGACCAGCGCGGTCTCACCCATTAACTGCTACGGTACTTCAACGATTCGAGCTATCACTCAGGAGTAGAAGCTTATGGAGTCAGGCCCGCCATTTGCCTGGGAGAGGTCGGGAGACTTCGAGGACATCTGGTACGACCGGTTGGAGGGAATCGCAAAGATCACGATAAACCGGCCCGAGGTTCGGAATGCGTTCCGCCCCAAGACACTCTTCGAGTTGTCGACGGCTTTCGACATGGCTCGTGACGACCGCGCAATCGGCGTCGTCATCCTGACGGGAGCCGGTCCGCTTGCTTTCTGCTCCGGGGGAGACCAGCGGGTACGTGGCGACGACGGGTATAGGGACGACAAGGGCGTGGGCCGGCTAAACGTCCTCGACCTGCAGGTCCAGATCCGGCGTCTTCCGAAGCCCGTCATTGCCATGGTTGCGGGGTACGCCATCGGTGGCGGGAACGTCCTGCAGGTCGTGTGCGACCTCACCGTTGCGGCCGACAACGCAATCTTTGGACAGACCGGGCCCAAGGTGGGGTCGTTCGACGGTGGGTACGGCGCGGGGCTTCTCGCCCGGATCGTTGGGCACAAGAAGGCCCGGGAGATCTGGTATCTGTGCCAGCAGTACACGGCCCAGGAAGCTCTCGAGATGGGGATGATCAACAAGGTCGTCCCTCTTGAAGAGCTGGAGGCTGCGACCGTCGGGTGGGCGAAGCGCATCCTCGAGATGAGCCCCCTGGCCATTCGCCTCTTGAAGGCCGCGTTCAACGCCGACACGGATGGGCTGGCGGGAATCCAGCAGCTGGCCGGAGATGCCACCCTCCTCTACTACATGAGCGACGAAGCCCAGGAGGGGCGCGACGCATACCTACAGAAGCGCAAACCCCGGTTCGATCAGTTCCCCCGGCGCCCCTAATAAGGGACGGGAGGCAGCGTTGAGAGGCGTCCCGCTCTGGGTGGAGGCGGCTCGCCCGAAGACCCTCGTCGCGGGGGCAGTCCCGGTCCTCGTCGGAACGGCGGCTTCCGAAAGGTTCAGCTCGTGGCGGTTTCTCGGAGCGCTTGCCGTGGCCGTGTCGATGCAGGTTGGTGTCAACTTTGCAAACGACTACTTCGACGCCGTCAGGGGCGTCGACACGCCCGAGCGGCTAGGCCCCAGACGCTTGACTGCCGCGGGAGTTGTAACGCCCGAGGCGATGCGCACCGCGACGATTGCTGCTTTCGGCGTCGGGGCCGCCGCGGGCTTCGCCGTGGCGGCGGTGGCCGGATGGGAGCTTCTGGTCGTCGGAGCCGTGTGCATCTTGGCTGCGCTGGGATACAGCGGCGGGCCTCGCCCCTATGGATCTGCCGGTTTGGGAGAGGTGTTCGTGTTCGTGTTCTTCGGACCCGTCGCCACCGTCGGCTCCGGCTACGTGCAGTCGGAGGAAGTCCTGACTACGGCCGTTTGGTCCTCGGTGCCGGTCGGGCTCCTCGCCACCGCGATCCTCGTTGCGAACAACCTGAGGGACATCGAAGGCGACCGGAGAGCCGGGAAGCTCACGCTTGCCGTCAAGTTGGGGCGCGAGGGCACTCAGAGGCTGTATCGGTCGCTCATCGGAGCGCCGTACCTGCTGGTGCCGGTCGTTTCGATCGCCGAGAGCAGTGCCGGACCGCTGCTGGCTCTGCTGTCGGCCCCCCTCGCATGGCCGCTTCTTGCACGTGTGAAGGGACGGGAGCCGCGCGTCCTCGTCGGTCTCCTCGTCCAGACCGCCCGGCTGCTCGGGATCTTTGGGATCTTGCTTGCGGCGGGGTTGTGGATCGGCCGTTGGATCTAGAGGCGTTAGGTTTCCGAATCCCTTTGAAGATGCCCTTTCGGGGCATCCTCTGGCGGGAGGGCGTGCTGTTGAAGGGGCCATTTGGATGGGGGGAGTATTCCCCCCTGCCCGGCTACCGGCCTGGGACGGACCGGCGCTGCCTCGAGGCGGCACGTCGCTCGGCGACCGAACCATGGCCCCCGCCCGTCCGCGCGAAGGTCCCCGTCCACGCAACCGTGCCGGCGGTTTCGGCCCGCGAAGCCGCGTCGATCGTCCGGGAATCGGGCTGCAACGCCGCCAAGGTAAAAGTCGGCGAGGGGGACGACGAAGAAAGGGTGGAGGCTGTCAGGGACGCACTTGGCACTTCCGGGCGGTTGGTGGTCGACGCCAACGGCGTGTGGGACGTTGATACGGCAGCCAGGATGCTCGAGCGTCTCAGCGGTTACGGCGTGGACGTGGCGGAGCAGCCGGTGGCTACTCTCCAGGAGATGGCAACGCTCAGGCGCCGCGTAGACATCCCGATAGCAGCCGATGAAAGCGTCGGCAGTCCCGAGGACGCGCGGCGGGTGGCCGAGCTCGAAGCGGCCGACGTCCTCGTCATCAAGGTTCAGCCTCTCGGCGGGGTCGTCGAAGCGATGAGCGTGGTGGAGGCGTCGGGGCTGCCTGCGATCGTCTCATCCATGCTCGAGACATCGGTTGGCTTGGCCGCAGGACTCGCTCTGGCTGCCGCTCTCCCGGAGCTTCCCTATCCATGCGGCCTCGGGTCAGCCGCCCTGCTGGACGGCGACGTGGTAGCGGAGCCCCTCGTCCCACGAGGGGGATGGCTCGAGCTGCGCCGGCCGGAAGTGGACCGGCCGGCGTTGAGTCGATTCAGAGCAGAGGTGAAGCTGCCCTCGGATGGCAAGGCTCGGGTATGAGGAGGTGGGGCATCATCATTCCGGAGGCGGCCCGTTGAGCATCAACGCAGGCCAAGCGCTGGCCCAGGTTCTCGTGGACGAGCTCGTCAGGTCGGGGATGACGGACGCGTGCCTCGCTCCCGGCTCCCGCTCCACTCCCCTCGTTCTCGCCCTCTCGGGGCGCCCGGAGCTCAGGCTGCACGTCTCGATCGATGAGCGATCATGCGCATTCCTGGCCCTCGGGATCGCCAAAGAGCAGGGCCGTCCGGTCGGGGTCGTCACCACCTCGGGCACGGCCACCGCAAACCTCTACCCCGCCGTCATAGAGGCCCATCACTCGGCGGTTCCGCTGATCCTGCTCACGGCCGACCGGCCTCCCGAAGCGAGAGACACGGGGGCCGGCCAGACCATCGACCAGATCAAGCTCTACGGAGGCGCGGTCCGCTGGTTCGTCGAGGTGGGACCGGCGGAAGACCGTGCGGAGTCGGTTCCGTACTGGCGATCGATCTCCGCCAGGGCCTACCAGGTGAGCGCAGGGCCCCATCCGGGTCCCGTGCACCTAAACCTCGCATTCCGCAAACCATTCGTGGGGACGGCGGGATCGGACGCCTTTTCGCACGACCTTGCGGGGCGCGCCGATGGGAAGCCCTGGGTGGCGGCAAGTCCGGCTACTGAGTTGGTGACCGAGGAGGAGCTCCTCCGGCTGAAGGACGATTTCGAGGGGGAGGAGCGGGGGATCATCGTCGCCGGCACCGGGGACCTCGACCCCGAGCCCGTCCTTTCTCTGGCACGGTCGCTGCAGTGGCCCGTCCTGGCAGAGGCGACGTCCAACGCCCGGGCCCGATTCCCCGCCATCTCCGCCTACGATGCCCTTCTCCGGCACAAGGAATTTGCGGCTTCCCACCGCCCGGAGCTCGTGTTGAGGCTGGGCAACCTCGGGACGTCACAAGCCCTCGACGACATGCTTGGCCCTTCGGTCAGGCAGATAGCCGTAGCGCCTCAAGGAAGGTGGCTCGACCCTAGGAGGGCGATTTCTTGGGTCATCCGCTCGAGCCCGGAGCGCATCTGCCGAGTGCTTGCCCAGCTCGTGACCCCCAAGCGGGAGACGGCGTGGCTCGGCAGCTGGGCGGAGGCCGAGCGGGTTGCACGCACGGTCATCGACCGCACTCTGGACGAGCACGAGGAGGTGACGGAGCCGAGGGTTGCACGCGACCTGGCAGAGGCGGTGCCGGACGGCGGCGCTCTGGTGGTCTCATCGAGCATGCCGATCCGCGACCTCGACTGGTTCATGCGGCCGCGAGAGGGGATCAGTATCCATGCGAATCGGGGCGCTAACGGAATCGACGGCTTCGTCTCAACGACGCTAGGGGTCGCCATCGGGCACAGCGGTCCTACCTTTGCGTTGTGCGGAGATCTCGCGCTCCTCCACGACCAAAACGGCCTCCTGACGTCGCCAGACGGAAGCGTCGACGCCGTTTTCGTCGTCCTCAACAACAACGGCGGAGGGATCTTTTCGTTCCTGCCCGAGTCGGCCGAGAGGCACTTCGAGCGCCTCTTCGCGACCCCTCACAACCGAGACCTATCCCTCGTTGCTCAGGCTCACCGCTGCGGTTACCGCCTCCTCGATAAGGCGGCCGAGCTCCAGGACGCCATGATGGAAGCCGCGGAGGCCGGCGGCGTTCAGATTCTGGAGGCTCGAACCGAGCGCTCCTCCAACGTCCGGATTCACCGAGAGGTTTGGGGAGCCGTCCGGGATGCGCTAGGCGGGGAGTGAGGAGCGGGCGGGAGGGCTTTTCGCCTCGAGGGCGGAAAGCATCGCGTTGAGCTTGAGGTCCGTCTCCTCTAGCTCGAGTGCGGGATCGGAACCGGCGACGATGCCCGCCCCGGCGAAGACGCGGGCAGTTTGCGCCTTCACCTCGGCGCAGCGAAGGGCAACTGCCCACTCCCCATCTCCCTTGTGATCCATCCACCCGATCGGGCCGGCGTAACGGCCCCGGTCGAGCCCTTCGATCTCTCTGATGAGCTCGAGGGCGGCCCCTTCCGGCACGCCGCACACGGCGGCCGTCGGGTGGAGCGCGGCGACGAGCTCCAGTGCGCTCGCAGCGTCAGAGAGCCGGCCCTGCACCTTCGTGCTCAAGTGCTGCATGTTGGCGAGGAGCAGCAGGGATGGCTCCTGCTCCGCGACCAGGTGCGAGCAGTACGGCGTCAAGGATTCCATCACCGTCTCGACTGTCAGCGCATGCTCGGCGCGATCCTTCGGAGAGGCGCGAAGGCGCCTTCCCAGCTCGGCATCCTCGTGTTCGCTCGCGCCTCGGGGGGCCGACCCGGCGAGGGGAATCGAGTCGACGACATCTCCAAGCCGGCGCACCAGCAGCTCGGGGCTTGCGCCGACCAATCCGTCGAACCAGAAGTTGAAGCAGCCCGGGTACTGACGGGCGAGCCGGGCAAGAACCTCGAACGGGTTGAGGGGCCGAACGCTCCTGAGGACGACCTCGCGAGCAAGGACTACCTTTTGAAGCCGGCCGGCGCGAATCCTCTCCAACGCGGTTTCGACGCGGCCCATCCACTCCCTCTGCGAAAGGGGGCTCTCCGGGCCGGCGGGGTAGGCCGCTTCCCACACATCGGACCCCCGCTGCTCGTGCTGGGTAGAAGAACCCCTGCCGAGGCGCACGGCAGTGAGAGCTTCGTTCCCCTCCTCCCACTCGATCTCGGTCTTCCATGCCCCGTCCTCCCCGACCCCGTACACGGTGGACGGCACGACTACGGCCGATCCCGCCACTTCCGGATCGAAGGTCCAGCTGCCAAACGCGATCGGCCCCGACCCGGGCAGGTCCACCTCGTCCTCGACCGCTGCCCCCGCGAGCAGCGTCTCCACTTCTTCTGCCGCGCCCCGGAAGCGCTCTTGCCCGGTTCCTGGATCCACTCGAACGCATTCACCGAACGCGACCAAGCTGATCCCGGAGGTGAGCCAAGCTATGTCGGGTTTTTGGGCAACCAGTCCGCCCAGATCCGCTGGCTGTTCCAGCCTCTTGGTTCGAGCATTGAGCCTCGGGGTCACCTGCTCGTCCGCTGCTTTCTGTTCACATGCGGCTCGCGGAGATGAGCTGGGCCGCCCCGAGGCCAAGGAGCTCCCTGCGCATCAGTCCGAAGCCGGCCGCTCGGATCATCTCCATCAGGTCTTTCGGAGGCGGCAGGTAGGCGGCCGAACGAGGCAGATAGGTGTAAGCGTGCCGGTCCGACAGCGCTCCCCCGATAAGCGGGACGACCTTGTGGAAGTACAGCCGGTGACCGGCGCGGAAGATGACGAACTTGGGCTCCGCAACCTCCAGCAGGGCGATGCGGCCTCCCGAGCGGGTGACCCGCGCGAACTCGCCAAAGAGGTGTTCGAGGTCGACGACGTTTCGGAGCGCGAAGCCGCAGGTTATCCCGTCGGCGCTCCCGTCACGAAACGGGAGCATGAGGGCGTCGGCCAGAACGAGTGGAGCCGTCGTCCTCGCCCGGGCGAGCATTCCCGCCGATCTATCCACTCCGATGGCCCGGAGCCGCGACTTCCGAAGCTCCCGGCACAGGTCTCCAGTGCCACACGCGACATCGAGCACCAACGAGCCGGGAGGTAGGCCAAGACTATGCACGGTCCTCTTACGCCACCCGACGTCCATTCCCAGGGTCATCACTCGGTTGACGAGGTCGTACCTGGGAGCGATAGCGTCGAACATCGACGTGACGGCCTTTACCTTCTCGGAACCGGAAGGGAGGTCGTCTAGGTGGGCCACGTAGGCTCTAAGCGCTTCTCCGCCTCGGTACGCACGGCGATCTTCTCCGGCTCTGCGCCGACCTTCTCGATCTTCGCCTGGGCGGTCGTAAGAAGCACCCTCCGGAAGTGGTGAGCGACGAGGGCGACGGTCGCCGGGAGCATCTTTCTGAAAGCCTCGACGAGTTTGGTGGCGGCTTCTTCGTCGGAGGCAGCGGAGGCACGAATCGGTCCGCGCACGTACTCGTCGAACATCTCTACCGCCTTCTCCGCGGTTCTGCGGGCGGCCTGGTCGTGCTGGTGGGCAAGGGCGAGCAGCTCCGTGAGGGGCAGGCCGGCCTCGAGCAGCGTGAGCCCGGCCCGAGCCGCCGCTGCGTCCGCCGAAGTGTAGAGGGGAACGCCGTCGTGTATGCGAGGCACCAGTAGATGCTCGCGCTCGATCGCATGCACCAACGCGGGGGAGACGCCGATGCTTGCGGCGAACTCCTCCGCCGTCATGAACTCTTCGTTCTCCGACTCTCCCGGGACCGCCCGGGCGACCGCCTCGACGAGCGCCTCGTCTGCCTTGTCCAGTTCGCCCTCCAGCAACCGCCGGATGGAAAGAAGTGTGAATCCCTTGCGCTTCAGATCCCGGACGCGCCTCAGGCGTTCGAGGTGCTCAGGTCCGTACCAGGCGACGCGGCTCTTGCGTTCGGGAGGGGGTAGCAGACCCTTGGTCTGGTAGAACCGGACGGTGTCGACGCTGATTCCGCAACGAGCTGCCAGCTCGTCAACCCGGTATTTCATGGAGTACCCACTCTACGAGCAAACGCGAGAAAAATCTGTGTGCTCTTTCGAACAGTCGCCCGCCGCCCCGCGGCCCGTCCCCTGGGTAAGCTGGCTTCATGGGAGTGTTGAACCGGCTCAACGCGCTGGACCGCGCCCTCTTCGCCAGAGCCGTGAATGCGAGGAGCGAGCTCGGGGACCGCGTCCTGTTCTCCGTCTCGCACGCGGCCAACAGGTCGGCTCTGTGGCTCTGTGTCGCTGCGGGCCTGGCTGCCTTCGGAGGGCGCTTCGGTAAGCGGGCCGCCCTTAGGGGGGTTCTGTCGATCGCGATGACTTCGACTGTTGCAAACCTTCCTTTCAAGCTCCTTGCCCGGAGGGCTCGTCCGGATCTGAAGGCTTACCTCATGATCCCGATTGTTCGGCCGATCCCCACGTCCTTCTCCTTTCCTTCGGGGCACTCGGCGTCTGCGGCTGCGTTCGCCACGGGCGTGGGACTGGAGCTTCCGAAAGCTTCCTTGCCGTTGGCCGCGCTCGCGGCGGCCGTCGGGTACTCCCGCGTCTACACGGGAGCGCACTACCCCGGGGATGTGGTTGCGGGGGCCGCCCTCGGCGTGGCTCTCGGCGTCGCCACCACCCGGTTCTGGCCGGTCGCCCCCCGGACTCCCGCTGTGGCGAAGCCGCCGCTGGCCAACGTAGACCGCGACCCTGTTCCCGACGGCGAGGGTGTGACGATCGTTGTTAACCCCTCGGCGGGTGCGGCCCTGACGCCGGATCCAACCGAGGAGCTAACAAGGGCACTTCCGAAGGCCTCGGTTGTCCATCTCGAGGACGGTACGGACTACCTGAAAACGGTGAGGGACTTGGCGCGAGGGGCTCGCGTTCTCGGCATCGCGGGGGGCGACGGGTCGGTCAATCTCGCCGCCGGTGCCGCTCACGAGCAGGGAAAACCGCTCTTGGTCGTGCCATCCGGGACGTTAAACCACTTCGCCCGCGATCTCGGGGTAAACGGGGTTGACGATGCGATCGAAGCGATCAGGGGAGGCACGACGGTCACGGTTGATCTCGGGCTGGTAGACGGCAAGCCGTTCGTGAACACGGCGAGCTTTGGAGGCTACGTGCAGATGGTCGACGCGAGACAACGCCTCGAGCCGCGAATTGGGAAGTGGCCTGCGGTCCTAGTCGCCTTGTTTCGCGTACTGAGGACGTCCGAGCCGGTAGCCGTCCGCGTCAACGGCCGAAACCGGCTCCTATGGATGGCGTTCATCGGGAACTGTAGGTACAAGCCGAGCGGCTTCGCCCCCGGATGGAGGGAGCGTCTCGACGACGGTGTCCTCGATGTCCGCCTGGTCGACGCCCACGAGCCGTGGTCGCGGACCCGGCTCATGGGGGCCGTCATGACGGGTACGTTGGGACGCTGCCGTGTGTACGAACAATTCGCCAGCGACAAGCTGGAGATCGAGTCGCTTCAGGGGCCCCTGCGGCTTGCCCGCGACGGCGAGACCTTCGAGGGGCCCGTGAAGTTCGAGGTCACCAAGAGCGACCGCCCCTTAGTCGTCTATGTTGTGAAGGCTTCGCGCTAGGAGTGGCAGGCCAGTTTGGAGGGAGGCCAAAAGGGGAATCTTGTTGGGTTGTTGCGACAGGACAGCCGGCCTCAGCGGTAAAGGAACACCGAGGCCGTAAAAAACTGAACAGGAGGCACCCAATGCCCGTTTATCGTGAAGAAGACCCGATTGTCGAGCGCGAGGTTGTCAGGGAGCCGGCTCGAACGGACCCGGATGAGAACCTCACGAGCTACGCCTTCGTCAAGTACGCATTCATCCTGGCGATCACGATCGTCATCCTTTACTTCATCGCCCGGGTACTGATTCCGGCGTTCACCTAAATGGATGGTCGCCGGCGCTCGGCCGGCGGCCGTCGCTACACCGTCTCGCAGCGCGATCGGCCCTTCGGTAACGTTCGGCAAGGACGAATCGAAGGGCCGAATTGTTGATATCTCGCTCGGCATCCATCCCAAGATGCTTGCCTGGCCGAGCGACCGCGACGTAGCGGTAGATCCCGTTTCACGGGTGGCGCGAGGCGACAGCGCCAGCGTCTCGCAACTGAGGAGGGGGTCCCACATCGACCCTCCGTTCCGCTTCCTCGCCGAAGGTCGGACGATAGATGGAATTCCGTCGGCGATCGCGCCGGGCTCGGTCCGAGACGGATCGTCCCATCGCCCCGGGTGTGCTTGATGACATTTGCCGCAAGCTCGTTTGCGATCGTCGCCAGGCAATCACTCCAGCCCAGTAAGAGGGCCTGGTGAGTCAAGTGGCGGGCAAGCCTCCAGGGGAGTCTTCGGCTTGGGCGTCCAAGCCGGAGCTCGGGACGAATTGCAGCCGCTGGTCGAAGCCCGTAAGGCGGAAAACCTTGTGGACGGGCCAAGAAGCTTCGACGATCTTTAGCGAGGAGCCCTTCGAGCGGGCGCGGTTATCGGCTTCGACGATGGCTCTCAGACCCGATCCGTCCATGAACTCGAGCCCGCTGAGGTCCAGCACGAGCTCGTCGGCCGCCTCTTGAATTTCCTTGATCTTCGCTTCGAGGCGTCCCGCGCCGTAGATATCCAGCTCGCCTTGAAGACGGATCATGAACGACCGGTCCGAAAGCCTCTCCGTCTTCAGCTTCAACGTCGTCCGGGGTTTATGGAGCATGAGCGGCTCGATTCGCTTCAGACGCGAGAGCGGGTGATTGGGAGAGATCCCCGACGAAGGCCTTCATCGCATCCGGCTGCCCCGTGCTCGTTGGAAGCGTATTCAACGCCGCCATGAGCGACCTCCTCGACTTACAGCAGTATTACCCCCGGGGTTTCGTCTCTAATCGGTAATCTCCGTGTCGGTGACGAGCACCGCCGTCGATGAACGTGGGAGCATGAAGCTTCGATTGCACGAAACGCCGTTTTCCCGCTTGCGGGCCACGTGATGGGAATCGACCATCAGATCGAGTCTCCGATCGGGCGGAGGCTTTACCGCGAGTCCCTCCTGTTCCTCGTCGCGTGGCCCCGGGCAATTCTTCTCCAGCTTGCACACCCGCTCGTGGCGGCCGGCGTCGCCGACCACTCCAACTTCGGCTCAGATCCGTGGCGGCGATTCATGCAC
>JALZBO010000038.1 GCA_030863545.1 Actinomycetota bacterium
TTCAGAGGGATCCGAGTCACACGGGATCAATTCCGAATGGACCAGTTCCTCCTCTCAAAGAGGCTTGGGTTGCCGATGCCGGCGATCCCAATAGCAACTTCACCACGTGGCCCGTAGTTTTCGCGGGGATCGCGTATGCAAGCGTGGGACCTGGTGTATTAGCTGTAGACGCTTCGACCGGCCAACGGAAGTGGTTCAGCGAACCCCCAGAGGGCCAGACGATCGCTGCGCCCGCCGTGAACCACAATTCCGTCTTCGTTCCCGTACCGGGGGGAATCTTGTTAGCGCTCCATCGGGAGTCAGGAGCTGAACTTTGGAGATTCAGCGCGGAGGATGACCTAGACGCGGCTCCGACTCTGGCCGGAGATCGACTCTATTTCGGATCTGCAGTAGGAAAGAAGTTTTACTGCGTTGATGCCACCACAGGACGACTCGTCTGGGCGTTTCCAACAGAGTTCGAGCCCGATTCCGTCCCTGCCGTCGCCGACGGTGTCGTCGTTTTCACGACCGAGGATGTGGGTTCATCAAAGGTGAACGTGTACGCCCTCGATGCGAACACGGGGCGGGAGCTGTGGCGAGTGCCCCAACAGGAGGCGAACAGCTCGCCGTCGATTCTCGACGGCAAGGTCATCATCGGTGGAGGGGATCTCCACGTCCACGCCCTGGACCTCAAGACGGGAAGGCAGGTCTGGAAGGTGAGCGTGCCCGCCAAGTTCGGCGTCAGAAACTCCCCGGCGCTTGCCTTTGGTGACGTGTTCATGGCGGATCGGATCGGCAACTTCTACCGATTGGATGGCGCCACCGGGCGGCGGAAGTGGATCTTCGAGGACGCCGAAGGGGCGTTCGATCAGTCCTATCCGGTCGTGGCGGGCAAGACCATGTACATAGGGGGCGGAGCCGGCTACGTCTACGCGCTGAACACCGACACGGGAAAGCTCCTTTGGCGGAGGCAGATCGGCGGGTTCGTGATGTCGGGCGCAGCCGACTCCGAACGCTTCTACTTCGGGGTTAAGTTTCGAAACGAGGGGCTTTACGCCTACGAGCACGACCCCAATCCCACTGCGGCAACACAGAAGGACGAGCCCGGCCCCCCGGGGCAGGAGGAGGGCGACGAGGTCCCAAGGGCAATCTTCGCCGTGCTCGTGACTTTGTCGGTGCTGCTGCTGATCGTGATACTCGTCGTTCGAGCCGTTGCAAAGAGAATCACCAAGAAGCTCCGCTGACCGCCTCGGTTCCGCAAGCTCTCCTCTAAAGCGGAGCTTGCAGGCTCATTTGCGTAGGAGGCTTCTCATCCCGCTCCTCGTCAGCGGGGCGGGAACGATCTTCGGCCTGGGGGCCCTCGCAATGAACGGCCGCCCCAGCCCAGACGTGCTCGCCAGGACTTTTGCGATACCTCCCATGGATACGTTCGGCGATCTCGAGCTGACCGACGGACCGTTCAGCCCTTGGGCGGCGGCGATCTTCGTCGCTCGTGTTGCGCTCGTCACGGCGGCGCTTGCGCTGGTGCTCGGAGTCCGTCCGAACCGGAGGACCTTCGCCAAGGTCGGGGGTGTCTACCTGCTGTCTTTGTTGTCGATGGCGGTGCCCGTCCTCGCCGGACTTGGATATGTGAACTTTCGGCAAGACGTGGTGGGTGAGGGGTCGGCCGTGAGCGCGCTGCTGTTGCTCGCTTTCCCGCTCGTGCTCGTGGTCCTTGCGACGATGCTCGCGCCGCTCGCAGGTCGGGTGGTCGCCGATCAGAGTATTGCGCTCCATCTGCGCCGGCCTCTTGTATGGGGTCTCTGCGCGTTGAGCACGCTTATCTGGCTCTTCGCGGTTTCAGCTCTGAAGCAGCCGCCGGGGGAGGCCCTCTCCGCTGGACGCTATGTGCTTGCGTTTGTCGTGATCGTGGCCCAGTCGGTCATCTACGGGGCAGTCGCTCTCGCTTCGATTGAAGAGAGTCAGCCGAGCGTTAGCGCCGAATAGGTCGAGTAGCGCAGGGCGGAGCGTTAGCGCCCATCGGTCGAAGATTCGACGCTTCCGCTCGGCGCGCGAATGCGATTGCGGTTTGTCGAGTCGGGGTGCTCTCCTCGCTCCTTTCAGGCATGTCGGTGGGTTTCGTTTGAGCTTCATGGCTGTATGGGTAAAGCCCAAGAGGACATCGAGACTCGGAAACGGGGGTCGACCGGCTAGAGCCGGCATCCACGGTGCGCGTCAGAGGAAGGTGCCCTGTGGGTCAGGCAAGAAAGGAGCTTCGATGAGTCAGGACGAGGGAGTTACCGAAGGCGGCGCAGCCCCTGAGACCATGGATACCGAGAAGACCGGCAGCCTTGGTGGAATCGGCAGCCCCACCATGGGTGGTCAGGGCGGTTCGACCGGGGAGCGGACGGAAAGTGCAGGAGAATCCGTAGCGGGCGAGACCGGCGACCGCGGCTACAGCGGCATGGATGCCCAAACCCAGGCCGGGAGCATGGGTTCCCAAAGCTCTACCGACAAAGCTCAAGAGCAGAGTGAGGGCGCCGTCAGCGACCCTTACACGATGGGACGCGACATGAGCGAGGAAGGTCCGGAATCGAGCGCCCTTTACGCCGAGACCGGCCACGTCGAGAGCGAGGGCCAGGATCTCGGAGATCAAGCGAAAAAGCAGTTTCAAGAGATGGGTCCCATTAATCTGACCCGAGAAGACGAAAGCTAGAAGCGGAAACTGCGCTCAACAACTAGGTAAGTGCATCACTCAGCCGGCTAGCCGGCCCAGGTGATGCACCCTAGTTCCGCGAAGGTCGCGAGGTCTTCGTGAACAGGCACAACCCGGACTGAGAACCCGTACCTGCCCGCGACGTCGCAGACAAATGACCCGTGGTATTGGAAGGGCGGGGCGTCGCCTTCGTTGCCGGTGAACGACATCGGGGTCACCTCGATAGCAGAGAAGTCGTCTGCGGATTCGACCGGTCCGTGCACGAGCTGGACGGCGACGTCGCTGTGATGAAGTTCGCCGAGCTCGACAAAGGCGTAGACATGGAGGGGATTGCCGAGCTCGGCGGATCCGCCGTCGGTCTCGACGTTGACGATCTTGACCTCGCCCCAATTGTCGATAACGCGACGCTTCCACGAGGCTAGCGCGCGGGCCCTCCGGAATCCGTCGGCGTGCAAGACGTTCGTCCTGCCAGCGAGAGGCTCGTACATCTCACGAAAATAGTCCCCAAGCATCCGCGAGGCGGTCACCCTCGGTCCCAGAGATAGGAGGGAGGACTTCATCATGGCCACCCAGGCATGGGGCACCCCACCGGAGGGACGGTCGTAGAACTTCGGGATGACCTGTCGCTCGAGGACGTCGAAGAGAGCCTCGGCCTCCGCATGGTCCCTTCTTTCGGTTTCGTAGGTCTCTGCGGACGGGATGGCCCACCCGCTCGACTCGTCGAACATCTCGTCCCACCACCCGTCTCGAACCGATAGGTTGAGCGTCCCGTTCAAAGCAGCCTTCTGCCCGCTCGTGCCGCACGCTTCGTAGGGCCGCCGCGGGTTGTTGAGCCAGACGTCGGCCCCCTGCACGAGCAGACGCGCAATCGCCATGTCGTAGTCGGGGAGGAAGACGATGCGGTGGCGGATCTCTGGGTCCCGGGCGAACTGGATGATCTCCCTGATCATGTTCTTGCCCCCCATGTCCGCGGGGTGGGACTTCCCGGCGAAGACTAGCTGGACAGGCTGCTTCTCCGACAGGAGCAGCGCTTTGAGGCGTTCGGGCTGAGTGAAAAGCAGGGTGGGGCGCTTGTACGCGGCGAACCGGCGAGCAAAACCGATCGTCAGGATTCGCGGGTCAAGGGCCTCCTCGGTCCACTCGAGCTCCTTGCCAACGAGCCCGGCATCGGCAAGCGAATCCCTGAGGCGGCTTCGGGCTACCACCACTAGCTGCTCGCGCGAGTGCTCCTTCACCCTCCACAACTCGTCGTCTCGAGCGGAGTCGATGTGCGACCAGCGCTCCGCATCCGCCTCGCTCCACTCGGGGAGCACATACCTGTCGAACACCTCGGCCATCCCCGGCGACACCCAGCTTCGAGCGTGGACGCCGTTGGTGATCGAGCCGATGGGCACCTCTTGTGCGGGGACGCCAGGCCACAAGCCCTGGAACATCGCTCGCGAGACTTGGCCGTGGAGCCTCGAGACCGCGTTGGCCTGCCCGGAGAGGCGCAGGCACATGATCGCCATATTGAAGGGGGCGTCCGCGACGGCCCCCGGCTCCTGACCAAGAGCCATCAGGTCGTTGAAGCTCGTCCCGCACTCCTCCACCCAGCGAGTGAAGTACCGTTCCATCAGGCCGCGAGAGAACTTGTCGATGCCGGCGGCGACGGGAGTGTGGGTGGTGAACCCGGTGCTTGCTCTCGTCGCCTCGACGGCTTCGCTGAAGCTGAGCCCGTCTCGGACCACGAATCTGCGAATTCGCTCGAGGGCGAGGAAGCCGGCGTGGCCTTCGTTCATATGGAAGACCTGGGGATCCTCGCCTATGACCTCGAGAGCCTTCACGCCCCCCATGCCGATGAGGATCTCCTGCTGGATCCGGTGCTCCTCGTCGCCGCTGTACAGCCGGTCGGTGACCTCTCGCAGGTGCGGCTCGTTCTCCTCAACGTCGGTGCAGAGAAGGTAAAGCGCCGCCCTTCCAACGTCCACCTTCCAGATGCGGGCGAGGAGGGTGTCGTCTGCAAGCTCGACCTCGACGCGGCCGGGCACCCTTGTGAGCGCCATCGCCTCGGGGTCGAGGGTCTGGTATCGCTCCTGCTGATAACCGTCGGCGTCGATCGCCTGGTGGAAGTACCCCTGCCGGTAGAAGAGCCCTACCCCGAGGATCGGGATTCCGAGCGCGCTGGCTGCCTTCATGTGATCCCCGGCGAGAACTCCGAGACCGCCCGAGTACTGAGGGAACGACTCGGAGAGGCCGAACTCAGGGGAGAAGTAAGCGACGGACGTGAGTGGGCTCTTCCGCTGGTGGAACCACCGTTCGGATAGCAGGTAGCGGCGGAAGTCCGTATAGACCTCGCCCAGGTACTCCATGAAGCCCGGATCGCGGGCGAGGGCTTCGAGCCTCTGCCGGCTGACCATCCCGAGAAGCTTGTACGGGTCGGCCCCCGCCGCCTCCCACGCTTCCCAGTCCACCCAGCGAAACAGGTCACGGGTGCGGTCGTCCCATGCCCATCGGAGGTTCAGTGCAAGCTCGCCGAGGGGTGCAAGCTCCTCTGGAAGGCGGGCCCGGACTGTGAACGTACGAAGCGCCTTGGGGGTCACCGGCGCATCGTAACCATAAGAGTCTTTCTAGGCAAAGGGCGATCTCTCCGCGAGACTGATTAAACTTTCACGCTCCGGCTTCCCCAGCGCGTCGATTTACTCGGTTAGGCTGGGTCGGATGGACGAGCAACGAACCAAGAGGTCGCGGGAGGCCCCGGACGCGTCCCCCCTCTCCGCGCCGGCCAGGGCCGCGGGCAAGGGAAGCGAAGCCCGGCGAGCCGCGGAAGGCAGCTTCGATCAACGGAGCATCCTCGGGGATCACGATCTTCACCTCTTCAACGAGGGGACGCACCTTCGCCTCGGCGACAAGCTCGGGGCCCACCTGGCCGAGCGAGAGGGGGTGAGGGGTGCAAACTTCGCCGCGTGGGCGCCGAACGCTAGGGCGGTATCCGTGGTCGGGGACTTCAATGGCTGGGATAAGCGAGCCCACTCTCTGAAACCGGTCAAAAGCTCGGGGATCTGGGAAGAGTTCGTCCCCGGGGTCGTCCGGGGAGAGAGGTACAAGTTTCACATCGTCTCGCGCGACGGGACGTTCGAGGTCGACAAGGCCGATCCCTTTGCAACCTTCTCGGAGGTACCGCCGGCGACGGCCTCGGTTGTTTGGGACCTCGACTACCAGTGGGGCGACCACGAGTGGATGGCAGGCCGAGGGGAGCGCATTTCCCAGCGAGCGCCCATATCCATATACGAGCTGCACCTTGGATCCTGGGTTCGGACCGAGGCTGAAGGAGGGACGAGGCCTCTCACTTACCGGGAGCTTGCTCCGAGGATCGTCGACTACGTCAACTCCATGGGATTCACCCATGTCGAGCTGCTTCCGGTCATGGAGCACCCGCTCTACGCATCGTGGGGGTATCAGGTGACGGGTTATTTCGCGCCCACGAGCCGCTACGGGACTCCCCAGGATTTCATGTACCTCGTGGATCACCTCCACCGAAGCGGGATCGGCGTGATCCTGGATTGGGTCCCCTCGCACTTCCCCACGGACGAGCATGGGCTCGGGTACTTCGACGGGACCCACCTTTACGAGCACCAGGATCCGCGCAAGGGCTTCCACCCCGATTGGACGACGTTCATCTTCAACTACGGACGCAACGAGGTCCGAAGCTTCCTGCTCTCCAGCGCAGTGCACTGGCTCCGCAATTTTCACGCGGATGCGCTTCGCGTCGACGGGGTGGCGTCGATGCTCTACCTCGACTACTCGCGCAAGGAGGGCGAGTGGATCCCCAACCGCTTCGGGGGCCGGGAGAACCTCGAGGCCATCACGTTTCTTCGAAGGCTGAACGAGGACGTCTATCGCGAACATCCGGACGTGCAGACGATGGCGGAGGAGTCGACGGATTGGCCCATGGCTTCGCGCCCGACCGACGTGGGCGGGCTCGGCTTTGGGTACAAGTGGGATCTCGGCTGGATGCACGACACGCTGAAGTACATGCAGCTGGACCCGATCCACCGCCGCCACCACCACCGCGAGATAACGTTCCGCATGCTCTACGCCTTCAGCGAGAACTTCGTGCTTCCGCTCTCACACGACGAGGTGACTCACGGGAAACGGTCGCTGCTCGGCCGGATGCCGGGGGACGAGTGGCAGCGCTTCGCGAACCTGCGCCTTTTGTTCGGGTACATGTTCGCCCAGCCAGGCAAGAAGCTGCTGTTCATGGGCGGAGAGTTCGGTCAGTCGAGCGAGTGGCGCCACGACGACGCCCTCGACTGGCACCTGCTCCAGTATCCCGTCCATGCAGGGGTGAAGCGCTGGTATCACGACCTCAACCAGCTCTACAGAGCCGAGCCCAGCCTGCACGAACTTGACTGTGATCCGGGCGGCTTCGAGTGGATCGCCGCCGACGACAGCGAGTCGAGCGTCATCTGCTTCCTGAGGAGGGGAAGCAGCACCGAGGAGTGCATACTCGCCGTCTTCAACTTCACGCCGGTTCCGAGGATCGGCTACCGCATCGGGGTAGCCGCAGGCGGACGCTGGACCGAGGTCGCGAACAGCGACGCGGAGCACTACGGGGGAAGCGGGGTCGGCAACCTCGGCGGAGTCGATGCTGAGGAGATCAACTTCCATGGACGCCCTTGGAGCATCAAGCTGACGCTGCCCCCGCTCGCTTGTCTGTTCCTCAAAGGCGGGAGCCGGACCTGAGCGGGACGGACTCCCCCGAGACTCAGGAACAGACCTACCGAGGGAAAACCAGGCACTTTCCGCTCGGCGCTTCCTGGAATGGACAGGGTGTCGCATTCGCATTGTTTGCCGGGGGCGCTACTGGTGTCGAGCTCTGCTTGTTCGATGATGCCGCTTCCCCGAAGGAGGCCGAGCGGCTGAGGATGGAGCGGGCGTCGGACGAGGTGTGGCAGCTCTACGTGCCGGGGGCCGGTCTCGGCCAGCTCTACGGGTACAGGGTGAGCGGCCCTTACGACCCCTTGCTAGGGCTCAGGTTCAACCCTGCAAAACTGCTCATCGATCCCTATGCAAAGGCGCTTACCGGGAGGGTCCGATGGGGCGACGCCCTGTTCGCTTACCGGGACGAGAAGGACGAGCGCCGCGGGTTGCCCGACCGCCGCGACAGCGCCGCGCTGGTCCCGAAGTCAATCGTCGTGGGCGACGACTTCGATTGGGAGGGCGATAGCGCTCCCGGGACGCCCTGGCACAAAAGCGTCATCTACGAGTGCCACGTAAAGGGGATGACGATGCGGCACCCTGCCGTGCCGGCGCCCGTCCGCGGGACCTATGCGGGCTTCGCGTCGGACGCCATCATCGAGTACCTGGTCGATCTCGGGGTGACCGCCGTCGAGCTCCTCCCGGTGCACCAGTTTCTTGACGAGCACCACCTCGCGGTCAGGGGCATGGTGAACTACTGGGGCTACAGCTCGATCGCCTACTTCGCGCCGGAGGTTAGGTACGCCGCCATCGCCGGCGGGCAGGTAAACGAGTTCAAGTCGATGGTCAAGCGGCTGCACTCCGCCGGGATCGAGGTGATCCTCGACGTCGTCTACAACCACACGGGGGAGGGCAACCACCTCGGGCCGACGGTGGCAATGCGGGGGATCGACAACCTTTCCTATTACCGGGTCGATCCGGAGCATCCCCACTCCTACAAGGACTTCACTGGGACGGGGAACACGCTCAACGTCCTCCACCCCCGCACCCTCGAGCTCGTGCTCGACAGTCTCCGGTACTGGGTAACGGAGATGCATGTCGACGGGTTCCGGTTCGACCTGGCGCCGGTCCTGGGCCGGGGCAGCTACGAGTTCTCCGCCGACGCCCCCTTTTTCTCGGTCATCCAACAAGATGCGGTCCTGTCCAAGGTCAAGCTGATTGCCGAGCCTTGGGATGCCGGAGAGCACGGCTACCAGGTGGGAAACTTCCCGCAGGGGTGGCGGGAGTGGAACGACCGCTATCGCGACTGCCTTCGGCGCTTCTGGAGGGGCGACCCGGGACAGGTTCCCGAGCTACCTACACGTCTTTTCGGCTCGTCCGACATCTTCGGCAGCGCCGGCAGAGGGCCCTCCGAAAGCATCAACTTCGTCACCTGCCATGACGGCTTCACGCTCAACGACCTCGTCTCGTACTCCCATAAGCACAACGAGGCCAACGGCGAGGGAAACCGGGACGGTGCCGACGTCAACCTGAGCCGCAACTGGGGGAGGGAAGGGCCTACCGCCTCGAGGAAGATCCGCGAGATACGGGAGCGCACGAGGCGCAACTTCCTCGCCACTCTGCTGTTGTCGCAGGGTGTGCCGATGATCCTTGGGGGCGACGAGCTGGGCCGGACCCAGAAGGGCAACAACAACGCCTACTGCCAGGACAACGAGATCAGCTGGGTCGATTGGAACTTGAAGGCGCCGGAGCGGGACCTGCTCGACTTCACCAAGCGGGTCATCGCGCTTCGTAAGTCCAATCCTGTCCTACGCCGGCGGACTTTCGGCCCGCCCCATGGTGGAGATCCCGGGGACGCGGACCCCCCGGTACTTTGGCTGAGATCGGACGGCTCGGAGATGAAAGCCCAGGACTGGTCCAATCGGCACAACCACTTCTTGGGGATGCTCTTGCCCGGCGGCGATTCCGATGAGACGGACGAGCACGGGCAGCAGGTGCACGCCGACACCCTCCTCCTGCTGGTCAACGGCGGCGCGTCCGACGTGGGGTTCTGCTTACCTGAGGGCGGCGCCTCGTGGGAGGGGGTCCTCAACACGGCAGCCGTTCCCGCTCCGACCCGGACGGGTAGCTCGGTTCAGCGCGAGGGGCGGACCGCAAGCTCCATTCAGGGTGAGGGACCAACGACGAGAGGGGACTGGGTCACCGTCCGGGCCCACTCCCTCATGCTCTTTCGCGCCGTTCCGTTCGCATCACCTCGGCCAGCCGAAGGACGTTGGGGGAGTCCATGACTTCTTCGAGCGGTAGCGGCAAAGGGATCTTCCAGTTCGGCCATTCGTCGACGGTACCGGGCATGTTGGGGCGCTCCACGACGCCGAGCGCGTCCTCCAACGTCACGGCCACTACCATGGCAGGGCATCGCGCGAGCTCGGCGTAAACCCCTCTCACGACCTCGTCGATCGGCGCCTCCCGCTCTGCTCTAGCGGCGTTTCGTATCGAACGGCTCATCAGCTTGACCGTTGACTCCCACGGCCGTCGGTTTAGCTTGATCTGCGCTTCGAGGTCGGCTCCGCTCCACACGCCCGCCACGGTGGGGAGGTCGTGGGTTGTCACCGCCGCCAGCGATCGTTCAGGGATCTTGGAAAGGTCGGGCTCGAACAGCAGGAGCCGGTAAGACAGGATCGACCTCTCCGCCAGCCGGCTCCTCATCCAGTCCTCGACGGTCCCCAGGTCCTCCCCAACCACGAACGCCCGAGCCCGCCGGCTTTCGATCGCGATGACGTCCAGAAGTGCGCGTGCCGGGAAGCGAACGTAAACGCCCTCGCCGGGGTCGCGGCCGCGCGGGATCCAGTACTGCCTGAACAGGCCGGCGGCGTGGTCGACGCGAAGGCCGGCGGCGTGCGCGAACGCGGATCGGATCATCTGAACGAACGGTTCGTAGTCGCCCGCCTGCAGCCCCGCGGGGTGGTAGGGGCAGATCCCCCAGTCCTGTCCGCTCGTGTTGAAGTCGTCGGGGGGAGCGCCGAGTGAGAACCCTGTGGCGAACGCGTCCTGCCAGGCCCATGCCTCGGCTCCCGAAGGGTCGACGCTGACGGGTAGGTCGTTGATGATCCCGATGGCGGAGCCGGCCTGCTCGAGCTGGCTATCGAGGAGCCATTGCAGCCATTTGTGAAACCGTATCCTGCTCGCATTGGCGGTTTGGAAGGCGGGGATCCCCGACTCGTCCGGCGATCGGAGCTCCTTGGGCCACTCGATCCAAGGCCGGCGCTGCTCCTCCGCGATCGTACAGAAGGTCGCGAAATCATCCAAAGGCTTGCCGAGCCTCCCGGAGAACTTCTGGAAGCCCCTGTCCCGCTCGGACTTTTCCCAAAGGCGGGAAAGCGCGGACATCTTGAGATCCCAGGCTTCGTCGCGGTTGATGAGCTCAGACGAGTTGATCGCGTGGCCCGCCGTCCGCAGGGGCTCGATCTCTGGATCTTCCGCCCCCGGCACCGCCTCAATCGAGATGTACAAGGGGTTGCGAAAGGTTCTGCTGCTCGGGAAGTAGGGGCTCGGCTGGATCGGGTGGGAAGGGTTGACCGCGCCGAAGGGGCTGACCATCAGGACTTCGGCGCCGAGGTCGGCGCTCCACGTGCCGAGCCGTGCGAGGTCGGACAGGTCACCGATTCCCCAACTGGCCGACGACCGGGCCGAGTACAGCTGGACCGACCAGCCCCACGTCCTCGGGCGTTCGGGGAGGTAGCAGTGGGCGGGAGCCGTGATGACCCTGCGAAACCCGGAACCCGGACCCTCGAGTATGTGATATCCGTACGGGAGGTCCTCGGGAAGCTTCCCCTCGACTAAGATCCGTTCTCCTTCCTCGGTCTCCAGCTCCGCCTTCCCGTCGAACGGAAGAGACTCTCCCGGCCCGAGAGTCAGGGGGAGCGCTTCGCCGTCCGGCCCTGCCCTCTCGGCTAGCTCAGCGACTACCGTCTCGAGCGTCCGGCGCGGCGCCTCCTTCCACTCCCCGCGGCTGTCCTTGTAGCGCCGCTCGACGCCGTAGGCCTCCGCTTGCTCGTAAAGCTCGTCCACTAGTGGTCCGATCTCGCACTATTCCGGCTGATTCTCGGCATTCTTTGACGATTTGACTAAATTCACACCTTTATTCTCGAATCGTAGGTACTACTCTTAGTAAGACGACGCTCAATCTTGCCCCGGCTCGGGGCGATCCTCGGGCTGCGGCGCAGGCGAAGGGTGAATCGAAGCACATCTCGGCGACGAGCCGGGAGGCAGAGCCCGGCCGTCACCGGCTCCAGAGAAGCGAGGGAGTGTGGGCGCTATCGACCGCTTCGTAATACAGGACATCACCCCCCGTATCCGTGACGGAGAGCACCCCGCCAAGGCCATCCTGGGCGACCCGGTTATGGTCGCGGCCGACATCTTCCGAGACGGCCACGACGTGCTCGCGGCAAACGTGCGCTGCCACCTCATCGGGAGCGACGAGTGGAGCCACACGCCGATGCGGGAGCTTCCGAACCACCGGTGGGAGGGGGAAATCGAGCCCTCGGA
The DNA here is from genome assembly GCA_030863545.1 of Actinomycetota bacterium. Lineage (GTDB taxonomy): Bacteria > Actinomycetota > CADDZG01 > JAHWKV01 > JAHWKV01 > JALZBO01. The sequence continues at coordinate 11,897 of JALZBO010000038.1, forward strand.
GCTCGGCCTGTACGAGTTCGAGATAGAGGTATGGACCGACCAATTCGCCACGTGGAGGCGGGCTGCAAGGATCAAGGCCGACGCGGGCCAGAGCATCGAGGTGGAGCTCGAGGAAGGCGCCCTGCTATTAGAGGAAACGGCCACCCACCTTCCCGCCGGCGCTGCTCGTGAGTTGCGGGAGCTGGCCCGCAAGATGCGGGACAAGCGGCGTCGGGCCACGGAGCGCCTCGCCGCCGCAGTCGACGCGCCCGGGTTCGGGGTCACGACGAGGAACAACCTCCGGCCCGACCTCACGCGCTCCAAGCGCCTGGCTCTCCGTGTCGAGCGGCTCCGCGCTGCGGCGGGGGCTTGGTACGAGCTCTTCCCTCGCTCCTATGGTGGGCTCGAGGGAACCACGAAGCGCCTTTCGGCCGTCTCCGAGATGGGGTTCGACGTCGTCTACCTTCCTCCGATCCACCCGATTGGAAAGACCGACCGGAAGGGCCGTAACAACACGATCACGGCGCTTCCCGGCGACCCCGGCAGCCCGTGGGCGATTGGCTCTGAGGAGGGCGGGCACACCGCCATCCATCCGGAGCTCGGGACGTTCGACGACTTCGACCGGCTGCTCGAGGAGGCGGGGAGCCTCGGGCTGGAGGTCGCGATGGACTACGCGCTGCAATGCTCCCCCGACCACCCCTGGGTCAAGGAGCACCCCGAATGGTTCCACCACCGGCCCGACGGGACCATCAAGTTCGCCGAAAACCCGCCGAAGAAGTACCAGGACATCTACCCGATCAACTTCTGGCCTGAGAAGAACCGAGAGGGCCTCTGGCAGGCGTGCAAAGACATACTCGACTTCTGGATCGAGCACGGGATCCGGATATTCCGGGTCGACAACCCGCACACGAAGCCGCTCGCATTTTGGGAGTGGATGCTAAAGGCAGTCTTCGACGAGCATCCCGACGTCGTCTTCCTCGCCGAGGCCTTCACCCACCCGAAGATGATGGCGAAGCTGGCGGAGATCGGGTTCAGCCAGAGCTACACCTACTTCACCTGGCGTACACACAAGCAGGAAATCATCGACTATGTGAGCGAGCTCGCCCAGGGCCCCTTGGGGGAGTACATGCGGCCAAACTTCTGGCCCAACACCCCCGACATCCTCAGCGGGCCTCTGAGGGGAGGAAACACGGCCGCGTTCAAGCTGCGGCTGGCCCTGGCCGCGACGATGAGCCCTGCCTACGGCATCTACAGCGGATATGAGCTGTGCGAGAACGAGCCGGCCCGGGAGACCGACGAGGAGTACCTGAACTCCGAGAAATACGAGATCAAGCACCGTTCTTGGGACGCTCCCTGGTCCATCACCCCTTACATCACGAACATCAACGGGATCCGCCACGAGCACCGGGCCTTTCTAAAGCTGCGCAACCTCACCTTTCACTACTGCGACAACCCCAACGTCATCGTCTACTCGAAGGCGGAGCGCGCCGCTGGCGACATCCTCGTGATCGCGGTGAACCTCAACTCCGATGGTCCCGAGGAGACGACTGCCAGCATCGACTTCGGCTGGCTGGGCTTCGACCGGGACCGGCCGGTCGACGCTCACGACCTCTTGTCCGGATACCGCTATCCCTGGATGGGCCCGACCACATACTTCCGGCTCGATCCGTCCGACGAGCCGGCCCAGATCTTTCACGTGACCCAGCCTGGCGCCGGAAAGGCCTGATGAGGAACAACGACGAGCGCTGGTACAACCGGGCAGTCTTCTACGAGATCCTCGTCCGCGGCTTCTACGACGCGGACCACGATGGGACGGGAGATCTCCGCGGACTCATCGAGAAGCTCGACTACCTGCAGTGGCTCGGCGTCGACTGTCTCTGGCTGCTGCCCTTCTACCAGTCGCCGCTTCGCGACGGCGGGTACGACATCAGCGACTTCCTGACCGTGCTCCCGGAGTACGGGAACCTTGCCGACGTCATGGAGCTCGTGGAGGAGGTCCACAAGCGGGACATGTACCTAATCGCCGACCTCGTCATGAACCATACGAGCGACCAGCACCCATGGTTCCAGGAGTCCCGCCAGTCCGAGGACAACCCGAAGGCCGACTGGTACGTCTGGGGGGACGACGACCAGCGTTGGTCGGAGGCCAGGATCATCTTTCTCGACACGGAGAAGTCGAACTGGACTTGGGACCAGCCGCGCCAGCAGTACTACTGGCACCGGTTCTTCAGCCACCAGCCCGACCTCAACTACCGCAACCCCGAGGTGCAGGACGCGATGTTCAACGTCGTCAAGTTTTGGCTCGACGTCGGCCTGGACGGGTTCAGGCTAGATGCCGTGCCATACCTGTTCGAGCGGGACGGGACCAACGGCGAGAACCTGCCCGAGACCCACGACTACCTGAAGCAGCTGCGCAAGCAGGTGGACGCCATATACCCGGGCAGGGTCCTCCTCGCCGAAGCCAACCAGTGGCCGTCCGACGTCGTCGACTACTTCGGTGACGGCGACGAGTGCCACATGTGCTTCCACTTTCCGCTCATGCCCCGGATGTTCATGTCGATCCGCCGGGAGCAGCGCCACCCCATCACCGAGATCCTGGCCCAGACTCCTCCGGTTCCCGGAGGCGCCCAGTGGGGAATATTCCTACGGAACCATGACGAGCTGACGCTCGAGATGGTCACCGACGAAGAGCGGGACTACATGTACCG
>JALZBO010000041.1 GCA_030863545.1 Actinomycetota bacterium
GGCTCGCCCCCCTGGTTGCCCCTCCCGAGAACCGCCCCTCGGCGTCCCATCGGTACAGCCAGATGCCGGCTGCGATCAAAACGGCGGCCCAAAGAAGGGCAGCATCACCAAAAGGTCCCCAAGGCCACAAGGTCAGCTGAATCAACATGAGCGCCAGGAAAAACGCCGCCACGATCAATGCCACCGTCCATAGGGAGGACCCCCGAGCGCGATCCAAGAGCGACTCGGCTACCGACTTTGGCTCGCCCTCCTCGGGGATGAGGAGCCAAGCGGCTATGTAAGCGACCACGCCGATCCCGCCCACGAAGGAAAGCAGGACAAACCCGACCCGGATTGCGACTGGGTCGACGTTCAAATAACGCCCGAGGCCCCCCGCCACGCCGGCGACCCAGCGTCCTTCACTAGTACGGACAAGCAGAGGCCTTGCGGCTGCTTCTCCGCCTGCCCGCATGTCTTGGGTGGGACTTCCGGACCCAACGCCGCCGTTATCCCCCGCTGAGGTCGATGCTCCCGTTCCGCCTTCGTCCGGGGGCCTCGCTGTTGCTCCAGGCCCATTTGCAGTCTCGTCCACCTGGTCCTCCTTTCAGGCTTTCGGCTCACTTGACGCCATGATCCAAAGGAAAGACTGCTCGGTCCATCGGGAATCTCCCCGCAATGACCCTCAACCCTGAGACTGCGAATCAGGGTAGTCCCCGATGGTTGCAGCGCGGGCTCTGCGCGAACATCAGGGCGCAGGCCGGCCAGGGAGTGGTTCTTGGGGACTGACGGCAACGCGCCAGCAGGTGGATTTATAGGCATCGGTCTTTTCCGGAGCCCGCGCAGCCGCGTCCTTGGCGGTGTGGCGGGCGGCATAGGAGAGTACTTGGGAGTCGACCCAGTGCTGGTCCGGATCGCATTTGCTCTGCTGTCTCTTACCGGAGTCGCCGGCGTCCTCCTCTATGTCGTGCTGTGGGCGGTTGTCCCCGAGGACGACGGAAGCATGGTCGTCAAGCAGCCGGGGCTGGTCCGGGCGGCGGCGATGGGGCTGGTGGTGCTCGGCGTGATCGTGCTCATGAGGGGCAGCGGCCTCTGGTTGGGCGACCCCCTGGCGTGGTCGGTTTCGCTCGCAGCGCTCGGCGTGGCGGTGATCTGGCTTCGAACCGACGGCCAGGAAAGGCGCTTGTGGGGCCGCTTCTCGGAACACGTTCCCGACAACCCGCTCGACCTCATCGACGCCGGGCCGGGGAAGCTCCGGCTGGTAGGTGGGACGGTTCTGTTTGCTGCAGGCGTCGCCATGTTCTTGATCAGGACGAACGTGATCGGCGCCGCACCCACCGCCATCCTTGCAGTCGCGGCGACCTCGGTCGGCCTTGCCGTCCTGTTTGGACCGTGGGCATGGAGGCTGCTGAAGCAGCTCGCCGAGGAGCGCCGGGAGAGGATCCGCTCGCAGGAGCGAGCCGAGATGGCGGCGCACCTTCACGACTCGGTGCTTCAGACGCTGGCTTTGATCCAGCGGAGCGACCAGCCCAAGGAGATGGTCGCGCTGGCGCGCAACCAGGAGCGGGAGCTGCGAGCGTGGCTCGGCGGTGCAACCCGCTCCAGGGAAGAGTCCCTTGCCCAGGCCGTCCAGGCGGCGGCTTCCGCGGTCGAGCTCCAGTTCAAGGTTCCGATCGAGGTGGTGACGGTGGGAGATGCGCCGCTCGACGACCGCGCGAAGGCCGTCGTCGAGGCAAGCAGGGAGGCGGCCGTCAATGCCGCCAAGCACTCCGGGTCCGATCGCGTGTCGCTTTACCTCGAGGTCGAGCCACATGTCGTGACGGCCTTCATCAGGGATGGCGGCTCAGGCTTCGCTTTGGACGGCATAGGAGCCGACCGGCGAGGAATATCGGAGTCGATTCGCGGGCGGATGGAGCGGGCCGGGGGCACGGCGACGATCGTGACGGAGCCGGGATCGGGGACGGAGGTGCAGCTGACGATGCCGAGGACCAGAGCGTGACGCAGCGGATCAGGGTCTTTCTCGTCGACGACCACCGCCTGTTTCTCTCCGGCGTCCGTTCGGAGCTTGGCCAGGAGTTCGAGATAGTCGGAGCGGCGGGGGAGGTTACCGCCGCCGTCGAGGGCATCAAGTCGACGCGTCCGGACGTCGTGCTACTCGACGTGCATATGCCCGGGGGTGGGGGAAGGGCAGTGCTGGAGGCCGTTCACCAAAAGGCGCCCGAGATCAGGTTCTTGGCACTGTCGGTCTCGGATGCCCCTGAGGACGTGATCGCGGTGATCCGCGCCGGCGCACGCGGCTATGTCACCAAGTCGATATCGCCGGCAGACCTCGCTTCTGCGATCCGGAGGGTCCATGAGGGCGACGCCGTCTTCTCGCCGAGGTTGGCGGGGTTCGTGCTCGATGCGTTTGCAGGCGAGCTTGCCGAACCAGTCGACGAGGAGCTCGACCTGCTCACTCCGCGCGAGCGGGAGGTGATGAGGCTGATCGCTCGAGGCTACTCCTACAAGGAGGTCGCAAAGCGGCTCTACCTGTCGGTCAAGACCGTGGAGACGCACGTCTCGGCGGTGCTCCGTAAGCTGCAGCTCTCGAGCCGCCATGAGCTGACCCGGTGGGCAACGGAGCGCCGCCTGGTCTAAGCGGCCGCCTAGTCTAAGCTGGAGGGGTCGCGCTCCGATCCGCCGCGCCCCCAAGACACCTGGAAAGGCTCTCATGCCCACGCGTCACGACTTGCGAAACATAGCCATAGTCGCTCACGTCGATCACGGCAAGACGACACTCGTGGACGCCATGCTGTGGCAGTCCGGAGCCTTCCGGACCAATCAGGAGGTCCGCGAGCGGATCATGGACTCGATGGATCTCGAGCGGGAGAAGGGCATCACGATCCTCGCCAAGAACACAGCGATCCGGTACGGGGACGTGAAGCTCAACATCGTTGATACTCCCGGGCACGCTGACTTCGGGGGAGAGGTGGAGAGGGCGCTCACGATGGTGGACGGCGTCCTGCTACTTGTAGATGCCGCCGAAGGTCCGCAGCCCCAGACCCGTTTCGTCCTCCGCAAGACCCTCGAGGCCGACCTACCCGTGGTGCTCGTGATCAACAAGGTCGACCGTTCGGATGCCCGAATCAAGCAGGTCGTCGACGAGGTTTACGAGCTGTTCCTCGACCTCGACGCGGATCACCATCAAATCGACTTCCCGATCGTCTACTGCAATGCGCGGGCAGGTTGGGCGACGCTTGAGGAAGAAGCTGAGGGCGAGGATCTAGAGCCCCTCTTCAAGCTCTTGCTGGAGGCGATTCCCGCCCCCCGGTACGAGGACGGACACCCCCTGCAGGCATTGGTCACCAACCTCGACCGGTCGCCCTACCTCGGGCGTCTGGCTTTGTGCAGGGTGAGGCACGGGGCCATCTCGAAGGGACAGACGGTGGCCTGGTGCAGGGCGGACGGAGCAATCCAGCGTGCAAAGATCAGTGAGCTTTTCGTAACCGAAGGCCTCGAGCGGATGCCCGCGAAGGAGGCGGGACCGGGCGAGATCGTCGCAGTTGCCGGTCTGCCCGAGGTGACGATAGGTGAGACCCTCGCCGACCCTGACGATCCGCGCCCGCTGCCGGTCATCGAGATCGATCAGCCAAGCCTGTCGGTCACCATCGGCGTCAACACCTCGCCGCTTGCAGGACGGGAGGGAGCTTTGGTAACCGCACGGCAGATCAAGGCTCGCCTCGAAACCGAGGTAGTCGGGAACGTCTCCTTGCGCGTCCTCCCGACCAACCGGCCCGACACGTGGGAGGTGATGGGTAGGGGGGAGCTCCAGCTGGCCGTGCTCGTCGAGACCATGCGGCGGGAGGGTTTCGAGCTGACGGTCGGCAAACCCCAGGTGGTCACGAAAACGATCGACGGGAAGCTGCATGAGCCGATGGAACGCCTTGCCATCCACATCACCGAGGAGCACGTTGGAGCAGTCACGAGGCTGCTTTCCGGCCGAAAAGGGAGGCTGGAGAACATGGTCAACCACGGGACCGGGTGGGTTCAGATGGACTTTGCCGTTCCTTCCCGAGGCCTGATCGGCTTCCGGACGGAGTTTCTTTCGGAGACCAAGGGTACGGGGATCATGCACCACGTATTCGAAGGGTACGAGCCCTGGCAGGGGGACCTGCGAACCCGGGCGTCGGGAAGCATCGTCGCGGACCGCGGGGGAACCACAACTGCGTACGCGCTGCTCAACCTGAACGAACGCGGCGAGATGCTCGTCGGCCCGGGCGTGGAGGTCTACGAGGGCATGATCGTCGGCGAGAGCTCCCGGTCCGAGGACATGGACGTGAACCCGGTCAAGGAAAAGAAGCTCACGAACATGCGATCCGTGGCGGCCGAGGAGCTCGTCCGTTTATCGCCGCCCCGCGTCCTATCGCTCGAGCAGGCGCTCGAATTCATTGCCGAGGACGAATGCCTGGAGGTGACGCCCAGGTCGGTTCGACTGCGCAAGCAGGTGCTTCTCGTAGGTGAGCGCCGGAAGCTTCTCAGGCGAGAGCGCTCCGCTTGAGTCAGCTTCCGTAACCTACTTCGAGCAGGACGTCGCCGGTCGTCGTCCTGACATAGACCTGCCAGTGGTAGTAACCCAGGTACGTTCTCTCGTCGCGGATCATTTGCTCGGCGTAAAGGGTGATCGCCCGGACGTAGCGCTGGCTCGGGTTGTAGGCGTAGAGGGCCCGCCCCATGTTGCCGGGCGCACCGCTTGCTCTCAGATAGCGGCCGGCGGCGAGGATCGCGTCCCTCGGGTTGTTGATGTCTCCCCTCCCGAAGCGCGCCCAGGTGGATGGGATGAACTGCATCGGCCCCTGAGCGCCCGCGGGGCTTGTTCCCCTGATCCTTCCCATCCGGGTCTCGACTAGATGGATCGCCGCCAGGTACTCCCACCGAATGCCGAACTCGGCTTGGGCCTCCTGGTAGTAGCGGCGGAGCTCGTCGGCCGGGGGAGGCTCGACTATGCGCCAGGCGGGCAGCTTGGTGACCGGACGCGACAGTGCGTAAGTTTGCGCTCCGGCTTCGATGTTTGCCTCCGCGATCGCAACGAGCTCCGGCGGCAGCTGGGCCAGGGCCTCGGGCCTCCACCCTTGCTCGACGACGAGCTTTCGGTAGGCAGCTTGTTGAGCTCTCCCAAGAGACGGCAGCTCGCCGGGCGGAGTCGACGGGGACCGGATCGCGGACTCCACAGCCGCCAAGGCTCTGCCAACCGATCCCGCATCTTCGAGCGGAGGCAGCTCCTCACGAGTTCGACCGGCGCCGGGTCCGGGCGGCGTCCTCGTCGCTTCGGACGCCGGTCCAGGCGATCCTTCAGGGCTCGGATCGGTAGAGGGAGGGGCCGTCTCGGCGGCCGGTGACGGCGATGCAGGCGGCGGAGAAGTCCTAAGCGCGGCTTCCGGTCCCGGCTCTTGCCGCCCGCATGACGGGAGGGCGATCACCAGGCAGACGGCGACGACGGCGAGCTTCTCCCGGCGGATTCTCGATGCCCGGTGCTTTGGAAGCGCCTTCGGACCCCTCACAAGGGTGGTGGCTCTTCCCGAGCCGCCCTTCCTGCCAGGATCGCCTCGCGTCTCGCAAGCCGTGCTTGGCGGCGAACCTCCGCTTCACGCATCCGCCGCTTCTCCTCGGGGGTCTCGGCTACGAGGCGCGGCACCTTGCGCGGCTTTCGCGTGATGGGGTCGAGCGCAACGAACAACAGGTAAGCGGTCGAGGTGTGGAGGCGGTTTCCTGTCACGACGTTCTCCGTCTCTACTCGGACTCCGACCTCCATCGAAGTCGTTCCCACACCATTGACCGAGGCGGTGACCGTCACGAGATCTCCGAGGTTCACCGGCTCGATGAAGCTCATCTCGTCGATTGCGGCTGTGACGACGGGTCCACCGCAGAACTTCGTCGCGGAGATGCCTCCCGCCGTGTCCACCAACTTCATGATCACGCCGCCGTGAACTGCCCCGGCGAGGTTCGAGTCCTCGACCCCCATCTGCTGGGCGAGAACCACCCTTGAGTCCCTCACGGTCCGCGAGTCCATCAGCTACGGACGTGGCAGGGATCGATGGGAAGGTTGGCGCACGTTTTCAAAGATATACATTCCGAACGGCCGTCTGGATGCAATACCCTTGGCGATTGCGTGACGGCTCACCGACACTCCGCGAAGGCGAGGGGCGGGCATCGCCACAGGAGCGGCCCCAAGCACCGGCATGGCCGCGGGCGCCCTCTGCCGTCGGGGCAGATGCACGGGCACGCTCCTGCGCACTCCCAAGGGCATGCGCACTCCCATGGGCATCGTGCCCTAGCCGCCGCATCCTCGTCGCGCATCCGCCCGGTCCTCTTGCTCGCCGTGGTCCCGCTGCTGGCCGCGACCGTGGTGGGGATCTTCATCCTTTGGCCGTCTGAACCGCCGGATGTGTCGGAGGCGGTCGACCTTCCCGACAATCTCGTGGAAGGGACCGTCATGAGCACCACCCCGACCGTCTGTCCCGGAATCGAAGACGCCGGCCAGGGTTGCAGTACGGTTCGTGTTCGGTTGACGAGCGGCCCGCAGAACGGCGAGGTGGTGAGCTTCCAGGCAACCGACCCGTCTGCAATCCTCTCGGTGAGCGCGGGGGACGACATCGTGCTCACGTACAGCCCGGAGGCCCCGCAAGAGTTCGCGTACGACTTCGCCGACCGGCAGCGCAAGGCCCCGCTGGGGATGCTAGCGCTGCTGTTTGCCGCAGTGGTCGTAGCGCTCGGAAGGTGGCGGGGTTTCGCGGCCCTCCTCGGGTTTGGGATCAGCCTGGGCGTCATCATCTTCTTCGTCCTGCCTTCGATCCTCGAGGGGAACAACCCGCTCGCCGTTGCGATCGTCGGCTCCGCGGCGGTCATGTTCGTTGCCCTTTACGTGGCGCACGGGGTAAACGAGCTCACCACGACGGCGGTTCTAGGGACGATGGCGAGCTTGTTGATCACGGGGGCGCTCGCATTTGTCTTCGTAAGGCTCACCCGTTTGTCCGGCTTCGCCTCGGAGGAAGCAATCTTCGTGAAGGTCGCTGCCGAGCAGTTGAACCTCGAGGGCATGCTGCTCGGGGGGATCATCATCGGATCTCTCGGCGTCCTCGACGACGTAACCATCACCCAGGCTTCTGCCGTTTGGGAGCTGCACGGAGCCAATGCCGCGTTGGGCCCGAGGGAGCTGTACCGCTCGGCAATACGGATCGGACGCGATCACATCGCTTCTACCGTGAACACTCTGGTGCTTGCGTACGCGGGAGCGTCCCTCCCGCTGCTGCTTCTGTTCACGATCTCGGAATCAAGGCTCACCGACGTCTTGAACGGGGAGGTCGTCGCTCAGGAGATCGTGAGGACGCTCGTGGGAAGCATCGGCCTTGTCGCCTCGGTCCCGATAACGACGGCCCTCGCAGTGCTCGTTGCAAGAAGCAGGACACGTGTGGAGCCCCCTCCCGAGGACAACGATGGGCGTGCGTCTGCTGAGGCGTCGGAGTCGCCGGCCGGCACGGGCGACTCCTTCTGGACGGCCAGCTGACCCTGGGCTTGGTGTGGTTCGGCCTCATCGACGCATGATCGGCTGAGGAGTCTCCCTTGTCCCGTCCTTGAGGAGCTTGGCCACCGACCTCCCGCTACACTGGGTCTTCATCACTGGTCGCTGGTGAGGACCCATTTGCCCGAGGTAGAGACAGCCGCGCAGGAGTCGATGGTCACCGGGGCCGAGAAGGTCTCGTGGAACCTAGACGATATCTATCGCGGGCCCGACGACCCGGCGTTCGAGGCCGACATCGAGACCGCCCTCGCCGGCGCTCGGAAATTCAGGCAGACCTACCACGGAAGGGTCGCGCAGCTCGACGCGAAAGGGCTTTACGACGCGGTCTCCGAGCTCGAGCGCCTCACAGCCCTCCTTAGCCGCCCGTCCATCTTTTCGGTCCTTCGGTTCGCGACCGACACCGCAGACCCTGCCCGCGGCGCCCTTCGCCAGCGGTTGACCGAGATGGACACCGTTTTTTCTTCCGAAACGCTTTTTTTCGCCCTGGAGTGGGTTGGCCTGGACGACGAGCACGCCGAGAAGCTGATTGCCGATCCCATCCTGCAGAAGTACCGCCACTACCTCAAGGCGGAACGCCGCTACCGCCCCTACGTCCTTTCCGAACCGGAGGAGAGAATCCTGGCGGAGAAGTCGGCGACGAGCCGGAGCGCGTGGGCGAGGCTGTTCGACGAGCTGACCGCCGACCTCCATCCCGAGATGGACGGCAACGAGCTGCTGTGGGAGCAGGCGATGTCCTTGCTGCAGCAGCCGGACCGAGCGCTTCGACGAAAGGCTGCCGAGGCGATAACCGGCGGACTGAATCCGGATCTCCGGACGAGGACGTTCATCTTCAACACGATTCTTCTCGATCACGCCACGAACGACCGCCTTCACGGCTACCCTACGTGGCTCTCGTCGATGAACCTCTACAACGAGGCGTCCGACGAGTCCGTTGCCGCGCTGGTCGATGCGGTCACAAGCAGGTACGACATTCCGAGGCGCTACTACGCCCTGAAGGCCCGCCTTCTGGGACTCGACCGGCTAGCCGATTACGACCGACTGGCTCCGATTAGCTCCGATTCGACCCGAGTCTCCTGGGACGAGGCCAAGTCGCTCGTGGTCGATGCCTACAGGTCCTTCTCGCCGGAGGCGGGAGAAATCGTTGAGCGTTTCTTCGATCGCTCCTGGATAGACGCTGCCCCGGCTCCAACGAAGATGACCGGCGCCTTCTGCATGACGACGATCCCCGACGTTCATCCCTACGTTCTTATGACCTTCACCGGCGAGCGGCGTTCCGTGCTGACGCTGGCGCACGAGCTCGGGCATGGCCTTCACGGCTACCTCGCAAGCGGGCAGACCCTGTTCAACGCGTCGCCCCCCCTCACGCTGGCCGAAACTGCCTCCGTTTTCGGTGAAGCCCTGACGTTTGGACGGCTCCTCGGCGCGGAGTCGGATCCAAGGCGCCGGCTGGACCTTCTCGTCGGCCGACTGGACGACTCGATCGCGACCGTCTTCCGGCAGATTGCCTTCAACCGCTTCGAGGACGCCATGCACAACGCACGCCGGACGAGCGGCGAGCTGTCGCCCGACGCCATCTCTGGGATGTGGCTCGAGGCGCAAAAGGATGTCCTTGGTGACGCGGTCGAGATCACGGACGGCTACAGGATCTGGTGGAGCTACATACCGCACTTCATTCGCACACCCGGATACGTGTATGCCTACGCCTTCGGGTTCATGTTCTCTCTGGCGATCTACCAGCGCTTCATTCGGGAGGGGGAGTCAATGGTCGAACCCTACCTGGAGCTGCTGAAGGCCGGAGGGTCCGATGGTCCGGAGGAGCTGGCGAGGCTGGTGGGGCTGAACCTTGCCGACCCCACCTTTTGGGCGGACGGCCTCCAGGCTCTCGATGAGCTCTTGGTCGAGGCCGAGGAGCTTTCCGGCAAGCTCGAGGGTTAGGGGCCCGGGTAGGTTGGGCTTCGCGCTGTACCGATCTTCGAAATGCCGCGGCTGATCATGTACACCATCCCCAACGCGGTCAGCAGGCGCCAGGCCTCGGGGGCCTCGAATCCAAAGTCGATCCCGGATGCGATCAGGATCCCCGCGGCGGTGAGGAGCATCACCCAAAACTCGCTCGTCCGGAAGAACTCCTTCGTCTCCGGAGTGCTCAGCTCGGGGTAGGGCCCGGGCGCCCCCGGTCCCATATCTTCCGTATATCCCGCCGGCTCCTCGGTTCCCCGTGCAACGTTTGCCTTCGCGATGCCCCGGCTCAGGATGTATGCCGACGACAACACGGTAATCATCGTCCACGCGGAAGCCGCCCCGAAGCCCAAGGTGATTGCCGAGGCAAACAGAACCCCGATGACCCCTAGCAGCCACAGGAGGAACTCGCTCGTCCTGAAGAACTCCTTCGTCTCGGGAGTCGCCACGACCTCGATGAACCTCTCCACCGGCTCGGGGGCTGGCGAGGAGGGTTGGGCTGCCGGGCCCCCTGCGGGGACATCGCTCTCGGGTGGAAGAGGGCTTTCGACGGTGGGGACGGACAAGGCGTCGGTCCCGGTGTCCTGTCCTGACGAAACGCCTTCGCCGACGAGATCCTCCAACCGCTCCCACCCCCGAGCCGTCCCTGCCTTGGCGATCCCTCTGCTGAGGATGTAGCCGGCAGTCAGTAGGGCAATGGCGCTCCACGCACCTGCCGCGTCGAAGTTCTCCGAGATCGCCGCCGCGACCAGCGCCCCGATGACCGCGACGAACCAAAGCGAGAACTCGCTCGTACGGAAGAACTCTTTCGTCTCCCGCGTGCTGATGAGGCGTTCGACAAGGGCGGCGAACTCGGGTCCCGTGGTCGCCCTTGCGACTTGGCGTGGCCGCGCCGGGCGGCTGTAACGTCGAACCTGCCGCTCGTTAGGCGGTCTGTCTCCTGTAGCCACTGAACAACTCCTTGGCTCATGGCTCCACCCGGCCGGCTTTCCGAACCGATGGGAAGACAGCCCGACGGGCCTGTTCGGCCGACGTTATTCCCCCGGCCCAACTCCTCAAAACGACGACCAGACCGGGTGGCACAACGCATGGACTCCGGCGGCGAAACGGCGACCCGGGCGGTGAAACGGCGACCCGGGCGGCGAAACGTGGACTCGGGCGGCGAAACGAGGACAAGGCCGAGCGGAGAAACGAGGACGAGGCCGAGCGGAGAAACGAGGACGAGGCCGGGCGGCAGGGCGCCCGTCGGAGACCTTCGCGCTCTAACTTTGAGCCCCTTTCGGCTCTATAACTAAGGCATGAATGCCCCCTTTCAAATCGCTCCCTAAGCGCATGGGTCGGTCTCGCAACTACGAAGAGATCTATCGGGGTTTGCCCTGGGCATACGGGCAGAAGCCCGACCCCGAGCTCATGGAAGCGGTAAGCGGGTTAGCTCGGGGCAGGGTGGTGGACCTCGGAGGGGGCCAGGGGCGCCACGCACTCGAGCTGGCGGCTGCGGGCTTCGACGTCGAGGTCGTCGACTCCGCGAGGTCGGGATTGGATCAGCTCGCAACCGAAGCGGCCGATCGTGGGCTCGACGTCCGGCTTACCTGCTCCGACCTCGCCTCGTACGTCCCGCCCCGCCAGGTGAGCCTTGTCGTGGCCGCGCTCATCTTCCATATCCCGCCCCGCTGGCTGTCACTTCAGATCGCCGAGAGAGTCGGGGGCCGCCTCGAGAACGGCGGCCTCTTTTACCTGTCGTTGCCGGGCTACAAAGCTGAGACGGCCAAGTTCGCCAGGGAGCTGATTGCTTCGGCGGGCTGCGTGGAGAGGTGGGTAGTGAAGCACCTCGTCACCAAGAAGGACCGTCCAAGGCTTCCCGTTGCCAGGCGTAACGAAACGAGGGCGCTCGGCGTCAAAATCGCCGCTAACCAGTAGTAGTGAGTCGGCGCTGCACCTCTCGAGCGATTGCGGTCTGCTGACCGGATTTGCACGACCATCCGGCGGGTATATACAGCGTCTAGCCTCAGCAAGGAGGATCGATGGAAATAATCAGCCTGATCATCGTCGGGGCCATCGTCGGAGCACTGGCCCGTCTGGTCATCCCCGGGCCGAATCCGATGGGGATGCTAATCACGATCATCATTGGCATAGTTGGCACCCTCATCGGCAACTACATCGGGGAGGCGATCTCCCCGGATGGCACTATTCACTGGATCCTGGCCGTCATCGTGGCGGTGCTTCTGACGCTGGGTTACGCGGCGCTTAACCGGCGCAGGGTGACCTAGAGCACGCTTCGTAGGGAGTCCGTGGCGGCTCCCAATCCCCGGCGCCCGCCTTCCAGGATGGGAAGGCGGGCGCTGGCATGTTTGGATGGGTTTGGTTCCCCCCTGGGCCCAAGGCGGCGCGATGAGGGGTTGGGCTCAAGAGGAGAAAGAGAGGATTGGAAACTCCCGACTCGACCGAGCGGATCAACGCCGAGGTCGTCAACTGTACGAAGTGTCCTCGCCTCGTTTCTTGGCGTGAGTCCGTGGCATCCGACCCACCTGCAAGGTTCCGAGGCGACGCTTACTGGGCTCGCCCCCTCCCGGGGTTTGGCGATCCGAGCGCGAGGGTACTCGTAGTAGGCCTTGCCCCGGCTGCCCATGGCGGGAACCGAACGGGGAGGATATTCACCGGCGATCGGTCGGGGGACTGGCTGTACCGGGCGTTGTACCGGGCCGGTTTTGCCAATCAACCCGAGTCGCTGCACCCCGAGGATGGCCTGACGCTCAGGAGGTGTTACATCGCGGCCGCAGTCCGCTGCGCCCCGCCGGGCAACCGCCCGCTTCCCGAGGAGAGGGACAACTGCCTCCCGTACCTGGTGAGGGAGCTCCGGGTTCTCGAACAACTTGCGGTGATCGTGCCGCTGGGAGGGTTTGCATGGCAGGCCACTCTCGCGGCCCTGGGTCGTATCGGAGTTGTGGTCCCTTCGCCCAAGCCGGTCTTCGGCCATAAGGCAACGTGTAAGGTCGGACGCTACCTCCTCATAGGGTCCTATCACCCGAGCCAGCAGAACACCTTCACCGGCAAGCTCACGGAGAAGGCGCTTGACGAGGTCTTCGCCACCGCCGCTCTCGCCATTGCCGAGCGTTCCTAGGCGTTGAGCAGCACCCCCGGCTAGCCTAGCTGTCATGGAGATCATCAAGCCGCTGAGCGGGCACGAGCTGCTGCTCGTCCTCCTCCAGTTCGCCCTGCTCCTTTTCGTCGCCCGGGTGCTCGGCGAGCTGGCGGTGCGACTGAACCTGCCTTCGGTCGTTGGCGAGCTCATGGCGGGGCTCGTGCTGGGTCCGACCTTGCTGGGGTCCATAGCCCCCGGCGTCTTCGAGGCGCTCTTCCCTTCAACCCCCCAGCAGTTCCACCTTCTCGAGGTCATCTCCTGGCTCGGCGTGATCATGCTCCTGATCCTCACGGGGCTCGAGACGGACGTGCGCCTCATTGCCAGAAAGGGCAAGGGAGCGGCCGCGATCTCGGCCGGGGGGATCCTCATCCCATTCCTGACGGGACTGGCTCTCGGCTTCGCCCTTCCCCAGAGCTTCGTCGCCCGGCCAGAGCAAAGAGTCGTTTTTGCGCTGTTCATCGGTACGGCCATGAGCATCTCGGCCATCCCAGTGATTGCCAAGGTAATGATGGAGATGAACATCATCCGGCGGGACATCGGTCAGGTGACCCTGGCTGCGGGGATGATCGACGACACCGTCGGGTGGATCCTGCTGTCCGTGGTTGCGGGCATGGCGCGGGGTGGCGGCGCCAACGTGGGGACAGCGGTGAGGTCGATCGTGGCGGTCGCCGTCGTAGTCGCGTTTGCCCTGACCCTCGGCAGGCGAATGGTGACCGGCACGATCCGGCTGGTGGACAACGTCGTCCCCGGCGACTCGGTCAAGATCACGACCCTCATGGTGCTCGCCCTTGCCTTCGGCGCACTCACTCACGCTCTGCACCTGGAGGCGGTGCTGGGAGCCTTCCTGGTCGGGATACTGGTCGGGGAGGTAAAGCGCTTCGATCAAAGCGTGCGTCACTCCTTCGAGCAGCTCACCGTCGCGGTGTTCGCCCCTGTGTTCTTCGCCACCGCCGGGCTCCGGGTCGACCTCACTGCCCTGTTCGACCCCGAGGTGTTCTTGGTGGCGCTCATCGTGCTCGCCGTGGCCATCGCGGGGAAGTTTGCGGGAGCGTACGCAGGGGCTCGGATAAGCGGGCTTGGGCGGTGGGAGGCCTTGTCGCTCGGAGCGGGGATGAACGCCAGAGGAGCCCTCGAGATCATCGTCGCGACGGTAGGCCTCAGCCTCGGCGTCCTCACCCAGAACATGTACTCGATCATCGTGATCATGGCCATCGTCACGTCCCTGATGGCGCCCCCCCTGCTCCGGTGGACCTTGGGGAGGGTCGGGATGAGCAGGGAGGAGCAAGACCGCCTGGCAGCCGAGGAGCGCGAGCGGGGGAGCTTTGTCGCGAACCTGAAGCGCGTTTTGTTGCCCACGGGCGGAGGAGAGAGCGCCAACCTGGCATCCCGCCTGGTCGGCCTCCTCGCCGACGAACAGGACGTCGAGGTGACGACTCTTCACATCAAGTCGGTGCGAGAGGCGGTTGACGGGGACGAGAACCCGGGCGAGGCTGCAGTTGACGAGGCACAGGAGCACCTGAGCTTGCCGAAGTCCCAGGTTCGCCGGTTGGTCCGCGAGGGTGACGGGGAGCGCACGCTTGCGACTGCAGTCCTGGATGAGCTCGGGCAGGGCTACGACCTTCTCGTCCTCGGGACCGACCCGAAGTCCCCGAGGGGGGAGGGGCCGCTGTTCGGGGAGGACGTAGACGATCTGGTCCAGGGTTCCCCGTGTCCGGTGCTCATAGTTCGCGCGGCGAAGGACGGACATGGCGGGGCCGGTGGTGGGGAGGGAGGTTCCAACAGCCCTCGGGACCTGCGCCGCATCCTGCTGCCCGTCCGAGGAGGCGAAAGTGACCGGTACGCTGCAGAGGTCGCCTTCGCCTTGGCCCGCGAGCGGGACACGGTCGTCGACATCCTTCACGTCGTTCGAGGGGGGGAGCGACGTGCGTCCCTGACGGACGACCAAAGCATCCGGAACGCGCTCGACGTCGGCAACGAGCTGGTGGGTACGATCGCCGACCTCGGCCACACGCTCGGCGCGACCGTCCACACGTTCGTGGCGGTTGCGAATCACGACGACGAAGGGATCGTTGAGCGAGCTCACTCAGGCGTCGATCTCATCGTCATGGCGAGCAGCCGCAGCTCCGTGACGCAACGCGCCTTCTTCGGCCACCACGTGGACTACGTCGTCCGCCACGCTCCTTGCTCGGTCATGGTCGTCGTCATGCCCTGAGCCCTAGTCGCTCCCTAAACGTCTCCTTCTTCGGCTCCGCCTCCGACCCTCGAGGAGGAGCAGAGCCGTCATCGCCACGAGCATCCCCATAGCGATTCGACGCGCGTCGTCTTGCCTTTCGGTACGCGTGACCCTCATCGCTTCCGGAGGAGGGCTCGTACCAGCGGGCGTACCGGCCCCTCCTCCATAGATTTGCGGAGCCTCGCCGGCTCGCAGGATGTCCGGCTCTTGGTCCCCGCTCGGCGCTAGGCGGGCGGGCGGAATCGGGGGGTGGGTGGCCGCGGAGCGGAAGCTGGGGTCGTTACGAGCCCTCGGGGTCCCGAGGGCCGCGGCTATGTCCAGGTGCCTGTATCGACTTGACTCTCCCTTGCAGGACACCTCCGGCCCGCGAGCCGAGGCCAGAAGACGGTTGATGGCCTGCACATTAGTCAAGCCCGTTGCCATGAGCAGGGCAGCGGCCCCCGCCACGAAGGGGACTGCCAGAGACGTTCCGTCCCCGTACGCATAAACCGACCGGTTTCCGTTCAGTGCCCAGTAAGTGGAGAGAATGTCGACGCCTGGAGCGAGGATGTCGAGTCCAGGCCCATAGTTGGTGAAGGAGGCGCAGCGATCGCCTCGGTCGGAAGCGCCCACCACGATGATGCCCACGTTGCTGGGGGCGTCGAAGGCGGTTTCGGAGGAGCCGTCGTTTCCCGATGCCGCCACGACTGCCGCTCCGTCGGCGGCAGCCTCACTGATGGCGGTACGGACCGAGCGATCTCCGAGGATGGCGTTCCGGCTAACCGGCTCTCCCGGCGCCCTCGGGGGTCCGACGAAGCTCAGGTTCAGGACCAATTTGTTACCGCGGCGCCTCGCCTCGTCCCGAGCGAGACGGATGGCGCCCGCGACCCTGCTCGAGGTGGAGATGCCCTGCTCATCGAAGACGCGCAAGGGCAGGATCGTGGCGTCGGGGGCGACCGACGCAATACCCTGGCCGTTCCCCGTCCTCGCTCCCGCGATTCCCGCGACCATCGTCCCGTGGCCGTGCTGGTCGTCGGCCGTGCCCTCTCCCACGAGGCTGGCTCCGGGGACGACCTTGCCGGCAAGGTCTGGATGACTGAGGTCGACTCCGGTGTCTATTACCGCAATTAGAACCCCCGCGCCTCGCGACACCCTCCACGCTTGCTCCGCTCCCACCCGCTGCAACCCCCATAGGTGCCTGAACAGGGGGTCGTTGCTCGCCGCGAGCGCCGGGACCGGCTGGAGAAGCAGGCAGGCGAGGAGGCAGGAAAGCGCAACTCTTGCTTTCTTCATCGAGATGGGGTCGGGGGGGTCGGTTGGATAACATGGTAGCGGTCCCGTTCCCGTCGCTTCGGCGAGGGGTGCCGGCCGCCGGTGTGATCCTAGTGGCTCGATCCAGCATTGGGAGGTGGGGATGCAGCAGAAGCTGAGAATGTTGGATGAAGCCAGGAAAGCCGTACCCGAGGTCGACGCGGCGCAAGCAAAGGCCGAGTTCGACGATGGAAGGGTAGCGGTCCTGCTCGATGTCAGAGAGGCCTACGAGTGGCGACGGGGCCACATCCCAGGGGCGGTGCGGATCCCGGTTGACGAGGTCCCCGAGGCCGCCGACGCCTCCTCGTCTGAACCCGACCCGAACCTCATCCAGAATAGGGAGGGGCGAATCATCGTCTACTGCGACAAAGGCGTCCGGTCATTGCTGGCGGCCCACGAGATGAAAAAGCTCGGCTACTCGGACGTCGCCTCGATGGCGGGAGGAATCAAGGGGTGGTCGGCTAGCGGGTACCCCGTCGAGAGGTAATCAGCTCAGGTTACGGCGGTCCCGATCGGGAGGTATTCGGTCGAGACGTAACGGCTGTCCTCGAACACAAGAGTCGTAATCGAAGCCTTCTCGCACGGCACCTTGGCTCTCCACGCAGGACGGCGATCTCCTTCGAGCCAGAGCCGGGCGACAAGGACCGGGGTCATGTGGGAGACGCCGACCGCCTCCCCCCCTGTGTGGGCGGCTCTCATCCGCGTGATTGCCAGCCCCATCCTTGCCCTGATGCTCTTGTACGACTCGCCCCATGACGGCCGGAGGGGGTTCAGGAAATAGCGGGCATTGAGCGGGTTCAAGAGTAGCCGGACGTCGCCAGGCCAGCCCTGGAGCTTTGCTTCGGACTCGATCAGGTCGGGGTCCACCTGGAGCTCCAGCCCGAGGCGAGAACATATCGGCGTCGCGGTTTGCAGCGCCCTCGTGAGAGGGCTCGAGTAGATGGCTTCCACGGCTCGCCCGGCGAAGTACTCCGCCAAAGCTTCGGATTGGCGTACTCCGCGCTCCGAAAGCACGAAGCCCTCGAGCCGTCCGTACCAGATGTTGCTGGGGTTCTCGACCTCCGCATGACGGACGAGATGAATTAGCGTCCTGACCACGTGATGAGGGTAGTGCAAACTGGTCGAGCTACTTCAACACACGCGAGGGGAGCACCGCCTGTTTCAGTGGAACGAGCTCACCTGTCTCGTGACGGGGGCCTCGAGCGGGATCGGGTGGGCTACCGCCAGAGCCCTCGCCACCCGGGGAGCGAAGGTCATCGCCGTCGCTCGAAGACAAGGGAGGCTGGAGCAGCTGGTGGAGGAGCTGGGCGGCGAGCCTCACTCCTTCGTCTGTTGCGACGTGTCGGACCTGAATCAGGTGCGCTCTATGGCGAGGGCCGCCTCCGAGATCACCCCCCGCCTCGATGTGCTCGTGAACGGCGCCGGCATCCCGGGCCCGGGGCCGATCCAGAGGGCGACCTCCGAGGAGCTGGAGCAGGTCATCCGGACGAACCTGTTGGGTCCGATCTGGTGCACGAAGGAGCTGCTGCCTCTAATCGAGAGGGCGTCTCGATCGGGCCGTACCCCCGCGATAGTCAATGTAGCTTCGATGGCAGGGCGAATTGCGCTCCCGCGCTCGGCCGGCTATACCGCGACAAAGTTCGGACTGGTCGGCTTCAGCGAGTCGGTCTGGGATGAGATGTCCGTCAAGGGGATAAGGACAATCCTGGTGAATCCGGGCTTTACCCAGACCGAGGGGTTCTCGATGGATCCTCTCCTACGCAACCCCGCGCTGCGCTGGACCGTGATGGGACCGAACCGGGTGGCGGAGGCGATATGTGCAGCAGTAGAGCGGGGCTCGTTCGAGGTGAGGGTGCAGTGGTGGTGGAACCTGGGGTATTACTTCACGCTTGTCCTAGGGCCGCTGCGTCGCCTCGTGGTCAGCCGCGTTTCCAGCGAAGCCGGCAACGTCGGCGAGAACCTTTAGAAGCGGATCGGTAGGACCGTCTCTCAGTTGCCTTCGCGCTCGGCGTCCACCACGGCGAAAGCCCGCGCTTCGGGAGGACCCTCCGCGTACCTCCGGAAGAGGTAAGCGGCATGGCTCCCTGAGTCGGGGGGCCACTCTTCCCGAATCGGGCGGAGGTTGAACGACCACCCGCCTTCGGTGACCTCCACCAGCCCGTAGGCCCATGGCCAGTCGTTTGATGACGCGATCTCCACGACGGGAACGCCCTCAAACTCGGTCAGGGCAGACCGGTGGGTGTGGCCACAGAAGACCGCCCTGGCGCGGGTGCGACGGACCAGCTGTCGGAGCTCTTCGGTGCTCGCCTCGTTCAGGCCGAAGACCAGCGGCGGCAACCCAAGGTAGGGGTAGGGCGGGTGGTGAAGGGCGATGAAGGTGGCTCCTTCGGGCTCCAAGCTCCTCATCCACTCCACCGTCTCGCTAGAAAACGTCCCTCCCGGGACCGAGTGCCCGGGCGCGTCCGTGAACTCGCCCGTCATGATCTCGAAGGGGCTGAAGGGGGAACGGGTCGGGTCGGCCGAGTTGATGACTATCACCGTCACGCCGTCCGCCCGATGCACGGAGCTCGGTGATCGTTGGAAGGTTTCGGTGAAGTACTTGAGGCCTGCAGATTCACCATCCTCCGCTCTCCACATATCGTGGTTCCCAAGCGTGAGAGCAACCGGGATCGGTGACCCATCGAAGATCTCCTTCGCCTTCTTGAATAGCTCCGGGTCGCCATCTTTGGTGATATCACCGATCGCGACCGCAAAGGACGCCTCATCTGCAGCGAGGTCGCGGAGCGATGCGCTCACCATTGGCCGCGAGGGGTCGTGGCCTACATGTGGGTCTCCGACTATTCCAAACCGTGCCCTCGTCCTTCCGGGCGCCTTGGCTACGGGAGCGTCGGGCCATTCAGGGGGCGGGGGAGGGTAGAGGCCTCCCGACATCAGCGCCTCGTTGACTTGCTCTAGCTCGAGCTCTCCGAGCTCGCGGAGCGGCGTGCCGGCCGGCTTTCCGAGCAGCTCCTCGACGTGGGCATCGATGTAGGAACCGAGCCGCTGCAGGAACACGAGGCCGAGCGCTCCCGTATCTTCCTCGGTGCCGACAACTGATGCCAGCCACGTCGCGTGCTCGCGGACATAGGCGGGCGTGATCCTCACTCCCTGGTCGGCACAGTAGGAGGCAAGGATTCGAGCTCGCGCCGCCGACTTGGAGGCCGCCTCGCGTCGCTTTCGGCTCTCGAGGACGGCCGATCGGGCAGTTTCTGTTATCCAACAGGACAAGACGAGGTTCTTGGCGAAGTCCATAGGCCGAAGCTACCAGTCCTCGCGACTATTCGCGTACTTTCGCCGGGTGAGAGGTTCTGCGATGATGCGTCGGTCATGCCGGGCGGCAAGGGTAGGACGGACTGGGACAAGTACTTCCTCGACCTTGCGCGGCAGGCGGCCAGCCGCTCGAGCTGTACGCAGCACCAACACGGTGCAGTGATCGTCGCCAACAGACACATTCGTTCTACGGGCTACAACGGCACTCCCTCCGGCTACCTCAACTGTGACGAGGGGGGCTGCCCGCGGGGAAGGAGCGGCGATCCGAGCGACCCTTGCTGGGGCCTGCACGCCGAGGCGAACGCCATCCTTTATGCGAACCCAGAACAGCGGGAGGGCGCGACGATTTACGTGACCGCCCCACCTTGCTTGGATTGCGCAAAACTCATCTCCAACTCGGGGTTGCGGGAGGTCGTGGCGCCACATCGCGACGGCGACGGGCTCAACGACGCCAAGGAACTCCTCCTCGACTGCAAGGTGAGGGTCCGGCTGCTGAAGAACCTGTAGCCGCGTTCCAGCCGAGACCGGACCTGGGCGCTAAGGAGATCGTCGATTGGGCGCGTGTTCCTCCAGGTCCAGCGTTAGCTGTTCCTGAACGCGCACCGACACAGTCGAGCGCTGGGACGGGCGGTCCGACTTGGACGGACCGTCGGATCGGTGGTTGGCCGTCTGTTTCGCCCCGAGGGTGGTGCGGAGGTCCCCGACCGCCCCTGTGATCGGCCCCGCCACGCGCTTGGGGGCGTTGGGCCCCTTATAGATCTCCCGGTACGTCCCTATAAGCTCCGGATAGGTCTCCTCGAGCCAAGGCATGAACTCCTCCTTCACCCCCTTGCGAAGGTGGAGCACGATCGGCGTGATGTGCGTCGCCCCCGCTTCCACCGCAGCCTTGACGGTTGCCTTCAACTGGTCGGGCGAGTCGGAGATTCCGGGGAGGATCGGCGCCATCAGGATGCCGCAGGGGACCCCTGCCT
>JALZBO010000077.1 GCA_030863545.1 Actinomycetota bacterium
CCGCAGGGGCGGTTGCAGAACTAGCCAAATCGCGCGTTGTGCTCAACCAGCAAGCGTGAGAGTAAGAAAGGCGGGGCGGGAGGGCTCTGCTGTGGTTAGTGGGTTTGTGCCGACACCGAACTATCTGGCGGTGGAGGTGGGATTCGAACCCACGGAGCCGTGAGGCTCACACGCTTTCAAGGCGCGCCCGGTCGGCCGCTTCGGTACTCCACCGGGTCCATTATTCCGCAGCACAGTTCGGACTGGGGGGCTTGGCGGGTAGGGGGTTTGTGGGAGAATCGTAGACGGAGGCATCGCCTAGTCCGGTTTATGGCGCGGGATTGCTAATCCCGTTGGGGCTCACGCCCCTCGCGCGTTCGAATCGCGCTGCCTCCGCGGGACATACTCGGATAAATGAGCGCCCTTAGCTCAGTGGATTAGAGTGCGTCGCTACGGACGACGAGGTCGGGGGTTCGAATCCCTCAGGGCGCACAGTTGTAGTATCTCGCGCGTATGCTAACCGTACCCGAGGCGGCGAGGAGCACCGGGCGCAACCCCGAGACCATCCGGCGTTGGATCCGCGAAGGAAGGCTCCCGGCGAGAAAGGTCGGCACTCAACACCTGATCGAAGAGGAGGATCTCGCCCTTCTCCAAGAGGGCGAGCAGCTGCCGGCACCTAAGAGCTGGTCGCGAACCTTCTCGGGAGAGCCCATGCCCAACTGGGTCGAGATTCTTCGCCGGCAGCGAGGCGGCCACAAGTGATCGTCCTCGATGCGAGCGTGGCCCTGGACGCGCTCCTGTCTCCCAAGGGTATGGACAGCATTGCGTCGCATGAGCTGGCGGCTCCACCCATCATGTGGTCAGAGGTGACAGCAGCCTTGAGAGAAGCTGTTTGGCGCAGGCTCCTTACCAGACAGTCCGGACTCGAGGGCTTGGCGCGCCTGGAGACCGCACCTATCAAACGGAGCTCCCCCGAGGGCCTGCAGAGGGAGGCGTGGCTCATCGCCGAACAGCTCGGATGGGCAAGGACCTATGACGCGGAGTACGTTGCTCTGGCCAAGTTGACGAATTCCCTACTGCTAACTCGCGATGCCCGATTGAAGCGAGCAGCCGGCGATCTCGTTGAGGTAGTTGATCCCACGCAGATCTAGCGTCCGTCATGCACTGGAGCGCTCGCGAGCGCTGCACTACCGGCACATTTCGTCTTCCCTTGAATGAGTGACGAGGACTTCATGCGAGTGGCTCTCGACGAGGCCCACGCGGCCCTCGAGCACGGCGACGTCCCCGTAGGGGCGGTTGGGGTTTTGAACGGCGAGGTGATCGCAGCTGCTCACAACGAGCGCGAAGTGCGCCGTGACCCCACGGCCCACGCCGAGGTCCTTCTTTTGAGGCGCATCGCCGAGGAGCTCGAGGATTGGCGGCTGACCCCCATAAGTGTTTACGTAACCGTGGAGCCGTGCCCGATGTGTGCCGGTGCCCTCGTGGCTTCCCGCGTCAAGCGCCTGGTCTACGGTGCGCCAGACCCTCGCGCCGGCGCCGCGTGGTCGCTCTACAACATCTTGCAGGACCCGCGCCTCCCGCACAGATGTGAGGTAAGGGCGGGCGTTCTAAGGGAGGAGTGCTCCGGGCTCATCGCCGAGTTCTTCCGCCGAAGGCGGGACTCGGCCCGCTTCCTCTGACTAGGGCAGGGGATAATGGCTACGGTGGAGTACCGAAGCGGCCGACCGGGCGCGCCTCGAAAGCGCGTGAGCCTCACGGCTCCGTGGGTTCAAATCCCACCTCCACCGCTTCTAGAAACTGCGGGTAGCATGGGCTAGGAGGCGTCGCCTAGATCGGCCTATGGCGCTGGTTTGGAGTACCAGTTGGGGCGCAAGCCCCTCGCGAGTTCAAATCTCGCCGCCTCCGCTAACGGAAGAGCGCCCGGCGGCAGCGAGGTAGACTACGTAGGTCGCGCTAGGTGGGCAGTTGGCGGTTGCCTGTACTCCAAATCCGCCTTATGGGAGGCTGAATCCCCACCCGAGGCTTCGCTGCTCGGGGATTGGTTTCCCGGCAAGTAGCGTTGACGGCTGGGTCCCGCGCGAGTGACCGGAGTGAACCAGGTCAGGTCGGGAACGAAGCAGCCTTAAGCTTCAAGGCACTGCGCCGCGGGGGCACCTGGCCCGAGCTGGCTACCGGGGTAACACCCCGGAGCAGGAAGTCGAAGGTGGGTGCGCGACCTTCTTTCCTCGCTCCTTCCCCCGAGGTTCTGACGAGGCCGCCACGTCATTAGGGGGAGGTATGCTCGATTGATGGCTCACCTCTCCCTCTATCGAAAGTACCGGCCGCAGAAGTTCGCCGAGGTAGTGGGTCAGGGGCATGTGACCCGTACCCTTCAGGCGGCTGTCCGGCAGAAGCGAGTTGCCCACGCGCTCCTGTTCAGCGGGCCCCGCGGGACCGGGAAGACAACGTCGGCTCGAATCCTCGCCAAGGTGCTCAACTGCGAGAGGCAGGGTGACGAGCCGTGCGACGAGTGCTCCTCGTGCCTTCAGATCGCGTCGGGAATGTCCCTCGACGTGGTGGAGATCGACGCGGCCTCACACGGCTCAGTAGATGACGCCAGGGACCTCAGGGAAAAGGTCGCGTACTCCTCGGTCTCCGGCCGGTGGAAGGTCTACATCATCGACGAGTGTCACATGCTCTCCCCGGCGGCCAACAATGCTTTGCTCAAGGTCCTCGAGGAGCCTCCGGAGCACGTCGTGTTCGTGTTCGCCACGACCGAGCCTCACAAAGTTCTCCAAACCCTCCTCGACCGGTGCCAGAGATACGAGTTTAGGGCGGTCACGGCTGCCGACATCACTAAGCGACTTTCCGAGGTCTGTCGCCTCGAGGGAATAACCTCCGACGAGCACGCCCTCAGCCTCGTCAGCGCGCGAGCGGGCGGGTCCGTGAGGGACGCCCTCGGCTTGCTCGAGCAGCTGCGATCGTTTGCGGGCGACACTCTGCAAGCAGGCGATCTCGCTCAGCTGCTTGGCGGGACGCCGGAGGATCTCCTCTTCGAGGCCGTCGACCTCATCTCAGAAAGGGACATCGGCGCGGTGTTCCTTTTCGCTGACCGGCTCGTGAGATCCGGCATCGACATAAGAGAGTTCATCCGCGGCCTGACCCAGCACCTTCGCTCGCTCTTCCTGGTGCTTCACGCCCCTGCGGCTCAAGAGATTCTCGAGACGACAGACGAGCATCTGGAAAGGCTGCAGGCCCAGGCCAACCGTTTCGAGAGTGCGGAGGTCCTGCGGCTCATCGACCTGGCAAACGAGACCCAGTTGCAGTTGAGGCAGGCAGTGGAGGGGCGGCTTGCGCTCGAAGTTGGGTTGGCCCGGATGACGCGGCCCGACCTCCACGCCGCTCCCGCATCCCTGCTCACGAGGATCGAGAGGATCGAAAAGCAGCTGGGTATCCAGCTCGAGGAGGGCCTCCCGGCCAGCGCGGTGGCGACTGCTCCCATCCCCGTCGAGCCGAAGCCAGTTCGGTCCTTGAAGCCCGTCTCGACCTCGCCGACCTCGCCTGAGGGAGTGCCGGAAGTGAAGGTCGCCGATGCCGCGTCGAGCTCGGAGGAAGCGGGCGAGAGGCATCGTGTACCTGGCTCCCCGGCTGAGCCGTCTCCCCTTGCCGACGGCGAGGTGGACCTCGAGAAGACCGTGAGGGCGTGGCCGGTGATCCTGGACAAGGTCAAGCGCCGTAAGATCTCGTTTCACGCGGTCTTGCTCGCGGCGAAGCCGGTTGCGTGGGAAAACGGCGACCTGGTGCTCGAGTTCGGCCCGAGGTCGCGCTTTCACCGGGACAAGGTGGCCGACCCCTCGCAACACGTGCCCCTCCTCGACGCGTTCAACGAGGTGTTGGGAGTGCGTCCCAGGGTCAGATGCGTGATGCCGAGAGCGATTCGCCGACGCAGGCGTACGCACCGACAGGCGTGATCCGGGGGCAAGAGCCCGGACGGGATGAGCACGAAGGCCGGGAAGCTGAAGACGAACCACCAGCGGACGCTGTCGAGCTCATCCGACGAGCGTTCAAGGGAACGGTTGTGGTGGAGGAGCCCTGAAGGGACGGACCTCGATGGACATGAACAAGATGATGAAGCAGGTGGCGAAGATGCAGGCTGATCTCGCCAAGGCCGAGGAGGAGCTGGGTCAGGAGGAGCTGGAGGGCACCTCCGGCGGAGGAATGGTGCGTGTGAGCGTAACGGGGAAGGGCGAGTTCACGAAGGTGAGCATCGACCCTGACGCCATCGACCCCGATGACCCGAGCTTGCTCGAAGATCTCGTCCTTGCGGCCATAAACGAGGCCGTCAGGGCTCAGCAGGAGCGGGCTCAGGAGCGCCTGGCAGGGCTGACCGGGGGTCTGGGAATCCCCGGCCTCCCGGGCATGCGCTGAAGATGGCGAACGGGTAACCGATTCGTGGATCGATCCTGGCGCCCTTCTAGCTCGATGCTGGCCGGTCCGGCGCAGGACCTGATCGACGAGTTCGCTAAGCTCCCCGGGATAGGGCCGAAGAGCGCGCAACGGCTGGCGTTCTACCTGCTCAAGACGGAGGCGGGAGTTGCGCAGCGACTTGCCAAAGCCATCGTCGCCATGAAGGAAAACGTGCGCTTCTGCTCGCGATGTTTCAACTTCGCGACCGGCGATGTGTGTGACTATTGCGAGGACGCGCGAAGGGACGGGGCGGTCATCTGCGTCGTCGAGGAGCCGCCCGACATCGTCTCGGTCGAGAAGACGGGCGAGTTCAAGGGCAGGTATCACGTGCTCGGAGGGGCGATCTCCCCGATCGAGGGCGTCGGGCCGGAGGACCTTCACATCCACGAGCTGCTTACCCGGATCTCGGAAGACCACGTCCAGGAGGTGATAGTCGCGACGAATCCCAACATCGAGGGGGAGGCAACCGCGATGTACCTGGCTCGCCTTCTGCAGCCGACCGGCGTGAGGGTCACTCGCATCGCCAGTGGCCTCCCGGTGGGTGGCGACCTCGAATACGCCGACGAGGTGACGCTCGGTAGGGCCCTTCAGGGCAGAAGGGATCTGGGAGCGTAGCCGTGGGAGTGGTCGTCCAAAAGTACGGTGGGACGTCAGTCGCCACGCCCGAGCGCATTCGCCGGGTCGCGGAGCGCATTGCGCGCTCGACATCGGAGGGGAACCGGACGGTAGTCGTGGTCTCGGCGATGGGTCACTCCACCGACGAGCTCATGAACCTCGCGCTACAGGTCGCGAAGGTTCCCCATGCGCGCGAGCTCGACATGCTTCTGTCGGCGGGGGAGAGAATCTCAATGGCGCTCATCTCCATGGCGCTCATCGAGATGGGCTACGACGCGATCAGCTTCACCGGCTCGCAGGCCGGGATCGTCACCGACACGACCCACACCAAGGCGAGGATCGTCGAGGTGAAGGCGCGCCGGATAGAGGAGGCGCTGGCCCAGGAGAAGATCGTCATAGTGGCAGGTTTTCAGGGCGTCTCCACCGCGTTCGACGTTACCACCCTCGGAAGGGGCGGCTCGGACACCACCGCGGTCGCGTTGGCCGCGGCCCTAGGAGCCGACGTGTGTGAAATCTACACGGACGTGGAGGGCGTATACACTGCCGACCCGCGCCGGGTGCCGAACGCTCGGAAGCTCAAGACCGTCACCTTCGAGGAGATGCTCGAGATGTCCGCGTCCGGGGCGGGGGTCCTCGTTCTGCGCGCAGTGGAGTACGCTCGAACGCATAACGTAGTGATCCACTGCCGGTCGTCGTTCTCGGACGAGCCGGGAACGCTCGTGATACGGGAGGAGGAGGGGATGGAGAAAGCACTGGTAACGGCGGTCACGCACGACACGTCCGAGGCGATGGTGCGTATTCGTCGAGTGCCGGACCGGCCCGGCGTGGCGGCCTCCATCTTCGGCGCCATCGCCGCTCGGCGAATTAACGTCGACATGATCGTGCAGAACGTTTCGGAGGAAGGAAAAACCGACGTGACGTTC
This sequence comes from Actinomycetota bacterium, assembly GCA_030863545.1. Taxonomy (GTDB): domain Bacteria; phylum Actinomycetota; class CADDZG01; order JAHWKV01; family JAHWKV01; genus JALZBO01. Next base: position 5,964 of record JALZBO010000077.1, read on the forward strand.
ACTATGCCCAAGGAGGACCTGGCCCGATCGGATGAGGCCCTCCGCAAGATCGTCTCCGACATCGGGGCCGAGGGCTACACGGAGGATCCGGACATCGCAAAGTTGTCGCTGATCGGCGCCGGCATGAAGTCCGATCCCGGGGTCGCAGCAGAGATGTTCGAGGCGCTGGCCGAAGCGGGGATAAACATAGAGATGATCTCCACGTCGTCCATTCGGATCTCGTGCGTCGTGCGGGCCGAGGACATCGACCGCGCCGTGCGCGTCATCCACGACCGCTTCCAGCTTTCCGACGAGCCCAGCGACCGGCGCGCGCCCGAGCCGGTTGTAACCTGATGTCATGAGATTGCCTGAATCGCCGCGAGTGGCGGTAGTCGGCGCGACGGGTGCCGTCGGCCGCGTGATGCTCGACATCCTTTACGAGCGCGGGTTTCCCGCGTCCGAGATCGTGCCGATCGCGTCCGCCCGATCCGCGGGGCGGCGAGTGCCGTTTGGGGAAGAGAGCTTGGAGGTGGTGCCGATCTCGGCAGAGGCGTTTGAAGGGATCGACCTCGTCCTGCTCGACACCCCGGACGACGTCGCCGCCGAGTGGGGCCCGGTCGCGGTCTCCGCCGGAGCCGTAGTCGTTGACAACTCCGCCGCCTGGAGGATGGATGCGGACGTCCCTCTGGTCGTCCCCGAAGCGAACCCGCATGCGGTCGAGGGGCACAAGGGCATCATTGCGTCCCCCAACTGCTCGACGATCGGCGTGGTCGTGCCGCTTGCGCCCCTGCACCGCCGATTCGGGTTGGAGAGGATGATCGTCTCCACCTACCAGTCGACCTCGGGAGCGGGCAGGGCCGGCGTCGAGGAGCTCGACGCCCAAACCCAGAAGCTGGTCGGCGAAGTGGATCGCTTGGCGTCTGCCGGAGCGAACTCCCTTGCCCCCGATCCCCAGGTCTTCGCCGCGCCCATCGCCTTCAACGTCATCCCGCTCATAGGAAGCGTCCGTCCAGGAGGGTCGACGGGCGAGGAGCTGAAGATGCAGCTCGAGAGCCAAAAGATCCTCGGTCATCAAAACCTTGAGGTGTTCACCACCTGCGTTCGGGTTCCCACCGTCGTCGGGCACGGCGCGGCCGTTCACGCACGCTTCGAGCAGGAGGTTGAAGTCGAGTCGGTGCGCAACATGCTGGCCGAGGCTCCCGGCGTCGAGCTGGCGGAGGTCCCAAACCCCCTCACTGCTGCAGGGACGGACGCCTGCTACGTGGGAAGGTTGAAGGCCGACTCCTTCGATCGCCGCTCCCTCGGCTTCTTCACCGTCTCGGACAACCTCCGCAAGGGGGCGGCTCTGAACGCCGTGCAGATCGCCGAGTTGCTCCTTCCCTAGCACGCCGGACCTCAGGTGACCGGAGAAAAGCATCACCGGCTGCCTCTTCTGTGAAATCGCGGCGGGGAGCAAGCCGGCGCGGATCGTTTGGGAGAGCGACCAGATCGTTGCCTTCCTCGACCATCGCCCCGTCTTTCCTGGGCACTGCCTCGTCGTGCCGAGATCTCACTTCGAGACCCTGCCCGAGCTTCCCGACGGCCTCCTTTCGCCGCTTTTCGGCGCTGCGCGCCTGGTAGCAGCGGCGATGGTGCCCGGGCTGCGAGCCGACGGAACGTTCGTGGCCGTCAACAACCGGGTTAGTCAGAGTGTCCCCCACCTCCACGTCCACGTGGTGCCCCGCCGGTTCAAGGACGGGCTGAGGGGGTTTTTCTGGCCTCGACAGCCTTATCGTGATGACGAGGAAGCGGAGCAGTACCGCACGAGGTTGAAGGCTGCGATCGAGAGGCTGGAGAGCGATCGCGCCGAGGACGGATCAGGGCGAGTACACTCTGACTGACGGGATGTAGCGCAGCTTGGTAGCGCGCCTCGTTCGGGACGAGGAGGTCGTGGGTTCAAATCCCGCCATCCCGACCACGACATCTGTTTGCTTTCCCTACTGCCAAGCGTCCTCGGAGCAGCTGTTGGAGTTCAAGGAGGTAGTACGGCGCCGCAGGATGGTGCGCAACTACCGCTCCACACCACTAGAGGAGGATCGGCTGCGCGGCGTACTGGAGGTTGCCACTAGGGCGCCGAGCGCCGGGTTCTCTCAGGGCCAGTCGTTCGTCGTCGTTCAGGATGAGGCGACACGGGCCAAGGTTGCACAGATAGCTAGAGAGCCGGCGTATGTGGCGCGGGGGTTCAACCCCTGGCTTTCTCGAGCCCCGGTCCACGTCGTCTGCTGCGTAAGCGAGAAGGCCTACCGTGACCGCTACGCCGACGCCGACAAGGCGAACGCGGTGGGCCCGGAGGGCTGGGCCGTTCCGTTTTGGTTCGTCGACGCGGGCTGCAGCCTCATGCTCCTGCTCCTCGCGGCCGTCGACGAGGGGTGGGCGGCCGGGTTCCTAGGCTTGCATAGCGATCAAACCAAGGAGGTTCGCCACCTGCTCGCGATCCCTTCCGACGTCACCCCTTTTGGAATCGTGACGCTGGGACAACCGATGCCCGACCGGCGCTCCGCATCGGTGGGGCGGGGACGAAAGGCGTTCGGCTCCGTCGTTCACTTCGAGAGGTGGGGCCAGGGGAGCTAGGCCGCGGCTCGAGCCGCTCGCGCTAGGTCGGCTCCTTCGGGACGAGGTGAAGGATGGAGGCCTCCGGGCGGCACAGGAACCGGAAGGGGGCGTACTTGCCCGTTCCGAGACCCGGCGTCACGAAAAGCCACGACCCGTCAACGTTCGAGAGCCCGCGGGCAAGGCGGGGCGGAACCGTAGAGTTGCTGACGATCGCGCCGATGAGGGGCAGCCTCACTTGCCCTCCATGGGTGTGGCCGGCAATCACCAGGTCGTAGCCCGCCTCGAACGCATCTTCGAACGGAGCAGGGTCGTGGACGACGAGCACGGCGGTGTCCGCGTCGGCCTCCCTCACGAGCAGGCTTCGATCCTCTCGATGAAGCCAGGGGTCGTCCATCCCGGTCAGCTGTATCGATGTACCGTTCACCGTAGTTCTGACCGTTGTGTTATTCATGTCCTGCCACCCCGCACCCGTTAGGCCGTGGCGGAACGCTCGGGTAGGGTTCCTGGCGGTGCCGTGCCGGCGCCGTCCAAGGAAGTAGTCGAGATAGCTCTTGAGGGTGGGCGCGTAGTAATCGGAGGAGCCGAAGACGAAGTACCTTCCACCCTTCGCCTCCAGGCCGTTGAGCAGCCGAAGGCACTCTCCTACGGCTTCAGGGTCGCCAAGAAGGTCTCCCGTCGCCAGGACGAGGTCCTGAGGGTGGCCCTCGAGTGATTCCAGAAAGCGGATCAGGCGCTGCCTCCGGAGCCGCAGGTGAAGGTCGGAAACCTGAAGGATGGTTATGCGGGAGGCGCCGGGGTGAAGGACGGGGACGGTGTAGCTCCTCGTCCGGTACAGACGAGCCTCGAGGAACGCATAGCCGGCTGCACCCGCCCCGACCGCGGTGGCCATGGCGGCTCCCCTCGCGATCTTGCCGAGGACTCCGTTCAAGTTGAGGCCTGACCCTCTCAAGGCCGAGGCGTACTCCAATCGTGCAACAGATGGATCAACTGCGGCGTGGCCTCGTCGAGGGCGGAACGAAGCGCAGCCCCCAGCTCCTCCGGAGTTGACGCAACGGCAGACCCCAGTCCAAACGAGCGAGCGATCTCGGCTACCGACGAGGACCGTGGGGAGGGCGGAACAGAAACTTTCCCCGGCACGCCGTCTGAGCTCGGATGCTCCGAGACGACCAAGGTGAAGGGCCGAGCGTTGGGCGATGAAAACGGGAGCTCGGAGCACCGGTAGACGAACGAGTGCTGATCGCAGAACCCTACGACGGGGCGATCGCCGGCAGCAGCTGCGCCCATCGCTGCTGGGACCGCAAACCCCCGCCGTTGTCCCGCCGGATAAAGGAAGTCCTGGTCCTGGGCTACCTCGAAGAAGGGCGCGAACCAGCCGGCGGAAGCGTCGTACTCGTGGATAGTGGCGGCGTTGGGAGGCAGAGCTTCACGGATCGCTTGCAGCATGTCCAGGTGGCCCGCTCCTTCCGCCCGCGCCCTCTCCCAGGCCCTTTGCCGCACCTGCCTGACAAGCGAAGCGCCTCCCCTCGAGTCATCCACCTGGCTCCCCACGTCCCTTCCACCGACCATCCCAATTCCTCCCGTCGACAAGGACCGCAGGATGCCCGTGAGGGCGTGCTTGGCATCTCCCACAACCGCTACCCTCACCCCGTGGCGCCGCCCGATCTGAGAGGCGTCGACGTCAACTTGGATGATCTGGGGGGGCAGATCGACCGCCCGATCAGCCCGGCCGCCGACGTCGAAGCTGGTACCCACGGCCAGCAGGAGGTCGGCATCCCTCAAAACCAGCCGGGATTCCGGTTCACCGAAGATCGCCCCCGCCGCCAAGGGATGGGACTCGGGGATCGCTCCCTTCCCCCTCCAAGTCGTGACGACGGGCGCCGCCAGCCGTTCGGCGATCTGCTGCAGCTCGAGCCCGGCGCCGGAGGAGACTGCTCCGGCCCCCGCCAAGATCGCGGGCCTTGCCGCGAGCTCGAGCAAGAACGCGGCTTCCGAGAGGCGTTCGGGATCGGGCGCCGCGGCGACCTCAACGTCGTCTCCGCGGGCCACTTCCTCGTCTTTATCGACCGGTTGGGCCAGGAGCCTCTCGGCGAGCTCGATGAGCGAGGGGCCGCGCCGCCTCTGGCTCGTTTGTAGGGCGTCTCGCACCACCGCCGGCGCTTCGTCTGCCCGAGTTATTCGGCCGTAGAAGTGGCGAAACCCCCCACTCACACTCTCCAGGTCGACGCTGTCCCGATCGCCGTGTCCAACCGAGACAACCAGCATCGGCACGTAGCAGAGGTAGGCGTCCCGAATCGCGGGAAAGGCAGCAATGGCATCCCCACCACCGGCGATGAACGCGACGCCGGGTGCTCCCGCCGTCCTCGCGAATCCGTGGGCCGCGTTCACGGCGGCGCCTTCGTGGCTGTGGAGCCGATGCTCCACCGCTCGCCCGTTCGCCGCTTCCTCGAGCTCGCCGATTAGATTGGTTCGGACACCCGCCGAGAAGAAGGCGCCGCCGCCCTGCAGGGCCCCCCTTACGATCAGCTCTCCGAGCGTCAAACGCGAGGGAAGAGTTCCAGGATCACCCCGTCGCGCATCCAGGACTCGATGGTTTCCTCAGGGCTCGCCCTGACCGACTGACGCTTAGCCACCAGCAGCTTCCCGATCTCTTCGAACTCCTGCCGGTTGGCCGCCGTTATCGGCCGGACGTCGGCGTCGAACTCCGCCATCCGGGCGTCCCGGCCCTTCCACCTCGTTACGACGTGGGCGCTGCGGACGTCCCCCGCGTAGGGGATTCGCTGCTCCGGCTCGCCGGAGAGGACGAACAGGCGCTTGTCCTTCGTGTAGACGAACCAACACGGGATCGCGCGGCCGAGGAGATCGGTGTCGGGGATAAGCCACAGGATGTCGGACTTCTTGAGCCCCTCATCGATGGCCGCATCGATGTCACCGGCCGGTGCAGACACCTCGACGTTTTCCCAATCGACGGATTCGTCGGCGACGTAGCCGAATTCGGTCCACTCCGCGTTCACGGCCCTGAGGCAGTAAAACGAGGTGTAGTTGAAGAACTGGTCGACCGCCTCCTCGGGGAAATCGAAGTCCTCGTACCTCATGATCTCTTCGTCGGGTACGAGCCCCTCCTCTATCCGCTGCTTTCGGACGGTCTGAGAGACCTCGATCGACTCAGGGGAGGCGAACTTGTCATCCGGCCGTTCGGCGCCCGTCCCCCGCGTCGGGTGGGGCTGCTTCCTGAAGGCAAGCACAAAGGAAGGCTGGACATCCGAGATGTACCCTTCCGACCAGAAGCTGCCGTCTTTCAGGGTTGCCCGTAGGAAGAGAGTCGGCTGCGGGTAGACAAGCCGATACCCGGTCCAGTGCGCCCGGAAGATGCGCTCTGCCGCGGGCAGGAGCATGATCTCGACCGTCCCCGCGCTCCCGGGGCCCTGGTTGATCCCGTACTCGGTGAGACGCTGGGCGATGCGGCTCTTCACCCGTTCGAGGGCGCGACTCGTCCCTGCACCCGCGTCCGTGTCGACCTTGCTTATTGCCTTCATCAGCATCGACTTCAGCATCGGCCTGATTATATGGACAGTTCTTGTCAGAGAGGTTTGGGAGGGCAGTTGAGAATCTGTAGTTCGTCCGGGGAGGCCAGTTGAGAGTCTGTAGTTCGTCCGGGAGGCTAGTTGAGAGTCTGTAGCTCGTCCGTGAGGAATAGGCGCTCCCACCCCTCGGCGGTCGCGGGAGTCCTGCTCGTCCTGCTCGCTTCAGCCGTCTTGTCTCAAGCCTCCGCCCAGCCTGCGAATGGAAACATCGCCGACTACGTGGAGGTCACGGGCTTCATCGACCCGTCCGTGGCTCGGTCGCTTCGCTCGCAGGTCGAGGGGGCAGCACGGCGCGGAGCGGCCGCCATAATCGTTCGCGTCGACACCCCTGGCGCGCTCGGGGCAACGGCCAGGCAGGTGGTGGACGCGGTCGCCACCTCGAGCGTCCCCGTCGTCGTGTGGGTCGGGCCCGGAGAGGCAACGGCGGGGGGCGCGGGGGCGTTGCTCGCCCTTTCCGCCGGATATACGGCAATGTCGCCGTCCGCACGGCTGGGGCCGCTCGAGCCCATCGACCTCAGGGCGTACAGGACGGGGGCAGACCAACGCGCGTCGACTCCGGACCCCCTCGCTCTCTTGCCCCCTGAAGAGGACTGGCTTGGGGCCGACGCGAGGTCCGCGCTTACGTCCGGACCAGTCGAAGCGTCCGAAGCGGCGCGCCTCCGAATAATCGATGCAACGGCTGATTCGATGCCGGCGCTGCTTCAAAGCCTCAAGGGCAAGACCGTCCGAGCTCACGGAGGGGAGCGGACGCTCCCGGACACGCCCTTCACTTTGCGCTTCATGAAGATGGGCCTTTTAGAGAGGCTCACACATAGCGCCGCCCGCCCGACGATCGCCTATCTGCTCTTGCTCCTCGGTGTGTTTGGCCTTCTCTTCGAGGTCTACAACCCCGGCATCGGAGCAAGCGGCTTGGCCGGGGGAGTGGCCCTCATGTTCGGCTTCCACGCCCTCACGGTGTTGCCCACGTCATGGACGGGAGTCGCGCTGATGATCGGAGGAATCGCATTGCTGGTCGCGGACCTGAGGGCTAATCGCCTTGGCGCGGTGACCGTCCTTGGCTTCGTGACGCTCGCGGCCGGGAGCGTCCTCCTGTTTGCCCGCGCCCACCCCTCGCTTCGCTTGCCGTGGTGGGCGATAGCCATGGGTCTCGCTGCGAACGCCATCTTCTTCCTGTCCGTGATGACGTCGGCGTTGAAGGCGCGCGCGGCGAAGCCGCTCATCGGGACCGAGGGTCTTGTCGGATCTATGGGGGTCGCGAGGACCGACATAAGCCCGGAGGGCCAGGTGATGGCCAAAGGGACACTTTGGCGGGCGCAGACTCTGGGCGCCGCGATTGGGCGGGGCACCCCCATAAAGGTCAAGGGAATAAAGGGGCTCACCCTCATGGTGGAACCTTCCGACGAGCCGGCCGAGGAGACGACGGGCTAGCGTCAAGTACCTAGGCCGGGGGTGCCGACACTACCCAGAGGATTTAGGTGTTTTTTCGAAAGCAGCTGCGCTCGTTCTCCCCTAGAACCGCGTTGGGGAAAAGCGCATCATGTTCGTGAGTGAAGCCGGACCCGGCTGATCTTGCGCAAGACTTCGCCTTGGACCTCGGGTTGCCGAAGCGGGCGGC
>JALZBO010000008.1 GCA_030863545.1 Actinomycetota bacterium
CGGGGGCGTCGGTTTGGTGCTCAAGAAAAAAGAAGGCCGCCCCTGACGGGCACGGCTACCAGGCACTGCATTTTCGGCTCTCCTTTCTGGCCTCGCTGGACCAGCCTTTAAAGGGTGAGCTAGAGACTCGGGGTATTCTGCTCGCCTCCCGGGCAGGGAAGCTCCTCCACTCTAACTTCGCTTGGTGTCCCAGGCAAGCTTCACCACCCGTTAGTCAACCGCTCCGGGGCATCCCAAAACCTGACGGCGGATCCGACCTTGCGAGCACGACCGACGACCTTGCGGCCTTGTCGTGCCACGTCTGCTTACGATCGTCCCAGAGCATCCAGAGGTAGCCGAGCAGCAAGACGAAGCCGGAGATGTAGCTGACCAAGACCCGGAGGAATGCCCGAGCGTACCCAATCGACGTCCCGAAAGCCGCCTGGTCGACGACCCTGATCCCTGCAACCCTGTTGCCGACGGTCTGGCCGGCCGGGGTTCCATGGAAGTACGTGAAGTAGACGAGCGAAAGAAGCTCGGTAGGTCCCGTGACGATCCTTGCCTCGAAACCGCCCCCAGGAGCCGGCGTCCTAACCAGCCCGAAATCCAGGCCGAAGGCCCCCGCGATGGCGCCGGCTACGAGGCTTACGAGGAGCCAGTCGATGAGGGCTGCGCCAAACCGAATCCAAAAACCGGCAAGCTCCTGCCTTGGCGGCTCCGGAAGCTCGACGGACTCCTGGTCGCTAGCCGTCAATCCCGAGCGACGTCGTGCCTTCTCGGAGTCGTCTGGCGCCCAAAGATGTATCCGAGAACAATCGTCAGCAGCGGCACGACAAGCGCGACCACCAGCAACTGCAGCAGGTCCTTCACGACCTGGAAGCGCTGGGTCCTCACCTCTTTGTACGCCTCGATCGCCTTGTCGTTTTCAGCAAGCGCGCCAAGCTCGGCGGGTGTCGGAGGGCGGTTGTCCGCGGACGTCAGGGACACGAAGAGGAGAATGCCGATGAGGATGAGTATCCCTACCGCAATCCCGCTGGAGATCATCATCAGGAGCCGGCCGGTGATGTACGCGTCGGGACCCCTGAGACGCGAGGTCCCCACCGAGTCGAGCATTCCCGGGACGTCGAACGTGTCGGCCTCGGTCTCGGAGATTTTGGTGCCGGCCTTGGGCTCCTCGGTTTGCAGATCGTCGCTCATCCGCGGCACTCCCCCCACGCGTCGATAGCTTTGCCTATCCGCATTCGATTATCAAACCCCCCTCATAGGCGTGTCCAGGCTGGTGGGTCACGTGCTGGACGCGACTGCTCCCAATATTCCATTGATGAAACGGCTCGAATCCTCGGTCGAATAGATGCGAGCGAGCTCCACGGCCTCATTGATGGCGACGGCATTCGGGACGTCGTCCACGTTCAGCATCTCGAAGATCGCAATTCTAAGGAGATTGCGGTCGAGAATCGGCATCCTGTCGATCGACCACTCCTGCGCGTGCTTCGCGATCAGCCGGTCCAGCTCCTCCCGGTGATCATCGACGCCCCGCACGAGCTTTTCGGCAAATTCGAAGCCGGGGTTGCCCTCGTAGCGTTGCAGGACCTCTTCAACCGGGGCGTGGCTGAGATCCGACTGGTAGAGGATGTCCAAGGCCAGCTTACGAGCCCCCCTGCGACGGCCCAAGGCGCCTTATCTGACCCTGGTGACGTAGTTTCCGGTGCGGGTGTCCACCCTGATCGTCTCGCCCGGTTTGAGGAACAAGGGCACCTGGACCACCGCCCCCGTCTCCACGGTCGCCGGCTTGTTGCCCGCGGAGCTCCGATCTCCCTGAAGCCCCGGGTCTGTCTCAGTGATCGTAAGGTCGACGGTGGGAGGCAGCTCTATGCCGATCGGCGCCCCCTGATATAGAGCCACCTGGACGACCTGCCCCTCTTTCAGGAAACCGGCCCGGTCGCCCACGAAGTCCCTGTCGATGTGGATCTGGTCGTAGCTTTCGTTATCCATGAACACCAAGCCAGAATCGTCGGCGTAGAGGTACTGCATCTCCCGTTTGTCGAGAATCGCGAGCTCCACCTTCTCGTCAGCACGAAAGGTGCGGTCCAGGACGGCCCCGCTTCGGACGCTCTTGAGCTTCGTCCTCACCATCGCACCTCCCTTGCCCGGCTTGTGGTGCTGGTACTGGACGATCGTGAAGAGCTCTCCATCGAGGTCGAGCGTCATTCCGGGGCGCATGTCGTTCGTAGAGATCATGGCTATCAGTTGCTGGAGCTGTCCGAACCGTGTGAGGCACCCCCGAACCCGGTGGTGCGGCTTTCTTGGGCTACGTAACTATGAGGTCCTTCGGAGCCCTGCTAAGAGGTTGTACCCCATTTTCCGTCACCACGACCAGGTCCTCGATCCTCACGCCTCCCCATCCCTCGAAGTAGACCCCGGGCTCGACGGTCACCACGTGGCCGGGCCCGAGCGTATCGGGTATCCCGCGTCTCAGGACGGGATCTTCGTGGATCTCCAGCCCCACGCCGTGACCGAGGCCGTGGGGGAACAGCTCCGCGTGCCCCGCCGAGTCGATGACCTGTCTTGCCGCCTGATCGACCTCGCCGCACCCCACCCCCGGCGCGGCTGCTCCCAGCCCCGCCGCCTGCGACTTCTGCACGAGCTCATAAACCTCGATGTGCCGCTGGTCGCTGGCTCCGACGACGGTCGTTCTCGTCATGTCCGAGCAGTAACCCCCGACTATGCATCCAAAGTCGAAAAGCAGGTACCGACCTGTTTCGACGGGGCGGTCGGTCGGCTGCGCGTGCGGGAGGGCGCTTCGCTCCGCGGCTGCCACGATCGGGTCAAACGAGACGTCGTCGGCCCCGCTCCTTCTCATGTAGAACTCGATCTCCAGGGCCAGCGCCCTTTCCGACACCCCCGGCTTCACCCTCTGGAGGATGTGGTCGAATGCTGCGTCGGTGATCTCGGCGGCCTCTTGGATCAGCCGCACCTCGTCGCGATCCTTGACTGCTCTCAGCTCCTCGACCCACCGCGCAGTAGGAACAAGCTCTGCAGATCCGAAGTAGGACTTGAGGCGGTCCATTCCAAGCGGGGGCTCCCAGCCGGCGCGCCGGCTGATCAGCGTCACATCGGCGCCCTCGAAGCCAACGCGGGAGAGCCCCCAATCCCTGGCCAGGTCCGACAACGTCCTGGCGACTTCCTGCTGGTTCGAGCAAACCTGCACCTCGGCATCCTTCACCTGCTCCGACGCCTGCAGCCGGTACCTCCCATCCGTGAAGAAGCGAGCCCTTTCCCTGCCTACGAGCACATAGCCGTTCGTCCCCGTAAAGCCCGACAGGTAGCGAACATTGGTCATGTTCGTGACCAGGAGCGCGTCCAGCCCTTCGCGCTCCAGCCGCTCCCCGATCCTGGTCAACCTGGCTGCAAAGTCCATCTCACTGCCCCTCGGCGAGGATCCGCGCCACGGCGTCGACCGCCAGTGCGTACCCCTCGACGCCAAACCCCGAGATGACTCCGCGGGCGACCGGCGAGACTACGGAGCGCTGCCGAAACTCCTCCCGAGCGTAGATGTTCGAGATGTGAACCTCCACAACGGGGACGCCACAGGCGGCGACCGCGTCTCTCAACGTAAAGGAGTAATGGGACAACGCGGCGGGGTTGATGACGACTCCACCGGCAACGTTCCTCGCCTGGTGCAGCCACTCGATGAGCTCGGCCTCATCGTTCGTCTGGCGGAAGTCGATCTCCGCCCCGAGCTCCGCCGCTCTCTCGTGACAAATCTTCTCCACGTCCGCCAGGGTGGCCTTCCCGTAGACGAGCGGCTCCCTCTCCCCCAGGAGGTTCAGGTTGGGGCCGTTGAGAACGAGGATCTTCACAGCCGCCCCGGCCCCGTCGAGACCGAATCAAGCGACTCCCTCACAAGGCGTGGATCCACGTCGCTGCGAACGACCGGCTTTCCCAGCCCCTCCAGTAGGACCCACCGCTGGCCGCGCAGGTGCTTCTTGTCTATGTCCCAGGCTCGGGTAATCGAATCGGGGTCGAACCGCGCCTTGACCGGCAGCCCTACCTCGGCCAGCAAGTCCGCGTGCAGGTCGGCTTCCTCCGAGCTCAGAAGCCCCATCCGCTCGGCGAGACGGGCGGCGAAAACCATTCCCACGGAGATCGCCTCACCGTGGAGCCACCGCCTGTAGCCTCCCGCGGCTTCCAGTGCATGGCCCAAGGTGTGGCCGTAGTTGAGGACTATCCGCCCCGAGTGATCGAGCTCGTCCCGGGATACGACGCTCGCCTTGATCCCGGCACAACGGCTAACGAGATCCTCCAGGAGATCTGCCTGCCGGCCCTCCACAACCCCGGCCGGTCCCGCTTCCGTCGGCTTCCAGGTCCGCAGGTCGTCGTCGCTTCCTCTCGGACTCACCCCTTTCGAGACCTCTCTGATGTTGGGGATCATCCAAGGCTCGTAGCAGAGGGCGTACTTCACGACCTCCGCCATCCCGGAGCGGAGCTCCCGCAGCGGGAGGGTGTCCAATACCAAGACATCCGAGAGGACGAGCGAGGGCTGGTAGAACGTTCCCGCGAGGTTTTTCCCCGCGCGGAGATTCACGCCGGTCTTGCCGCCGATCGCTGCATCCACCTGCCCGAGCAGGGTCGTCGGAACGTGAATCACGGCAACCCCCCGCTGGTAGACGGAAGCCACGAACCCGGCCAGGTCGGACACCATCCCTCCTCCGAAGCTCACTACGACGTCGTTTCTCCTGACCCTCAAAGCGGCCAGTGATTCGAGCAGCCGCCCGGCCACGCTCCACGACTTGCTTCGCTCGCCCGAGGGCACCGCAAGGCGGTGCACCTCCCCCCTCGACTCCAGGGAGGGGGCGAGCGTTTGGCCGTGAAGGGCATCGACCGCCTGATCGGCAATGACGAGGATCTTGTCGTAGTCGCCCGCGGGCAGAAACTCTCCCACGGATTGCAGGAGGTCCTGTCCGACGATGACCTCGTAGGACCGTTCGCCGAGATCCACCTTGACGCTTCTCAACCCGGGCTCCTCACCGAACCATCGTCCAAGGTAAAGACCAGCGACGCGATCTCATCTGCAACCCTCTCCGGCGGCGCTTCCGCATCTACAACATGGTGCGCGGCGGCCTCGTAGAGAGGATGCCGCTCCCGGATGAGCTCGGACAACCTCCCTATCACCGGCCCGCCCTGCAGGAGCGGCCGCCCCTCGGCGCTGTCAACCCTCGCCGCCGCAGTTTCTGGAGAGGCCATGAGATAGACGACGACGCCAGCGCTACGCAGTGCCCGGACGTTGGCGGGCCGCAGGACGACTCCTCCCCCGCAGGCAACGACGGCTCCGGGAGTTGAAGCCGCGTCCGCGACCGCCTGCTCCTCCAGCTTCCGAAAGCCCTCCTCGGAGTCGTCGGCGAAGATCTGGCTTATGCTCCGGCCGGCGCGGGATACGATCTGCCGGTCGGTATCGAGAAAGGGCCGCCCTAGCCTCTGCGCCAGGCGCCTGCCGATCTCGGTCTTCCCTGCCCCACTCGGACCGATGAGGGCGATGATGGGGAGAGTGGAGCCGCTTTCCCGGTCAGCGCCCATCGATTCGCGCCCGGTAGGACTCCAGAGCAGACAGGATGTCGGTGAGGGTGTCCCCGCCAAACTTCTCGAGGGCCGCGTCTGCGAGAACCAGCGCCACCATCGACTCTGCCACCACGCCTGCAGCGGGAACCGAGCATACGTCGGTTCGCTCCTTGAAGGCGGCGACCTGCTGCTTCGTGTTGACGTCGACGGTCTGAAGCGGCCGCTTCAGTGTCGAAAGGGGTTTCATGGCCGCGCGGACCCTTATCGTTCCCCCAATCGAGATCCCCCCCTCCGTCCCGCCCGCACGGTCCGTACGGCGGACGTAGCCGCTGCCCTCGTAGAAGATCTCGTCGTGAGCTTCGGAGCCCCGAAGCGTTGCTACCTCGAAGCCATCGCCTACCTCCACCCCCTTAATGGCCTGGATAGACATGACCGCCTGCGCCAGCCTCGAGTCGAGCCTTCGATCCCAGTGGACGTGAGAGCCGAGGCCGGGCGGAACGCCGTAGGCAAGGACCTCGACCACTCCGCCGAGCGAATCCCCTGCCTCCCCCGCAACCTCGATCTGCCCGATCATCTCGGCCTCGGCCTCGCGGTCGAAGCATCGAACGGGCGAGGAGTCGACCGCCTCCAGATCCTCGGGGCGGGGACGGGTGCCGGCGCGGGCCCTTGCGGACCCAATGGAAACCACATGGGAAACGATCGAGATGCCGATCTGGGACAGGAACTGCTTGGCGAGCGATCCTGCCGAGGTTCGAGCTGCTGTCTCCCTTGCGCTGGCTCTCTCCAGAACGTTGCGGGCATCGTCGAAGCCATACTTCATCATCCCTGCGAGGTCGGCGTGGCCCGGGCGCGGCTCGGTGAGGACGTTGCCCGCAGGGGAACCCTCGGGGGACATGACGCGTTCCCACTTCGACCACTCAGAATTGCGGATCAC
>JALZBO010000009.1 GCA_030863545.1 Actinomycetota bacterium
CGCGAGGGGTTCGTTTACGCCCGTTCCGATCAACGAATAATCGCCTTGCTCGTGACGAAGGCCGGCTTTGGCCTCGGCGTCGGCGTGATTGCGTTGCTGCCGGTGCTGGCGACAAGGACGTTCAATGCCTCCGACGCGGGAATCGGGCTGCTCTTTGCCGCAAGAGGGCTGGGCGCCCTCCTCGGGCCCTTCGCCGCAGCCGCGTACGCGGGCGATGACGAGCGGCGGCTCTTCCTGGCGCTCGGAGGGTCGATGGGCCTGTACGGGTTGACGTACCTGCTCGTCTCACAGATCCCAACCCTCGCACTGGCGGCGGTTTTGGCTGTCGTCGCCCACATGGGAGGCGGTGCTCAATGGGTTCTTTCCAGCTACGGGCTTCAGCGGCTCTCGCCCGACGAGGTACGCGGGCGCATCCTCGCGTTCGACCTCGGCCTCGTCAGCCTGACGATGTCCCTCAGCTCTATTGCTGCAGGGCGGCTCTCCGACTCCTTCGACCCGAGATGGGTGATAGCGGGCTTGGCGGGAATCGAGCTCTCCTACGCCCTCGTCTGGCTGGGGGCGACGCGCTCGTTGTGGAGGGGCGCCCGTATGAAAGCAGCCGGGCGGGTCGAGGAGGTGGCCGAGATAGCGGCGGCTGCGAAGACGAGGGAGCCTTTTAGCTAAGCGCAACCTCCAGATCCTCGAGGAGATCGTCTACGTCCTCGATTCCGACCGACAACCGGACCAGACGGTCGGACACCGCGTAGGGAGTCCCGGCGATGCTCGCGTGCGTCATGGCTGCGGGATGCTCGATGAGCGACTCGACTCCTCCAAGCGACTCCGCGAGGAAGAAGAGCTTGGTCCCCGCGGCGATTCGAAGGGCTTCCTCCCCGCTCGTTGCCTCGAAAGAGACCATTCCGCCGAAGTCGTCCATCTGCCGCCGCGCGACCTCGTGGCCGGGGTGATCCGCCAGGCCCGGGTACCAGACCTGCTCCACCTTCGGTTGTTCCTTTAGGAAGCCGGCTATCCGAGCAGCATTTTCGCAGTGGCGGCTCATACGCACGCCGAGCGTCTTGATCCCCCGGAGGACGAGCCACGAGTCGAAAGGACCCGGCACTCCGCCGGCGGCATTCTGGAGAAACTTGATCTGGTCTGCGATCTTGGGATCGGAGGTGCAAACCGCACCGCCGACGACATCCGAGTGGCCGCCCAGATACTTCGTCGTCGAGTGAACGACGATGTCGGCACCGAGCGTCAGCGGGCGCTGGAGCGCCGGCGTGGCGAAGGTGTTGTCGACGACGACGAGCGCCCCCGCTCCCCGGCCGACCTTGCTCACCGCCTCGACGTCGACTATGCGGAGGTAGGGGTTGGTGGGCGTCTCCAGCCAGATCATCGCGGTGTTGGGGCGAAGCGCGTTCTCCACGCTCTCGACGGACGTCATGTCTACAGAGCTGAACTCGAGCCCGAACCGGGTAAGGACGCGGTCGGCGATTCGCCGGGTCCCCCCATATACGTCGTCGCCCATCACGACGTGGGCGCCGGGGCTAAGCAGGCGCAGGACGGCGTCCTCGGCTGCCATGCCGGAGGCAAAGGCCAGGCCAAACTCCGCCTCCTCGAGGGACGCAACGCACGTCTCGAGGGCCATGCGGGTCGGGTTGCCGGTGCGCGAATACTCGAAGCCCTTGTGCTTGCCCACCTCCTCGTGCACGAACGTGGAAGTCTGGTAGATCGGGACGACGGCCGCACCGGTGGCGGCGTCGGGATCCTGGCCGGCATGGATCGCACGCGTGTCGAACTTCAACGTCCGTCCCTCTGGCTCGACATGAAGCTGAGGACATCCGATCTCGTGACGACGCCCACCGGCCTGCCCCTTTCGACGACTACAACCGCCGCCGCGCCGAGAGCGAAGTTCGAGAGCAACGACTCCACGTCCTCGTGCGAGGCAGCCACCGGCATCGGCGCCTGCATGACCTCGGCAACCTGCCGCTCGAACGCGCTTGGATCGCGGACGACCACCTCCAGCAGATCTCTCTCACGGATCGACCCGACCAGGTCGCCGGGGGAAGTGGGGTCGTCCCTTAGCATCACGGGGAGCTGGGAGACGCCGTACTCCCTCATGATGTCAATGGCGGTCCCCAGGCGCTCGTCGGGATGCACGTGGATGAGGGCCGGCATCGAAGCCGTTTTGCTCGAGATCACGTCCAGGACGGTGGCGGGAAGGTTCGTGCTCTCGAGGAAGCCGTGTTGGATCATCCATACGTCGTTGTAGATCTTGCTGAGGTAGGAGCGGCCGCCATCGGGAAGGAGCACGACCACCTGGGACCCGCGGGGAACCTCGGCAGCTACCCTCATCGCCGCCACGACCGCGGTTCCCCCCGAACCTCCGATGAGGATTCCCTCCTCCCGCGTAACACGACGGGCCATGAGGAAGGCATCCCGGTCGCTTACACGCTCCCAGCGATCGACGATGCCCGGGTCGAGCGTCTCCGGCCAGAAGTCTTCGCCGATTCCTTCGGTGAGGTAGGGGTGAATGTCGTCTGGGCCGGTGTAGATCGACCCCTCGGGATCGGCTCCGACCACCGTGACGTCAGGGTTCTTCTCCTTCAGATACCTCCCCGCGCCGGTGATGGTCCCTCCGGTGCCGACGCCCGCCACGAATACGTCCACCTTCCCCCCGGTCTGGTCCCAGAGCTCGGGGCCGGTCGTCTTGTAGTGCGCCTCCGGGTTGGCTTGATTGAAGTACTGGTTGGGAGCAAAGGCCCCCGGCACCTCCTCCGCCAGCCTGCGCGCGACGCTGTAGTAGGAGCGGGGGGAGTCGGGAGCAACGTCGGTGGGGCACACCACGACCTCCGCTCCGTACGCTCTCAACAGATTTATCTTCTCCTGGCTCATCTTGTCCGGCATGACGAAGATGCACCGGTACCCGCGCTGCGCGGCGCAGATCGCGAGCCCGACCCCCGTGTTCCCGCTCGTCGGCTCGACGATCACGCCACCCGGACATAGCTTGCCGGATCTCTCGGCAGCCACCACCATTGCCTCGGCAATCCGGTCCTTGACGCTGCCCCCCGGATTCAGCATCTCGAGCTTCGCGACGAGCCGTCCGGGAAGGCCTGCTCCGACGCGGTCCAGGGCAACCAGCGGGGTGTTGCCGACTAACGAGAGCAGGTTCGGGTGGATCGACAAGGGGTCGCGCCCGGCGTTTGTCGCTTCTTAGCAGCCATCTTTGACTCCCGCAAACCCAGCGTTGCGATCAAGGTAAGGCCAACGCCGCCGGCTGCCAAGAGAGCAGGAAAAGGCTCCCGACCATTAAAAGCGGGATGACGGTCCAGACGAGCTCCATGGCCACCACCCTGACCCTACCCGGATCGAGGGCCGGGCTTCGGTATCCGAAGACTCCGATGAGGATGGCGGCCTCGAACAGCACGAACACTGCCGCGGCCACCGCAAGGACCGGCCCGTACATCCCCTCGAGCTGGGCAGCGGGAATCAGCCGGTCGACGGCAAGGGCCACGAAAAGCAGCACCAGGTAGCTGATCGAGAACCTGAACAGGCTCATCGCGGTCTTCGCATCCCGACTCGACCGCAGGCGCCATGCGTAGCCGATGAAAAGCGCCCCGAGCACGACCGCTGAGGCCAGGTAAAGCACGCCGAGTTGTGCCACCGGGTATGCGAGCAGGCTCACGGCGAAGAGCACCACCGAGTAGAGCAGTATCTGGCGCGTCGTCTCGTCCGTCCCTTGAACCACCGGCAGCATCGGAACGCCGGCTGCCTCGTACTCGTCCCGGTACTTGAGGGCCAGAGCCCAAAAGTGCGGAGGTGTCCAGTAAAAGATGATCGCGAACAGCACCCAGGCGGGCCGCCCAACGCCGCCGGTCACCGCCGCCCAGGCGACGAGAACGGGCGCCGCACCCGCCGCTCCTCCTATGACTATGTTCGATGGGGTGGAGCGCTTGAGGGCGACCGTGTAGACGAAGACGTAGAAAAGAATGGCCCCGCCCGCGAGCGCCGCCGCCGGAACGTTGACCGTCAGCACCAGCCAGACCATGCTCGAGATCCCGAGCGCCACGCCAAAGCGCAACGCGTTCGCGGGCGTGACCTGTTGGCGCGGAAGAGGACGCGTCGAGGTGCGCTTCATCTTCTCATCGATGTCGCGGTCGAGGTAGCAGTTGATGGAGTTGGCGGAGCCCGCCGCCATGGCCCCTCCGAGTAGTGTGGACAGCATGAGCCACGGGGAAGGCCAGCCCCCTTCCGCGACGATCATCGCGGGCACCGTGGTTATCAGAAGAAGCTCGATGATTCGCGGCTTCGTAAGCATGAAATAAGCCTTCGCCCTGCTGGCCACCCCACTCTCCTCGCGCCTCGTGGCCGGCGTCCCTTGCTCGGGCACGGGCAAAGCCCTGCGGTACGCGAGGACCGTCAAGGTGATGACGCCGACCCAGAGGAGGGCCCCAAAAAGGACGTGGGCGACGATGGTCCACGGCGCCGAGCGGGTCCAGACGTTTGCTGCACCAAGCAGGGCTTGAGCAAGCCATAGCGAGAAGGTGCCGTGTGCGAGCCCAATCAGGAGCGTATCCCTAGGCTTTCTGTTCACGACCCTCACGGCAAGCAGCGCCAGCAAAACCCCGAGCAGGGCGGCCAGCGCCCGGTGCGTGTAATGAAGAAGTTGTTGATCCCCCTCAGGAGGGAGGAGCGAGCCGTTCATCAAGGGCCAGTCGGAAAACGCGCCGCCCGCTCCGTGCTTGACCACAAATGCGCCCGCTATCAAGACGGCCAGGGCGGCGAAAGTCGTGAATAAGCAGTGGCGGGCAAGGCCGTCGAGCCTCCCTCCACGCGGATGGGAAGCATTGGCCGCCGTGAACGCAAGGGATCCGACCAGGACCATGGAGGTGAAGAAGTGGGTGACGACGAGGTCTCCCTGGAGGTCGCCGAGGACGACGGCCCGTCCGATCCACGCCTGGACGATCACCGTGACGAGCGCCAGCAGGGAGGGCCAGAAGACGGCTCCAGCCGTCCGGTGCCTCAGCCACGCCATAACGGCCAGGTAAAGGACCAGCGCTCCCACGACCGACGCGCTCAGCCGGTGCGAGTACTCGACTAGCGCGGTCGCCCTCATCGGCGGGATCCACCTTCCGAAGCACTTGGGCCAGTCGGGGCATCCGAGCCCCGAGCCGGTGGCGCGAACGAGAGCGCCGACCATGACGAGGGCGACGGTCATGAAGGTCGTGAACCAGGCCAGTTTGGCGAAACGAGTCATTGGGGGAGGGGAGTCTTTAAGAGACCGCGACCGTTCCGTTCATGTTGGGGTGGACGTCACACTGGAAGTAGTACCTGCCCGCAGGCAGACCAGCAACGTCCCAAGTTTCCTTCCTCGGACCCACGAACGGCGGCTGCCTGAACAGCACCTCCGCCGATCCCTGGCTTCTGAGAATCGCCACGTTGTGGGGCTGAGGCTCCTTGTTGTCGAGCGTCAACTTGAAGCCCTGGTTGGCCCTCGCCTGTATCTCCTTCTTGTCGAAAGCAAGGTTCTCCGACACTATCGTTACGGCCGTGCCCGCTCCCTCCGCGGCCTGAGCCTCCGGTCCAGCCCCTTCCTGCGCGGTCACAGTCCCGTTCATATTCGGATGGACGTCGCATTGGAAGTAGTAGCTTCCGGCGGGAATCGCATTCACCGTGTACGTGCG
Organism: Actinomycetota bacterium; assembly: GCA_030863545.1. Taxonomy (GTDB): domain Bacteria; phylum Actinomycetota; class CADDZG01; order JAHWKV01; family JAHWKV01; genus JALZBO01. The sequence continues at coordinate 5,661 of JALZBO010000009.1, forward strand.
CTCCGCCGGACCGGTGAACGGAGGCTCCCGGAACAGTACTTCGCCCGATCCCTGCGACCTCAGGATTGCAACGTTGTGGGGCAGGGCCTCCTGGTTGTTGAAGACCAGCTTGAACTCACGTCCCGCGGGCACAACGAGCTCCCTCTGGTCGAAGGCGAGGTTGTTGGCCGCGATGTTCACCGTCGGGGCTGCCTCCTCTCGCTCGTGCGCCTCGCCCTCCGCGCCAGGGAAATGGATGATCCCTGCCGCTGCCACCCCCCCGAACAGGACGGGCAGCAGGGTGACGCCGGCGAGCGACAACCACTGGAAGCGATCCATGTTCGATGAGAGCGCAATGTAGGTGCAAGCGGCGAGGATGTTGAAGGCGCCCGCCAGAGCAATGGCGGTTGCGATCTCCTTCGGAACGTTGAGGAGGATCCGCGAGACCAGATAGG